>JACPRK010000013.1 GCA_016190005.1 Candidatus Wallbacteria bacterium | reverse complement strand
TGGGGGGAGGTGGAGGGTTGTGCGGCTGAGACGTGGGAGGCGTCTTTGGCCAGGCCGACGCGGGTGATGGCGGCGTCGGTGACGGCCAGGATCAGGTCGTCGTAATCGAGGCCGGCCGAGCGGGCAGCCTTGGGGAAGCAGGAATTGGCGGCGGGGTCGGGGATGACGCCGGGGAGGGGGTTGAGCTCGATGACGTGAGGGTTGCCCTTGGCGTCCAGGCGGACGTCGATGCGGCACCAGTCCCGGCAGCGCAGGACGCGGTAGGCGCGCAGGCAGGTCTCGCGGATTCGCTCCTCGAGCTCCGAGGAGAGGCTGGCCGGGCAGTCGAAGATCTCGAGCGGCTTGTCGGTAGTGTCCCAGACCCACTTGGCCTCGTAGGAGTAGATCGGGTTGACGCCCGGCGGGAGGGTGTCGAAGCGGACTTCGACGACGGGTAGAACGCGAATCTCGTCGCCATTGCCGAGCATGGCGACGGTGAACTCGCGACCTGGGAGGAACTGCTCGACCAGGGCGGGCTCGCGGTACTTGTCGACGATGCGGCGGACGGCACCGGCGAGCTCGGCGCGGGTGCGGACCAGGCTGTCGTTGAAGATGCCCTTGCTGGAGCCCTCGTAGAGAGGCTTCACCAGGCAAGGGAGCTTCACGCGGACGGGCTGGTCGGCGGTCTCGACGACCTGGAACGCGGGGTTAGGGACCTTGTGGTAGGAGAGGATCTCCTTGGCCCGGGACTTCTCCAGGCAGACGGAAAGCGTGAGCGGGTCGGAGCCGGTGTACGGGATCTCGAGCAGCTCGAGCATTGCCGGCACCTGGGCTTCGCGGCTAGCGCCGTTCAAGCCCTCGCTGATGTTGAAGACGAGCTCGGGGCGGTTGCGGCGGAGCTTCTCGAAGCAGTCCTCGTCGGCCTCGACCAAGGAGACGTCATGACGGCGGGCCAGTGCCCGGGCGATGGCCTGGATGGTCTCCTCAGAGTCCCATTCGGCGTAGCGGTCATCGGCGCCGTCGCCGGTAGAGGGGTTGGAGGACTTTCGCTGATTGTAGACGAGGGCAATTCGCATGATTAGGGTTGGGTGAAGGGAGCGGCACTCGAGTCATGACTGCGGTCGGCGCAGCCGCCGAAAGGCGAGCGAGTATAGGCGCCCGTCCCGTCAAAGTCAACGCGGAGGGGCGTTGTGGGAGCGATGCCGGAAACCGGGAAGCCGCATCATCTCGTAGCCGCTCGGGCCAAAGTTCCCCAGGAACCGGGGTCGCTCCCGGGACTTGTCATGGTTCAGCGGTGGTGGCTATATTTGTCTCGATCGAGCCAAAAAAATCCCACTCCACACTTTGGAGGGATTGGGGGGCGGAGCATGGGCATGAATTGGGGAGCTTGGCGGGAGCGCGCTGAGGGGGGGGCGGCGAGGGAGGGGAGGACAAAATGTACCCACTTTGGTCGGGTCGATTCCGGGCGATGCGGTTACCCGAAGTGCCGATTCTTCAGTCTGCATCAGCATTTTTGCTCAGGTCTGGGTAGCTTGGCATCGAGGTTGCATTGATTGGAGGCACCAAGGCGAATTCCAGTTGTGGAGAGCCTGGCTGCGAAGATAGTCAACCCCCCTACTATCGAGCGGACTGGCTCTCCCTTAAAAAACCCCGAGATCAACAACGGGCTTCTCGAAACGGTCCTGTGCTCCGCCCCCCCTTGCACTGGATCACATGCGTGAGGCCCTCCTTTTTTTTCCGGGGATTTCGAGCGTGCAGCGGTGGACTGGGTGCCGGCTCAGTCTTGCCGGAAGACACTCTGGCCCGAGATCCAGGTTTCGCCGACGGCGAAGCGGACGGGAGCGGCTAGCGGATCGCCCTCGAGTGCGACGAGGTCGGCGCGAAAGCCTGGGCGGATGCGCCCCGAGGGTTCTCCGGGACTGCAGGCAGCATGGGCCGACGCGGTGTAGCACTCGAAGGCCTGGCCGGGCGTGACGGCCTGTGCCGGGTACCAGCCGCCCGGGGGGCGCGCTCTGCGGTCCTGGCGGGCGACGGCCGCTGCCAGCCCGATGCGAGGGTCAGGATCGCCGACCGGGACGTCGCTGCCGAACGCAACGGAGGCTCCTGATTTCAGCAGCGATGAGAACGCGTAGGCGAATCGGGAGCGGTCGCCCCAGAGGCGGTCGGCGGTGCCGATGTCGTCGAGCAGGTGTGACGGCTGCATGGAGGCCGTGACGCCGAGCGACGCCAGGCGGCCCAGGTCGGCTGGGCTCAAGAGCTGGGCGTGCTCGATGCGAAGTCCAGCGTGAGGGTGAGCGGGTCGAAGTGCGGCGAAGAGGTCGAGCGCCTGGCGGTTGGCGCGGTCGCCGATGGCGTGGAGGGCCAGGGTGAGCCCGAGTGCGAGGCCCTGGCGCGCGAGCTCGGAGAGCTCCCGGTCGTCGTGGAGGCGCATCCCGCAGTCGGGCTCGCAGCCCTCGAACGGCTGGCACATCCAGCAGGTGCGGCTGCCCAGGCTGCCGTCGAGGAACAGTTTCAGGAATCCGAGCGTGACGCGCTCCCCGAGGCGGTGGCCTGCGCCGAGCCCCGCGGCCGTGGCGGCTGCAAGCTCGTCCGCCAGGACAGAGGCCCTCACGTTCAGCAGCGCCTGGCGCCGAGCCAGCTCCGAGGCCCCGCTCAGACCGTCGAAGTCGCAAACAGCGGTCACTCCCATGGCGTACAGCCGGTCGAAGACCTTCTCGAGCGCACCCCCGAGCACGGCGCCGGCCGGCGGAGGCACCAGGCGCCGCACGGCCCAGGCCGCGTCCTCGCGCAAGATCCCGGTCGGCTCGAGCCGTCCCCGTCGCTGCTGGCGCATCACGCCCCGTGACTCCGCGCTTGCGTCCGCGGCCAGCAGCCCGGCCGCCTGAGCCTTCTCGAGCGCCAGCGAGTTCAACCAGCAGCCGTGCAGGTCGTGGCTGTCCACGATCGCCGGGTTCTCTCCGACAGCCCGGTCGAGCTGGCGGCTGGTCGGCCACGACGGGTCGGCCCAGCCGTTGCGGTTCCAGTTCCTGGCGCGCACCCAATCGCCGGCCGCGGCCTTCGCTGCCGCTCGCCTCAAACGACCCAGAGCATCGTCCAGGTCCTTTGATCCCGATAGGTCGACTGCCGTCGTGCTCCGGGACCAGCTCATCAGGTGCACGTGGGCGTCGGCGAATGACGGCGCCAGAGTTCGCCCCCGCAGTCTCACCACCCGCGTTCCCGCCCTTCGCTCGCAGTCGCCCGGCCCCGAGAGCACTCGCTGTACAACTCCGTCCTCGATCTCCACGCCCCACCCCGCCGGCCGCTCGGGATCGAGCGTGAGCACGCGCGCGTCGGTCAGGAGGAGCATGGTAGTAGCGAGAATCGAGAATCGAGAATCGAGAATACACCCGCGGGCGCGATCCTTCGCAGCAGTCGCGTCTCGCGCCTGACTCCTGATCCCTGACCCCTGAAGCCTGACTCCTGACCCCTGAGGCCTGAGGCCTGAAGCCTGATCCCTCAAGCCTCGAGCCTGCCCCTCACTGCATCGTCTTGCGAAAGGCTCGGGCGGCAAGCAGGAGGCTCAGGACGGTGAAGAAGGCCAGGACGGACGTCTCTCGCCAGAGGTACTCCAGGCCGATGCCTTTGACGATGACGCCGCGCAGGATCACCAGGAAGTAGCGCAGCGGGATCACGAACGTGATGAGCTGGATCGGGAACGGCATCGACTCGATCGGAAAGATGAAGCCGGAGAGCAGGATCGACGGCAGGTAGATGAAGATGCTGGTCAGGATCGCCTCCTGCTGCGTGTCGCTGACCGTGCTGACCAGCTACCCCAGCCCCAGTCCGGCGAAGAGGAAGTCGGTCGCCAGCACGAGCAGCAGCGGCAGGCTCCCCTTCACCTCCACGCCGAACAGGATGTAGGAGAGCACCAGGATCAGGATCATGTCCACCCAGCAGAGGAACGCATAGGGTAGCGTCTTGCCGATGATGAACTCCACGGGCCGGATCGGGCTCACCATCAGCTGTTCGATCGTCCCTAGCTCCTTTTCCTTCACGACGGCCATGGCCGTCACGACGATGGTCAGCTGCAAGAGGAGAACCCCGATGATCCCGGGGACCATGTAATTCACCTGCTCCAGGTCCGGGTTGTACCAGACCCGTGGTCGCACCTCGATCGGAATGAAAAGGTCTTCCGACTCCAGTCCCATCACCTGCCGCACCGAGTAGTCCTGGATCACGCCCCGGGCGTACGAGAGCGAGAGCGACGAGGCGTTGGAGTCGCTGCCGTCGACCAGCAGCTGAACGCTGGAGTGGCGATCTCGCAAGAGCCCCCGCGTGAAGTCCGGCGGGAACTGGATGCCCATCTTCGCCTCGCCGCTGTCCAGGCAGTCGGCCAGCTCCTGCTCCGTCTGGACGTAGCGCACCAGGTCGAAGTACTCGCTCGTGCGGAAGCGCTCGAGTAACCCCCTGGAGTGCGACCCTCGGTCCAGGTCGAGCACGGCCGTCTTCAGGTGCCGGACTTCGTTGTTGAACCCGTAGCCGAAGATCACCAGCAACGTCAGCGGCATCGACACGATCAGCGTCCGAATTCTCCGGTCGCGCGCGATCTGGAGCGACTCCTTGTAGACCAGCGCCAGGATCCTTCTCAGCATCGCGCTAGCCCGCCAGTCCCCGTGTCAGGTGGACGAAGACGTCCTCGATCGTCGGCTGGATGCGCTCCAGCGCGAACTCGCCGATACCAGCCTCCCTCACGGCGCACTCAAGCAATGGCCTCGATTGCTCTTCCGAGTCCACCAGCAGGTGGATCTCGTTGCCGTAGAGCGTCGACTGCGGAAACTGCCGCCTCAGCCTCGCGTGCAGCTCCTGCAGCCCCTCGCATCGCACCGAGAGCATCGCGCCTGACAGGTACCCGGTCCGCAGCGCTCGCGGCGTGTCCGACGCCAGCAGCCGGCCCTTGGCGATGAACCCGATCCTGTTGCACCGCTCGGCCTCTTCCATGTAGTGCGTCGTCACGAAGAGCGTCATGCCCTCCAGCACCAGCTCGTAGAGCAGATCCCAGAGCTCCCGGCGGCTGACCGGGTCGATCCCCGCCGTCGGCTCGTCCAGGAAAAGGATCTTCGGCTCGTGCAACAGCGCGCATCCCAGCGCCAAGCGCTGCCGCCATCCGCCCGAGAGCTCGCGCGCCAGCCGGTGTCGGTACGGCTCAAGTCCCATCCGGCCGGCAACCGCCCGCTGCCGCGCGAGCGCCACCGCCTCGGGCAGATAGAGGCGCCCGTAGAAGTAGAGGTTCTCGGCCACCGTCAGGTCCCGGTAGAGCCCGAAGGCCTGCGACATGTAGCCGATCTGCCCCTTCACTCGGTCGGTCTCGAGCGCGACGTCCAGCCCGGCTACCCGGGCCGTCCCGCTGGTCGGCTTCAGCAGCCCGGTCAGCATCCGCAGCGTCGTCGTCTTCCCGGCGCCGTTGGGGCCGAGGAATCCGTAAATCTCGCCCCGACGGATGGCGATGCTGACCCGGTCCACGACCGCAGTCGCCCCGTAGACCTTCACCAGCTCACAGGCTTCGATGGCGGCTTCCATGAGTTGCTGGAAAGGCGAGGGCTCGACCGGCTCGGGCTAGAGCGCCACGTCGGCGGGCTCTCCGGCGCGCAGCTCGCGCTGTGCTCCGTCGACGGCGACCTTCACTTCGTAGACCAGCGAGACACGCCTCTCCCTCGTCTGGACGTCCTTCGGCGTGAACTCGGCCCGCCGCGCGATTTTCTCGACCCGGCCGGCGTAGCTCCTGGGCGGCGGCCCGTCCGTCTGAACGGTCACCTTCGAGCCGGCCTGGAGCCGCTCCAGAACGGTCGACGCGACGAAGACCTTCACGTACGGGTGGTCCAGATCGAGCAGGCGGACCACGGCGTCTCCGGGCCGCACGACCTCGCCGGGTCGCCGGAGCACTTCATCGATCAACCCCTCTCTGGGGGCGACGATCTTTGCCTTCGCAAGCCGGGTCTGGGCCAGCCGCAAGTCTGCCTCGGAGGCCAGCCGCTCGGAGTGGGCCGCCTCGACTTCGCGCCGGGCGGTGTCGCGCCGCACAAGGCCGGCAACGGCCAGCTCCTGCCCCAGCTCCAGCCGTCGAGCTTCCGCCCGGGCAGCTGCGACCTCCTCGGGGCGATTGCCTGCTAGCGCTTCGTCGAGCGCCGCCTGGGCGGATGCGACCGCCTGCCGGCGCACCAGGAGCTCCGTGCGCGCCCGGTCCAGCTGCTGGGCCGGCAGCGAGCCTCCGCGCGAAAGCTTGTCGAGCCGCTCGGCTTCCCGGCCGGCTTCGTCAGACAGCGCGCGGGCCTGCGCCACGGCCACCCGCAGGCGGGCGACGGTCTCTGCGCGCGCGCCCAGCTCGAGCACTCGAGCAGTCTGCGTGGCTCGCTCTGCGGCCTCGCGCGACTGCGCCAGCTCGAGCTCGACGGTCTGCTGCGCGAGCTCGGCCGACTCCGAGGCCGCTCGCTCCCGGGCTCGCGAGCGGTCCACCAGCGCAGCCGCCCTATCGCGCGCGGCCGTCAGCTCCGTCACGTCCAGCAACGCCACCGTCTCGCCGGCCTTCACCCACTGCCCCTCGGAGGCGTGCAGCTCGGCCAGAGTTCCGCCGACCTCGCTGGACAGCAAGAGCGCGTCGGCCTCCACCCGCCCCGAGTGGAGCCCGGGCCGCTCAGCCGTCCGCGGCCACTCCCCCACGGCCAGAAAGCCGAGTAGCCCGCAGACGCCAAAGAGTATCAAAAACGCGCGCATTCTGTTCGATCTATCGGCATGGGGAGTAGTGAGTAGCGAGTAGTGAGTAGCGAGGAGTGAGTAGAGGGAGTAGCTGCGCGGCCGGCGGGACACTTTTTGTGGTGATCCCGGCGGCGGCGGGCGGCTAGACTGACGCGTCCGTTCACACGCCATGCCTACCCGCCAACCCAGTTCATCCCGCGACTCCAAGTCCCATCCGGCCGCGGGGCTCTACCTCGTCATCCACGGCCACTTCTACCAGCCCCCGCGGGAGAACCCGTGGCTCGGCTCCATCGATCGGCAGCCGACGGCCGCGCCGTACCACGACTGGAACGAGCGCATCGAGGCGCAGTGCTACGGCCCCAATCGCGCCTCGCGCATCCTGGACGGCAGCGGCCGCATCGAGGAGATGGCCTCCAACTACGAGCACCTCTCCTTCAACTTCGGGCCGACGCTCCTGTCCTGGCTGGCGTCGCGCAACCCGCCGGCGACCTACCGGGCCATCGTGGAGGCCGATCGCGCCAGCGCCCGTCGCCTGGGCGGCCACGGCAACGCCCTGGGGCAGGTCTACAACCACATGATCATGCCGCTGGCCGACCCGATCGACCGGCGCACCCAGGTCCTCTGGGGCAAGGCGGACTTCCGCCACCATTTCGGGCGCGACCCGGAGGGGATGTGGCTCGCCGAAACGGGCATCGACCGGGCCACGGCGCGCGAGCTGATCGCGGCCGGCGTCCGCTTCACCGTCCTCTCGCCGCACCAGGCCTGGCGTGTACGCCACCTGAGGCGCGGCGGCTGGACGGACGTCTCGGCGGGAAACGTGGACACGAGCCGCCCCTACCGGATGTTTCCCATCCCGGGCGACCACACGAAGTATCTCGACATCTTCTTCTATGACGGCGGCCTGGCGAAGGGCATCGCCTTCGAGCATTACCTGCGCAGCGCCGACCTTCTTGCCAGCCGCATCGGGGCGGCCTGCCCGCCGTCAGTATCGCGCCCGTACCTGGTCAACGTCGCGACCGACGGCGAGTCCTACGGCCACCACGAGCCCTTCGGCGACATGTGTCTGGCGTACCTGTACAACCGCATCGTCCCCGGTTCGCCGCTCAAGGCGACGAACTACGCCCACTTTCTGTCGCTCGGCGCCCCCGAGATGGAAGTGGAGCTCAAGGAGCCCAGCTCCTGGAGCTGCGCGCACGGCGTGGGCCGCTGGGAGCGGGATTGCGGCTGCAACGCGGGCACCGCGGGCTACCACCAGAAGTGGCGCCGGCCACTGCGCGAGGGGCTCGACCACCTGCGCGAGGAGCTGCGCAACGCGTTTCTGCGCGAGAGTTCCCGCTGGTTCCCCGATCCATGGGAGGCGCGCGACCGCTACATCGACGTCGTCCTCGCAGGCGGCGACCCGGCTGCGCGCGACGCGTTCCTGGAGCGGGTCGATTTCCGGGGCACCACGGTGGAGGATCGTGTCCGGTCAATGCGGCTGCTCGAGTCGCAGAAGTACGCGATGCTGATGTACACGAGCTGCGCCTGGTTCTTCGACGACATCTCGGGCATCGAGCCCGTGCAGAACCTGCGCTACGCGCTTCGGGCGATCGAGCTGGCGCAACCCTACAGCCGCCACGACCTTCGCGCGGTTCTGACCACGTACCTTCGGCGCGCGCCCGCGAATCATCCCTCGGTTTCGGACGGAGCGGAGGTGTTGGAGCGATATGCCGCTCCGGCCCGGATCGGTCCCGATCGCATCGCGGCAGGCTACGCGCTCGAGCAAGTTTTCGCGCCGGGCGAGTCGCGCTGCGTCTACCCGGAGTGGCGGCCCAGGGCCATCCAGATCGAGGACCCTGTCAGTAGCTTTCGGCTGCAGCTGGTCGGCGAGCACGCTCCCTGGACGCGGGCGCGGCCGGGCCTGGTGGTGCTGCGCGAGTCGGCGACGGGGGAGGACCACGCCTTCGATGTGGTCGTGCTGGAAGGCGAGGGGGCCCATGTCGCGTGTCTTTCGGCGCCGTCGCGCGGGGACGACCTGAGGGCGCTGCTCGCCTCCGGTGGGGCCCAGGACCAGGCGCAGCTCTTGGCGGGGCGCTTCGGGCGCGGTTACTTTCACCTCTCCGAGATTCCGGAGTCGAGCGCCGACCGCGTGCGCGAGAGGCTGCTTTCGAAGCACCTGGAGCCGCTTCTGGAGAGATTGGAAGGCGAGCTGATGGCACAGGAGGGGCTGGTGCTCTCCTTGCGGGAAGAGGGGCGGCAGGCGCCGGCGTTGCTGGAGCACTTGGCGCGCGCCGTGACCAGCGAGCGACTGTCGCGCATCTCGCGCGAGGTCGACGTGCTGACGCCCTCGGAGTTCCTCGACCGCATCGAGGAGACCTATTTGCTGGCCGGAATGGCGGGCGTGAGCCCGGATTCGCGTGCGGTGAGCGGGCCGCTCTCCCTGCTCTTCCTGAACCTGGCCGAGGAAGCCGCGGAGGCGTGGCATTCGCGGAGGCTCGATCGGATGGCGGACCTGGACAATGACATCCGGGGGCTCCTGTCGCTGGCGGAGACGCGAGAGCTCGGCATCGACCGCACGGCCGCGGAGGAGATCCTCTACGCCGCGATCCGGCGCGCCGGTCCCTCGCTGGAGAAAGCGCTCACGGGCGAATCCAAGGCGGCGCCTGCTCCCGCGGCCGGAAGCGCCGCACGGCCCAGGACCGACGAGGCGCGCCGGGCGGCGGAAATGATGCTCTCGTTGGCGGCGCGCGTAAACCTCTCGATGCGCGTAGTGCGCGGGACGCCGACGGCGCTCAAGTCGGAAGCCGCTCGCAAGGAGCACAAGGCTGCAGAGCCAAAAGCCGCCGCACCCGGCTCGTCGATGAACCGGTAGGTCAGGGGTTCATCGCTTCCGTGAGCTGGCCCAGCATCCGCTCGGCGAGCCGGTCGGAGTGTTCGACGACCTCGAAGCGCAGCTTGGCCTGGAGCTTCCGCCACAGCGGCACCAGCGCCTCTCGCTCCTTCGGCTCGGTCTTGCCCAGTTGCTGCATGAACTCCTGAAGGAATGAGAACTTGTCGGTCCGCATCTCGAGGCTGACGCGCTTGAGGATCTTCCCCTCGTACTTCTCGATCTTGCTCGAGTAGTAGGCGATCTTCACCGGGTTGTCGCTCTCGACGCGCTTCTTGTGCAGCCGCTTGATCCGCGCCAGCCGGTACTTCATAGGCAGGTCGACGGCGAGCTTGCGGTAGACGACGTTGCCGACCAGGACGAATCCCGCAGCTCCCACGACCGCGCCAATGGTGGCGCCGACCGAAGGCGAGAGCGCGACGCCCACCATGGCGCCGACCGACATGCCGGCCATGTTCATTCCGACGTGGGTGACGCCCTTCACGAGTGAGAGTCCCAGGTGGGCCAGCACCGCCCCAGTCATGCTGCCGCCTTGCTGATCGCCCTGGCGGTCGGGCTTGAGCTCGCGGAAGGCGTCGTAAGCCTCGACGCCGGCCAGGGACAGGATGACGCGCGTCAGGTCGCGGAAGCCCTTGTCGAGCGAGCTGGCGAGCGCCACGGAGTCGATGCCGTCGAGGAAGCTGACGAGGTCGTTGCCGATGCCGACCATGGTGATGGTGCCGACGATGTTGGCGCCGAAGTGCACGAGCTTGGAGAGGAACTCCTCCAGCACGAGGACCAGGCCCAGCTTGAACTCGACGTGGTACTGCTGCTCCGAGATCTCTTCGACGCCCGTGACGGTGAAGTCGATACAGAGAGGGCCGTTGGTCTGCATCTGGTTGCCGACCATCTCGGCCATCTTCGCCTCGATGCGGGGGTGCTTGCGATCGAACTTGAGCTCGGCCATGCCGTCCAGGTCAACGTAGACCCGGTGGCGCTCGTCCATGGTGACGGCGTTGAGGTTGAGGTCGACCGATTCGGCCTCGGTGATGCGCGCGGTGAGGTTCTCGAGAAGCCTCTTGGTGGCGTCGAAGATCTTCACGCACAGCTTGTGCTGGACTTCCCGGGACGAGGTGTCGGCGCTGGCGGAGGCCGGCAGCCCGGCGATCCCCACGGCCAGGGCGACGAGCGCTGCGACGAGTGTTCTTCTGGAGGTGAGCAAGGCGGCGTCTCCTTTCAGACGATCCGACTACGGCGCGCCGGCCGTCGAAGTTCCAGGGTCCCTATTGTAGCGAGATCCGCACGCTACCGAGGTAGCCATTTTTGACGGCGGTGGTTCGAGTACCGGGGATCAGCTCCATCTCGACGGAGATGTCGTTGGCGCCCTCTCGGAGGAAGACCGGGTCGAAGGTCTGGGAGAGCGTGGGCCATCTCTCGTTGCGGTCCTGCAGGTAGACGGCCGGGTCGTTCTGAAAGCGCAGCTTCAGCCGGCCGTTTACTCGGACGATGAAGCGCTGCTCCATCAGTTGCCAGACGCGGGTCAGAGTGATTTCGGCGCGCCGCGCGCGGGAGACGCCTTCGAGCCTGGGGGTGAAGCGCTGCGGGCCGAGGCGTTTCCAGTCGGCCACGGTGGCGAGCACGCTCAGGCTCTGGTAGTCGCCGTAAGGGCAGGCGAAGATCTGGCCCTCCGGGATGGCGTGCTCATGACGCAGCGCGCCAGGCGGCAAGGAGGGGCGATACTGCACGCGGTAGTCGCGGCCAAAGAGCTCCGTGGCGCCCATTCGGAAGGGGATGCGCAGGATGGCGGCATAATGCTCGGCGTCGCGGCAGCGGGATAGGCCCTCGACCAGCGAAGCCAGGACGTCGGGCTGCAACTGGGGTTGGCCGTCGAGCAGGCCCTGGCCGGCCTTCAGCAGGGGAGCGAGCCGCGGGTGCAAGCGCTGGCCGGAAAACCAGTTGCGCATTTCCTCGCCCAGGGCGCGGGCTTCGGAGTCGGACTCCGGAAACGGCGAATACTTGCGCACGTGGCCGCGCTTCCTGAACCCGGAGGGGGTCCAGTGCTCGTCGAGGCCGTCGCCGTCGAGATAGGCTTTGTTGGGCGTGATGACTCGGACCGGCAGGCGCTTGTCGATGCGCTCCCGGACGAAGCGGGCGACTTCGAGCGCCTCGAGCGGGCGCGCTAGCTCGCCGGCCAGCTTGGGGACGAACGTGCGGCGCAGCTGCTCGAGGACTTCGCGGCCGCCGACGGCGACGGTCTCTCCCGAGGCGTACTCGAGGACGAGCTCGAACCCTGGACGCTCCGGGTCGAAGTCGGGCAGCGTCAGGGTGTGGGTGACCGAGAGCCTGGGCAGGGCGGGCGTGGGTTTGTCTCCGCGCAGGTAAGCGACGACGGGGGAGCTGGTGGTGAAGGCGATGCGCCAACCCTTCTCCTCGGCGACCAGATCGTCGACGCTGATGCCTGGGTTGGCCGTGCGGAAGCGGTACTCCAGAGAGCGAGTGCCGTCCGGGAGGAGCAGCTGGAAGCGGTAATCCGTTGCCGGGGCGAGGCCCGGGAGGACGAGGCGATGGCGGGTCGAGGCCTCGGAACTGCCCGTGACGAGGCGCGTGGGGCTGTCGGCCGAGGAGAGCTCGACGCGGTCGGTATAGGGGGCCGTGCTGGTCCAGGTGAGGACGGCCTGGTGGAGACCTGGGAGGGCGGCGACGTCGGCCGCGCCTGGCCCATCGGACGGGAGCCGGGTCAGGAAGGCGATGGCTGCGGCGAGGGCGACCAAGCTTACGACCGCGAGGACCGCGGGGCGATCTGGAGAGGCCCTGTATCTGCGGCGGGGTGTGCCCTCCATCGGCTGGGTCGGGATGGAGTCCTGGACCGGATCGGGAGGCAAGATCGACGCGCCAGCCCGCACGCTCAGCGTCGTCTTCGGAGTCGTCATCGGCGGCGGCTTCCTGCTGATCCCCGTCTGGGCCTTCCTGTTCAAGTGAGCCTATGA
>JACPRK010000133.1 GCA_016190005.1 Candidatus Wallbacteria bacterium | reverse complement strand
GCCTGATCCCTGAAGCCTGATCCCTGAAGCCTGATCCCTGAAGCCTGATCCCTGAAGCCTGATCCCTGAAGCCTGATCCCTGAAGCCTGACTCCTCACTCCTCAAGCCTCAACCCTGCCGCCTCTCAGCGTCCCCAGCGGTGCGTCAGCCCTGCTGTCAGACCCCAATCGGCGTCGGCAGCCTCGATGCCGTGGAGGAATCCGACGTCCCACTGCCAGTCGCCCGCGGTGCTCCGTACACCCAGGTGCGCGGTTCCGCGATCCTCGGTGCCGGGGTTCTCCGAGCCGCTTCTGCCGCTGACGTCGCCGATCAGCTCGAGGTCGTCCGAGATCGGCGAGGCAAAGCCGACGCCCCAGAGGATCTTGTCCGACTGCGAGCTCAGCGCGGTGGGGATGCCGAGGATGCCCAGGCCGAGGTTGGCGAAGAGGGTGGTATCGCCGGCCATGATCTCGCCGATGAACGTCCCGAAGAAGTTGGTCTCGTCGTTGCCCAGGCCGGTCTCATTGGGAGTGTTCGGCATCTCGACGGCGAACTGGAAGCCGAACCCGGCGCTCTCCGCAGAGGTGCGTGAAAAGCGCAACTTGGTGCCGAAGGTGAAGTTTCCGACGGCGTCGGTGGTGTTGCCGGTGAAGGTGAGATTGGGAGTATTGGGAGCTGCGGCGCGCCGGTCGATCGAAAGGCGCTGGTAGGGTGTGCCTCGAACGAAGAAGAAGGCGTCCTTGCCGAGGGCCTTTTCGAAGGAGATATTGCCCAGCTGGAGGTAGTCGCCCGTCAGACCGCTGAGGGGGAAGCTCTCATCGCGTCGCAGCTCGGCTCCGAGCTCGAGCTGGTACTGTCCCTCGGCGAGCATCTCGAGGTTTTCGGTGCCCAGCATACGGATGTGGGCGGCTGCGGGGGCGGTGGCGAGGAGAGCGGAGGCAGCGATCGTGGCGAGCGCTCGCCGAAACAGGAGTGGGAGCATCTGGTGAGTCTCCTGCTCACCCCGAAAAATCCAGGTCTGCGGGGCCGGGGCCCGGCTTGCGCGGCGATGGCGGGTCTTGCGCGGCGTGCCCGGCGACGGCTCTGCCGGGGCGGATGCCGAGCGATGCCAGCTCCTGACCCAGGGCGGAGGTGAGGCGCTGCAAGCGCTGCCGCTCCGGGGCCTTCATGTACGGGAAGGCGCCGAGCGCCTCGTGGACGTACAGGGCGCACTTGTGCCTGGAGAGCGTTCCGCCTTGCCGCTGAAGAGCTTCATCGAAGTCGGCGGGAAGGTGGCCCTTCCTGGCCAGCGCCTTCAGGTCGCCGACCATCCAGCCTTCGGCGTTCGCGGATAGCGAGCCGACGGCTCCCAGGTAGCGACCCAGTGGGTCACTGCCCGGGCTCGAGGAACGGATTGCGGGAGAGCCTGCGCTTGCCATGCTGACCGGTGCCCGCTTCGCGGGTTCGGGCTTGGACCGGACCTTCGCCGCGGCCTGGTGATCCGAGGTGAACGTGATTGGGCCCGCTAGCTCCAGCGCGTTGCCGTCCGGGTCGCTCAGATCGACCGGGAGGACGAGCACGAACTGCTGCTTGTCGGGCAGCTTCTGGTAGGGTTCGAAGACGAGGACCTCGTTGCCCGATGCCAGTGTGACCGCTCCTGGGTAGGGGAATTGCGCTCCCTGAAGGGCGACTTTTCCGCTTCCCACGGACATCCGGGAGAGAGGCCTGTTGAAGCGCAGGCGAATCACCGGGTGTTCGGGGAGGAACCGATCGGGCTGGATCTGGACGACGCGCAGCGGGCCCGAAAAGGCGGTCCGGAACTTCCAGCTGGCCGACCCCGTCAGCTGGATACCCTCCTGGCTCTTGAGCTTGCCCGAGATGCGCGCCTCGTAGACGGCGCCGGGCTCCAGCGGTTCGTAGGGTGTGAGCTGAAGCGTGTAGTCGCCCGGCGGAAAGAAGAGTTCGCCCGGGACCTGCTTGCCGGCCGCATGATAGAGACGGAGGGCGTTCACGTCAAGGCTCTTGGGGTCGATCGGCAGGCTGAAGTGGGCGACGATCTTGGCGCCAGCCGCGATGCTGCCCGAGCGGGGCGCCGGCGTGACGTTGGAGAGCGTGAAGGAGGTCTGGAGTCGACCGACGTGCATCGTCGGCTGGGGAGGTGGCTCGGCGCTGGCGAGCGCGCGCGCCCGGGTCGTGAAGCCCCAGACGAAGGTGTGGCCCAGCGTCGAGCCGTCCCGGGCCCGCAGCTCCTTGGAGAGGGCGACCTTGTACTGGGTCCCGGGTCGCAGCGGCAGGTCCGGGAGTACCTCCAGCCGCCGGAGCGACGGGTTGTAGCTGACCTCGAGAGTCATTTCACCCGTCGACTCCCAGAGCTTGACGCGGCTCTTCAGATTCTGGCGGGGGGCGAGCGGCTTGTCGAGCACGACGCCGACCGGGGAGGTGACTTCGCAACCCCCGTCTTGTGTGACCGGGAAGAACTGCAGCACAGTGAGGCCGCCCCCGGCCGGGCGATTGCCGCGAAACGCCGGGCGCGGAGTACCTGCCGCCGCCGGCGGCTCCGGGGCCGCCCCGATGGCTGCGAGGGGGCCAGCCCCTGGCGTGGCGCGCGAAGCGGCCGTCGCCGGCATTGCGGGCGCCGGCCGCGACTTGAAGCCGGCGAGCTGGTTCTCCTTTGCCTGGAAGAAGATCTTCCGCCCCGAGCGCATGAAGCGCGGCCGCTCCTCGACACTCAAAAGGTCCGTCAACGCTAGAGGCTCCGATGCGCCGGACACCGGCTGCACCCAGATCTTGGTCGTCCCGCCCCGGTCGCTGTCGTAAGCGATGGCCCGGCCGTCGGGCGACCAGTCGGGGTGGGCGCTGCCGCCCTTGCCGTTGGTGAACGGCCGGGCCTCGCGCTTGCCCTGCGCGTCCTGGATCCAGACGTTGAAAGCGCCGCCCCGGGAGGACGTGAAGGCGAGCTCGTCGTCCCTGGGGCTCCAGCACGGGCTGAAGTCGCTGGCGGAGTGAGACGTCAGCTTCCGCTCGGTTCCGCCGGCCAGGTCCCTCACCCAGATCTCGAAGTTGCCTGAGCGGTTCGAATCGTAGGCCAGCCAGCGGCCGCTGGGCGACACGCGCGGATGGAAGTCCTGGCCGTCCGCGGTCGTGACCTGGCGGCGCGCTCCCGTACTTATTTCGAGGACCCAGATCTTCGAGCCGCCGGCCCGGTCGCTCGTGTAGTAGAGCCGTCCGCCGTCGGCGGACCAGTCGGGCGCTTCATCATTGGATTGCCCGTCGGAGAGCTTTCGGTCCACCGGCGGCTTGCCGGCCGTCCGCAGCCAGATCTGCTTGAGGCCGGTATCCTCGACCACGAAGGCGACGGCGCGGCCGTCGGGCGACGGCGCGGGCTGCGTGCAGGTGCGGTCCGGCGGGGAGAGCAGGTCGTCGCTGGTGGGATGGCGGAAGAACGCCTCGGAGGGCGTGGCCACAGCCAGTGCGAAGGCTACTCCCACCAGGAGTCCACCGAAGGTCGAAGCTCTGCGGGCTCTCATCTCGGCGTGCACGCGCTCCTCGGGCGGCTCGGCCGCCTCCGTTCATCGGCCCCCCGGAGAGGGGGCTATTCCGTCATCTCGACTATCGGCCGGGCCCGGGTCCCGGCTGAGCGCAGCGGGCCGCTCCAGCACTGGTACCGGCAGCCCTCCGACGACCAAACCCGGCTCCGTGGCCAGCGTCTTGTATGCCGGCGCCGCATTGCTGAACCCCACCGCGGGCTCTATATTGATTGCGGACCCGGATGCCGTTTCCCGGCAGGGTCCAGGAGCAGTGAGGAGCTCATGACGATCAAGAAATTCACGGCGGCTGTCCTGGCGATCGGCGTGTTGGGTCTGGCGGCCTGGGGCGTCCTCCCTGCCACACCCTCGGAACCGCTCGGGGCCGGCAGCTTGCCTCTCCTGGGCGCAAGCGCGCTGGCAGCGGCGCCTTCGGAGCCGGAGCGCGTGCCGGGAGAGCTGCTGGTCGACCTGCGAGATGATGCGTCGGAGGAGCAGGAGCTCGCCCTGGAGCGCCGGATGGGGATCGAGCTCGTCGAGACGGGTCCGTCCAACGCCGCCATCCGCGTGATGCGGGCGAGCGTGCTGCCCGAGCGCGAACCGGCGCTGCTGCAGGCGCTTGCCGCGGAGCCCTTGGTCGAGGCCGCCGAGCCCAACTACATCTACCGCGCGCTGGCCGTCCCAAACGATCCTCTCTACAAGCACCAGTGGCACATGGATCAGATTCGCGGCCCGGCTGCCTGGGACCTGGGCCAGGGGCAAGGCGTCGTGGTCGCCGTCATCGACACCGGCGTCGCGTACGAGGACTACGGCCGCTTCAAGCGAGCCAAGGACCTGGCGGGCACCAAGTTCGTCGCCGGCCGGGACTTCGTCCACCGCCACGACCACCCGGTCGACGACCATGGCCACGGCACGCACGTTGCGGGCACGGTCGCCCAGACGACGAACAACCACGAGGGCGTTGCAGGCGTGGCCTGGAAGGCCTCGATCATGCCGATCAAGGTGCTCTCGGCGCAGGGTAGCGGCACCGTCGGTGACATCGCCGAGTCGATCCGATGGGCGGCGGACCACGGCGCCAAGGTCATCAACATGAGCCTGGGCGGCGGCGGGTTCAGCCGCGTACTGAAGGAGGCGTGCGATTACGCCAAGAAGAAGGGCGTAGTGATCGTCTGCGCCGCAGGGAACAACGGGCGTCAGCAAGTGAGTTACCCGGCGGCCTACCCGGCGTGCATTGCGGTCAGCGCGACTCGCTTCGACGAGGAGATCACCTGGTACTCCAACTTCGGCAAGGAGATCTGCGTCGCGGCGCCCGGGGGCGACACGCGCGTCGATCAGAACGGAGATGGCTACCCGGACGGCGTCCTGCAGAACACGCTGGCGCGGGGGAATCCCTCTGAGAGCTCCTACGAGTTCTACCAGGGAACGTCGATGGCAAGTCCGCACGCGGCCGGTGTCGCAGCACTCATCGTCTCGCAGGGCATCAAGGACCCCGACGAGGTGCGAGAGGTGATGCAGAAGAGCGCTCGCCCCAAGGGGCGCGGCCGAGGAGACATCAAGTACGGCGCCGGCATCGTGGATGCGGCGGCCGCCCAGCGGCTGGCGGCCGATAGAGTCGGCGCCAGGAGGACCGCGGCGCTTGTGGCAGTCGCGGTCGTGGCAGGCTGGGGCGCCCTGGGCGCGTCGCTGGCTGCCGCACCCGCGGCCTTGGTGACGGCGTGCGGGCTCTGGTTTGCGCCGGCCGGCTGGCTGCCCACGGTCGTCCGCCACCCGTGGCCCGAGCTGAGCGTCTGGGTGTTTGGCGGGGAGGCCCTCGCGAACCCGTTGGTCTACTCGGTCTTGCTGCCGTTCGTCCTGATGGCGTTCGCTTTCGGCTCCAGGCGTGCACGCCTGGCCGCGGCCGGAGTGGTGCTCGGCATGGCTGCGCTGCTCGTCGATACCGCGCTCTTCGCCGGCACCGACGTGGTCTGGGTGCCCGGAAATGCCGGGGCGCTCGACACCCTCTGGCTGCTGGCGAACGCTGCGGCCTGCGGACTGCTCGGACGGATTGCGCTGGTGCGCGGAGGCCGGGCATGACGCGCCGCAGCATCACCGTTCACGGCCAGGTGCGCCACTCCAAGCTCGAGGGCGGCTTCTGGGTGTTGCGGGCCGACGACGGAACCACCTACCAGCTCGAGGGCGGCGATCCCGGCCTCTTCCACGACGGGCAGCGCGCTCGAGTCACCGGCCTCGTGGC
Organism: Candidatus Wallbacteria bacterium; assembly: GCA_016190005.1. Taxonomy (GTDB): domain Bacteria; phylum Muiribacteriota; class UBA6191; order JACPRK01; family JACPRK01; genus JACPRK01. The sequence goes on along the minus strand of JACPRK010000133.1, from coordinate 14,394 downwards.
GGCCGACGCGATGGGCATCGGGATGTCGGGCGACATCCTGCGCGTCGAGAGCTACGAAATCGGTTAGAGGCTGCTTGAAAGCCGACCTCAGCACTCGCGTCGCCTGCTTCCTCGACCGGCTCCGGAACCGACCGGACATGCCGCGCTGGATGCAGCGACCGCTCACGGCCGTCCATTTCTTCGCGATGGTCTACGCCCAGTTCGAGCGCGACCGCTGCTACCAGATGGCCTCGGCGCTCACCTTCTCGGCTCTTCTAGCCGTCGTCCCCGTAACGGCCGTGACCTTCGCCATTTTCAACGCCTTCGGGACCTTCAGCTCCATCCGCGCCACGGTCCAGGAGTTCCTGCTCAAGCAGCTCATCCCGACCAGCGACCTGGGCCAGAACCTCAATCACTACCTCACACAGTTCACCGCCAACACCTACCAGGTCACCTTTCTGAGCGTCATCAGTCTCTTCGTGACCGCGGTGACCCTGTTCCTGACGGTGGAGTACTCCCTCGGCCACATCTGGGTAGAGCGCAAGCGCCGCAGCTTCGTGCGTAACGTGACGATCTTCACGAGCATCCTGGTCTGGGGGCCGCTGCTGCTCGGCTTCTCGACCTACCTCTCGATCTCGCTCACGACCAACGCGCACGACTACGTCGACCCGATCATCGGGAGCCGCCTCTGGACCTACCTGTTCCCGTACGCGACGTCGGTCCTGATGTTCTTCCTGGGATTCACAATTCTGCCGGCGGCGACGGTCCACGTGCGCGCGGCGCTCCTGGGCGCTTCGTTTGCGGCGCTGGCCTGGGAGCTGGCAAAGGCGGCCTTCGCGTCCTACACGAGCCAAGCCGTCTTCTACAGCAGCGTCTACGGAACGCTCTCGACCGTGCCCGTCTTCCTGCTCTGGGTGTATACCTCCTGGCTGATCTTCCTGTATGGGGCCGAGATTTGCCACTGCTTCCAGTACCACAAGTGGCTGCGGCTGCGCGGTGACGACGCGGCCGCCTCGTACGCCACGAATCTGCTCGTTGCGCTGGCCTCTATGCTGGCCATCGCGCGGCGGTTCGATGCCGGCGGGGAGCCGCCCGACACCTACGCGCTCTCGGGGGCGCTGGAGATCCCGGAGGACGTCATTCTGCGCGCGCTCCACCCCCTCAAACAGGAGGGGCTCCTGATGCAGATCCGAGGAGACCAGGAGATCTACCTCCCCTCGAGGAGCACCGACCGGATCAAGGTGCTCGAGGTCTTCCGGGCGATCGACCCGTCCGGTGACGTGGCGCTCCTTGGGGAGATGAGGGCGCCCGAGTTCGAAGGTGCCGGCAAGGCGCTGCGATTGCTCCAGGAGTCGCAGACCAAGGCGCTCGCCGACCTGACCATCGCCGACCTGGCCGCTTGCAAGTGAGGCCACGGCGCCTGGGCCGGGGGAGTGGAAGGGGAGTCAGCCCTTGAAGTCGGGGTAGGTGCGGTCGCGCTCGTTGATCTGCAGCACGGGCGCGGGCCACTCGATCCGGAATCTGGGATCGTCGAACCGCACCCCCGACGCGTGGGCCGGCGAGTAGTAGGCGGAGACCTGGTAGAACACTTCGGCGTCATCCGTGAGCGTCAGGTAGCCGTGCGCGAAGCCGCGAGGCACGTAGAGCGCGCGGCGGTTCTCTTCCGTCAGCTCGACTCCGATCCAGGCGCAGTACGTCATCGACTCCGGCCGCAGATCGACGATCGCGTCGAAGATCGCGCCTCGTGTGCAGCGGACCAGCTTCACCTCGTCGGCCGGGGCCTTCTGGAAATGCATGCCCCGCAGGCAGCCCTTGCGGAGGTTGTGGGCGAGATTGCTCTGGATGAAATCGCCTTCCAGGCCCCGCTCCACGAACAGTTGCCGGCTATACGCAAGCGCGAAGAACCCGCGCTCGTCACGAATCGGCTTCGTGTCCAGCACGAAGGCCCCTGCAAGCTTGGTCTCGACGAAATCGATCATGCTCTGGTTCCGGTCTCCTGGCGGCCCGGCTCTCCCGGGAGACGCTCCCAGGCTCGGAGCCGCGATCCTAGCACCCCCCTCGCGCGGCCGTCCATGGCGGAAAGGGGGCCGAAGCCTCTTTGAGAACCAGGGGCTGGTGCCCAGGTTTGGGGCGAAGCCGAGCCTGCGGCCACAAGAAGGCAGCTGCGGCCTCCAGCACTCCGAGGAGCGATTCACTCCCTTTGGCCCGATGACAGGACGTGCTCGAGGTGTTGAGGGTGTGTCCCCGCGGAGGGACCTAAGAGTCTGCCACGAGTGGAGCACGCTCAGGAGATCCGTCGAGGCGTCGCGCAGCAAGGAGCGTTCGACGATTTCGTAGCCGTCGAAGATCGCGAGCCAGGCGGCGAACGTCCCCGGCTCCAAGCTCTACCTGGGGCGGATGGGTTACCGTGTTCACGGCCTGGGCGTTCCGTTCCTGTGGTTCGCCCTCGAGAGGGCGAACGGCTCCCCCGGAAAGTAGTCCGCATGCGCCTTCCCGCACACGGCCATTACTCGCGCTACCGCTGGAGGGCAAGATGCCCGAATTCGTGATCTTTCTCCACCCGGTTCCGGGATCGCCTGGGTTCGATGCGGAGCTGGTCGACCGGCACTGTAGCCACCTGGCGACGCTTGCCCGCGAGGGCAGGCTGATCGCCGCGGGCCCCTTCCCAGACGATCCGGACGGAGGAATGGTCGTCGGCATTTTCGATTCAAAAGATGCCGCCAGTGCTTTTGCCGCAGCCGATCCTTTCGTCCAGGCGGGTGTCGAGACCGCGGAGGTGCGCCCCTGGCTCATGGCCCGGTCAGGAAACGGGTTCCTCGGGCGGCTTCCCCCTGAGCCCGGCACCCATCCGTTCTTCCTGGAGACGCTGCGATTGCGGGCGACCACGCGATGCTTCGCGCCGAAGCCCGTCGCCGCCGATCTCGTTCGGGCGTTGCTGGAAGCCGCTTTCTCGGCTCCTTCGGAGTTCAATCTGCAACCCTGGAGACCCATCGTGTGTGACACACAGAGCGATCTGCTGCGGCTCCAGCGGTGCTGCTTCGGCCAACCCCAGGTAGCGTCGGCTGGACTCGCGGTCATCTGTGCCGTCGACCCCGCGGTGTTTCACGAGGATGCGCCTCGGGCCGTCGACGAGCTGGTCGAGCATGCTCGATGGGCTCCCGAGGAGCGTGAAAATCAGATCGCGTTCGTCCGGTCGCACTACAAGGATGCGCGGGCCCACTCGATTCTCAACGGTGCCATCTTCGGGCACCAACTGCTGCTCGCTGGCCTGAGCGCGGGTCTCCTGGGCTTCTGGCTGGGGGGCTTCGACGACGAGATCCTGCGCGGGGAGTTCGGAATTCCCGAGCGGGTCCACATCGCTGGCGTTGTCGGACTGGGATGGCCAGGCGGTCCTCAGACACCGTTGCCGCGGCGGCCGCTCGAGCAGGTGGTCGGTTTCGGCGCATGGCCCGGCCGCTGAATGTGGGTCGCTGCCGGCCACGAACCTAGCGGATGAGCGCCGTCGTATCGCGCGGAAAGCTCTGAAACCCCGCGGGCAGTACCTGCTCGAATCGGGCGATCCGGAATACCTCGGTGGAGGCGAGGAAGTAGCAGAAGGCCAGCCCGCCGGCCGCGGGAAGCAGCTCGGCCCCCCGCACCAATCCGATGGGCAGCATCTGCAGCGTCGCGGCCCTGCGGAAGGTCGTGCCCTGGTCGGCCGAGAGCTGCAGGTCGATGCGCGAGCCGATGACGCTGGGCTCCGAGTGCCACGCCACGGCCACGATGTCGGCACCGGCGAAGAGTGCGAGGCGCTCGGCGCCGAGATTGACGCAGTCCGCGAGAGTCTCCGAGCCCTCGAGAAGACGAGGGTTTTCCCAGGTCGCTCCCCAGTCGGGACTCCTGGCATGGAGAACCTTGCGGGACGTGCCGGTCGCCGTGCAATCGAGCCAGACGGCGTGGAGCCATCGGTTCGAGGCTGCCAGCAGCGGATTGGCCGCCACGCCATTCCCAGGCGGCATCGGTCGGGCGGGTCCCTGCAGCGTGCCGTCCGGCTCGAGAGTCACGCCCACGAGAAACGGGGGCTTCGAAGCCGAGGTGCCTAGCAGGAACAGGCCGCCGCGAGGCGTCCTGGCCGCAGCGACCCGCGCCTGCATGTCGAGCTCGCGCACGACGGCCCACTCCCGGAAGGTCCGGTTTCGATCCTCGTACCGGAGGATGTGCAGTTCCCGTCCTGAGCCCTGGAGCAGGTCGACCCCTCCGTCGAAAGGAAGCAGCCCCTCCCACTCGAGCCCCCGGTCGACGGAAACCTCGTGGACTTGCTTCCAGCTCTCGCCCAGGTCGGGGCTGGCGAGCAGACGCAGCCGCTTTGTGCCCAGCTCGTTCTCGTAGGCGCGCGCCAGCCAGACCCGGTCGCCGTCGCGGGCAGCGTGAACCGCGCTCTCGGTGTACCGATCCTCGAGGGCGGTTGCCGGGCTCCAGGTCGTGCCTGCGTCCGGGCTGACCTGCTCGGTCACGGTTCCGTCCTTGGCCGACGCATTGAAGAAGAGGAGCCGGCCCCCCACGGCAAGCCAGTCGTGGCTGCCGGACCGGGCGTGGCCGGGCGCCAGGTCCTGGAACGCGCCTACGCGGAGCAGAGTCCGGATCGATTGGACGGGGCCGGCCTGGCTCGATCCGACGACGGCCCGGACGGAGTAGCTCTCGCCCGAGAGGAGGCCCGTCAGCTCCAGCGGCGGAGGATGCCGGACCGCTCGTTCGGAGTCGAGGCTTCCGCCCTTGCCGAATCGGACGGCCATTGCGGGTGGGGCGTCACCGAGCCAGTCGACGCGGATGGTGGAGTGGCCGGCATAGAGGCGCAGGCGAGGGAGCGGGTGTGGTTGCGGGGGCGCTGGCGACGGCCGCGCGAGCGGCGGCGGCAGGGTGGCGGGGGGGGAGGTACGGGGAAGGAGGGCGAGCGCGGCGGCCGCCAGAGCGAGAAAAGCCAGAGCAAACGGGCCGGCTGCCCGCCAGGTCCCGGGGCGGGCAGCTTTCGAGGAAGGAGGCATCACGGCCCGGGTCGCGCCGTCCTTGCGTCCGCGCAGCGATCGCCGGAGCTCGAGCTGCTGCGTGGCCGTCGACTGCATGACCGACTGGAACTCCCCGTACACTGCGGCGCGGACGGCCGCATCTTCGAGGCTGACGGCCAGTTCCCTGGCACGAGCGACGCGGGTCGATGGGTCAGCTGAGAGCGAGCGAAGGGCGATGGAGTCGAGCTCGGGAGGGAGTCCGGCGCGCAGGAGCGAAGGGGGCGGTACGGTCTGGGTGAACTGCAGGAGCGTTGCCGGGTCGTCCGGATCGCCGCCGGCGGCCGCGGCCACGGCCCCGACGGGCAGCATCGCCGTGAGGCAGGCGTAGAGCACGCAGCCCAGCGAGTAGACATCGCTTGCCTCGCTGTGGGGCAGGCCGCGGAGCACCTCGGGCGCCATGTAGTGCAGGGTGCCGAGGACTAGACCCTCCTCGGTCAGCTTCTCGTCTTCGCTCCCCAGCACGGCCAGGCCGAAGTCGCAGACCTTGACGGTTCCGTCGTCCGTCATCAGGATGTTGTCCGCCTTGAGGTCCCTGTGAAGGATACCGTTCTCGTGCAGGTAGGCCACGGCGTGCGCGGCCTGGGCCACAATCCTCGCTGCCTCCGACGGGTCCAATGGACCGTCTCGCTCCAGACGGGCCGCCAGCGACTCGCCGTTCACGACTTCGAAGACGAGGTACAGCTGCTCGTCCATCTCGCCCGACTGCAGCACCTGCAAGACGTTTGGGTGGCGCAGCCGGGCCTGCAGCTCGCCCTCCCGCAGGAACCGCTTGCGTCCCAGCGGGTCTCGGGAGCGCGTGACCTTGACCGCCACCTCGCGTCCCAACTCCCGCTCCAGGGCGCGGTAGACCGTTCCCATTCCGCCCGCGCCCAGTTCCTCGAGCACCTGGTAGCGCTCCAGGAACTGCTTCGAAAACGACCACTTGTCCACCGAGTTCAAGCGGCACGTCCCGGGAGAGCTCGACCGGCGGGGGGCATCTTTGGCAGTCTACGCGACCGCTCCTCACTCGATGGCGATCAGTCGCGCGGATTCGAGGCGATGCTTGCCCGCGGCCCGCACGGTGACGTGGACGGCGGGGCTGGCCAGGAAGGCCGGGTCGAGCTCGACGGCGTCCGGGCCCAGCGCGAGCGTCTGCACCAGCTCTGCGTCGCCCCCAGCTGCGGCTACCCTCACTTCTACGCTGGCTCCGGCGAGCGGAGGCACCAACTTCGTCTCCAGCGCCAAGCCGCGAATCAGTGGATCGCCGGGCACGCGGAGCTCTAGCTCGCCGACGACCGCGGAGCCGGGTGCGCCGGCGCGGTCCGCCCGAAGTCGCAGCAGCACGGCCCGGTCCTTCAGGTCCAGCCGGAGAGCGGCCGGCAACGGCCCGGCCAGGTACGGGGCGAGCCGGCTCGTGGCCTCCGGGCCGGGCGGCACCGAGCGCAACGCCCCGGAGAGGTGACCCTCGAATGGCCCGAGCTGGAAACGCCCTCCCTGGGGCAGGCGCGTGGCAATCGAGAACCGATCCTTCGGTCCGGAAACGACCCGAAAGAGCCGATGGGTCTGGTGACTCCCGGACCAGGCCGACTCGGGACCGCCCTCCTCTTCGAGCCGAGCTTCGGCGTCCTGGCCCAGGCGGAACGAGACGGCACAGACCCGGCCCGACTGCGTCAGCTCGAAGGCGAGCCCCATCGCCTCGGCGCGCACCGGCCGCGCAGGCCCAGCGCTGCGACCTACAGGTGCTCCCGGGCCGTTCGTGCTGGAGAGCAGAAACACCCCGGCGGCGGCCGTAGCGGCGGCGGTCAGCAGCAGCGTCCACCGATGCCGCGCGAGCCCGGCCGACACCAGCTCGGCGCCGGCCGGCGCCAGCGGCCGCGTGGGAATCCGCAGCGTTCCGCCGTCGGCCACGGGCGCCGCAAGAGGCCGCACGGGCCGGGAGCGCACTCCTCGGAGAACAGCCGCGAGACGATCCGAAACATGGCGCGCCGAGGCTGGGCGAGCCTGCGGCGTCTTCTCGAGCATCGAGAGTACCAGGACCCGCAGGTCGTCCGGCACCTCGGGCGCTCCGTCGGGAAGCGCCGTCACCACCTGAGTGAGCTGCAACTTGTATGCTTCTGCAGGACTGCCGCCGCGGAACGGGTTGACACCGCTCATCATCTCGTAGAGGACGACCCCCAGCGAGTAGAGGTCGGACAGCGGATCGCACGTCCCGCTGAAGCACTGCTCTGGCGCCGAGTAGGCCGGCGTGCCGATGTACTCGCCCGGCGCCGTCAGACTGCTCGCGGCCAGCCGGCTGAAGCCGAAGTCGATCAGCTTGGCGCCGCCCTGCGCGCCGATGAGGATGTTCCCGGGCTTCACGTCGCGATGACTGACGCCAGCGTCGTGCACGGCTGCCAGTGCCTGAGCGACGTCGCGGCCGATGCGAGCGGCTTCTCGCCAGGGAAGCGCTTTTCGCTCCTGGAGCACCGAAGCGAGCGAGGCGCCTGGCTCGAAGAGTGTAGCCAGATAGTGGCGCCCGCCGGCCTGCCCGAAGTCGATCAAGCGGGCGATACCTGGGTGATCGAGGCTCGAGAGCACGCGCGCCTCGCGTAGAAACCTGGCCTCGAGATCGCCGTCGACGGCATGGAGCAACTTCACGACGACGTTGCGTCCGAGCGTGTTCTGCTTTCCCAGGTAGACGACGCTCGTGGCCCCCTTTCCGAGCCACTCGACGAAGGCGTACTTCGTCAGCAGCTCCGCCGGAATCTGGCTGGGTCCCATGCTCAGCTGTCGTCGGGCTCGAAGGAGGCCAGCCTGCGCTTCAGCGTCGACAGCGAGATGCCGAGCTCGCGGGCGGCGGCAGCCTTGTTGCCCCGGGTGCGCTCGAGTGCGGCGAGCATCATCTGCCGCTCGGCTTCCTCGAGGGTCCCCGTCGGGGCGGGCGCCCGGGCCCGAGAGGCTGTCGTATCCCGGGCGAGCTCGAGATCTTCGGGGCGCGCTGGGCGTCCGCGGCAGACGATGCCGAGCCGCTCGACTGCGTTGCGCAGCGCTCGGACGTTTCCGGGCCAGTCGTGGCGCACGAGTTCTTCGAGCGCGGGGCCTTCGATGCGGCAGTCGGGGGCGAGCGTGGTCGCGAAGTGGCGCACCAAGAGCGGAATGTCCTCCCGGCGCTCGCGCAGCGGTGGAAGTCGCAGCCGCACGACGGCGACGCGGTGATAGAGGTCTTCGCGAAAGCGCCCTTCGCCCACCGAGCGGCGCAGGTCGCGGTTCGTGGCGACCACCACGCGAACATCGAGCAGCACGGGCTTGTCGGAACCGACGGGCGTCACCTCGCGGCTCTCGAGCGCGCGCAGCAGGTTCGGCTGCAACGCCAGCGGCAGCTCACCGAACTCGTCGATGAAGAGCGTGCCCCGGTTCGCACGCCTGAAAGCACCCTCCCTGGCCTCGGCGGCGCCCGTGAAGGCCCCGCGGGCGTGGCCGAAGAGCTCGCTGCGGATCAGCTCCTGGCTGGTGGCCGCGGCGTCGAAAACGACCAGCGGGCCGGCTCGGCCCGACAGCTCGTGGAGCGCTCTGGCGGCCAGCTCCTTTCCGGTCCCCGATTCGCCCTCGATCAGCACCGGCGCAGCTGTGGGCGCTACGGCGCGAATCAGCCCGTAGAGAGCGCGCATCGCCTCGCTGGCGCCGACCAGCGGACCGAGTGCGCCCTCTTCCCGGGCGACCGCGTAGTGGCTCTCCGTGCGCTGCTGGAGCTCCAAGACAGTCTCGCCGAGTCGTATCTGGCTCCCGGACCGCACGTAGCTCTCCCGGACGCGCACGCCGTCGACGAAGGTGCCGTTACTGCTCTGCTGGTCCACGATCAGCCAGTCGGCTCCCTCGCGCACCAGCCGCGCGTGGTGGCGGGAGACGGTGCGGTCGGTCAGGCGGACGTCGTTATCGGGCCCGGAGCCCAGCCTCAGGGTGGCGGCCGGCAGGTCGAAGTGGCGTCCGCAGTCGGCGCCTGCAAGGACGTTGACGCGAAAGCCGGGCAGCTCGATGAGAGTTGCCCAGCTTTCGCCCAGCCGCACCCGCCGGGTCCAGCTGCCGTCTTCGCTGTCGGCCATCGACGCAAGCTTACGGGGAGCCCAGGAGCAGGCGCAACGATGTCTCGCGGCCCGCGCCTACTTGCTTGCGGCGTCGGAGTCGCGCGCTGCCAGCAGGACCGGCGAGGCCCTCCGGGGGGCTATCGCGTAGAGCCGCCCGGCGGCCCGCTGCACGAGCTTCGCGCGGGCCCGCAGACCGTGGTCGGTTTCGCGGACTGCAACGCGGACGACCGTGCGCACGTGGGGGGCCGTCAGCTTGGACGCGACGGCCGGCGGCTGGCCGATGGCGGGGCTCGAGGAGACGGGGCTGGGCTGAGTGCTGACGGGTCCCGACGGCGCGACCGGGGTTGCCGGCACGCGGGTCCGCACCCGGACCACGGTCCTGGCCCGCCAGCCGGCCGCCGTGAAGGATAGGGCCACGACCACCATCAGGATCAACTTGCGCATCTCGGTCTCCTCTCGGTCACCCGTTTCGTTTGGGACGCCACCTACCAAGGCAATGCCCGTGCCAGGACCCGAGTGCAGCGATGGAGCGGCGCTCGAGCGCGATCGGAGCTCCTGCGGGTCAGATGGACCGGCTCACCGGGTCAGATTGAGCCGGTTCAGCCCGGCAGGCCGGCGCCGGGTGCTCTTGCCCGGCGGCAGGGTGCTCACTCGGCGCCCGGTGCGTCCTCGAACCGGCCCTGCACACAGACGACGCCCTCCTGGGGACCGAAGAGGATGGCGACGAGCGCGCGGGCTGTGGCCGCGACACACATCCGGCGGGAGGACCGGACTGGCGGACCGCGCAATCCCACTGCTTTCCAGGTCGAGCCGTTCCGGCTCGAGTAGGCAGCAAGCCTGGCTTCGCCCCGGTCAACCCGGATGAAGGCGAGCAGCAGGGCTCCGTCGCGAGTGGTCAGGCAGGGCGTCAGGCAGAGCGGGGGTAACTCCGGCACGAACGTCGGGACGCCGAAGCCGGCCTTGCCGCCGGGATGGCTGAGAATCTCCAGCCCGTCGCGGCTCTCGCAGGTCACCGTCAAGGCCCGATCCAGGCCGGCTGCGTCCAGGTGTGAACCGCCCCTTTGAGTCGAGTCGACCGACTCCGCTTCACTCCAGCGGCCAAGCTCCGGTCGCGCGCTGCGGCTCCAGAAGACGCGTCTGGGCCGGGAAGGCTCCTTGATGGCGGCCAGCCAGATCGTGACGGGGCCGGCATCGATCAGTCTGGGCTCGAGCGCCAGAGCGCCGGTGGCCACTCCCCGCGGGCCCGATGAGCTGACGAGCCCTCTTCCGCTGATCGGATCGTGCTCCGTGTAGCGGAAGCCCTCACCCGGCTGCTCCTCGCCCGGGGGCAACACGGCCCTCACCGTGCCATCCTGGGAGACGGACATCGCCGGTGGCCGCTCGCAGCTTGCCAGCGCGCGCCGGTCCGTCCAGCGCGCCTGGCCCGGCTGTCGCACTCGTGCCCAGACTCCGTGCTCCTCGAGCAAGGTGGAGTGCCAGGCGACGACCAGCCCGACCGCCGTGCTGCCAAGCCAGACGCCCCCGATGTGGCCAGGCTCGCCGGCCAGCTCTGCCGGCTTCCCCCAGCTCTTCCCGTCGTCGGTGCTCTCGAGGAGATAGAGCTTCGAGAGGGCTGCGCCGTTCACGCCCGCTACCACATGAACCGTTGCACCCGTGTGTGTCACGGCGGCGCAGATCGGTCCGCCCTTCGGCGGAAGGAGGCGGACGGCCTCGCCAGCCAGCGCCGGACCCACCGGCCATCCAGCGACGGCCAGAGCGGCCACGACGAGCAACCGGCGCACGCGTTCTACGGAGTCCTCACTTCCATCGCAACTTCCGGCCCCAGTATATCGGCGATTCGCGCCCTGGCGTCGGACCCGTTTCCGCCGGATCACGTCACGAAGAGGTTCCCCAATACCAGACGTGCCACGCGGTTTCGCACGGGTGCGTGCGCGGTTCGCGGGTCTCATTCAGTGAGGCAACGTCTCGCCTGCCCACTCTTCGAGAAGTAGCAGTGATGCGGGGTTCCACTTTCTGCGCGCGCACCCGTTTCGCACGTCGCCCTTCCCGCTGCGGGGCCGGGCGTCATACGATGGACGCCGACGAAGGTCGTGAATCCAACGGATGAGCTCACTCGATGAAGGGTCGGGGGGAAGGATTCCCGTGGCCGTGGCGGTGCTGCTTGCCTGCTACGGAGGCGTGTTCCTGGCCGTTCCCGGCGAGACCTTCTACACGACCGACGCCGGGGCGAACTACCTTCTGAGCAGGCGTGTGGCCGAGCGGGGGCTGGGTCTGGACGTCGAGCTACCGTTCACGAAGCTCGCGGGCTCCGCGGTGCCGCTCGAGATGGCCGCCGTGCGCACGCTGCGATCGCCGCCACCCCACATGTTTCTGCGGCGATACGGAGAGGGGTGGACTCTCACCTACCCGCCGCTCTTTCCGGCGGTCAGCGGGTGGCTGCTCGCGCTCTTCGGCGTCGCGGGGCTGCGGCTGCTGCCAGCGGCCGCGGCCGCGCTTGCCGCCTGGGTCGCCTCGGGATTGGTAGCCGCCGGCGAGGGCCGGGCCGAGGCCTTGCTCCTCTTCGGTGTGGCGACGCCGCTCCTCTTCTATGCGCACGTCTACTGGGGGCATTCGCTGGGCGCACTCCTGGTGCTGGGAGCTCTGGCGCTCTGGGCGAGAGGTCGCCCACTGACCGCCGGATTCTGCTGCGCCATGGCTGTCACCGTCCGCACCGAGTGCCTGCCGGCAGTTGCCCTCGTGCCGGCGGCAGCGGCGCTGGCCGCAGGGATGGTGCGACCGATGGCGCGCGCTGCGGCCCGCTATGCGATGGGGGCTGCGCTCGTGCTCTTGCCGCTCGCGCTCTTCCAGTGGAGCGTGTACGGGACCCCCGCAGGTGCGCATGTCGCCTCGATCGATCCCGCCACCAACACGGTGACCGCCGAAGCTGCCGCCGAGGGCGGTCCGAAGGTTGCCCGGAACCTGGTCCACTATCTGTTCCGTAACTATCGGATGCTGGATGGGATGGCCGCCGTGCTGGCTGCAGCCGGCATGTGCGGATGGGCGGCCGCAGCGGCCGCGCCTGGGGCGACGCGGGCTGTCCTCGTCACCGTGGCGGCCGGGGGCGGCCTGGTGTCGATGCTCTTCGCGGTGCTCGTGCCCGGGCAGTACGCGCCTGGGTTGATGCTGGTCATGCCGCTGGCGGCGCTCGCGCCGCTGGGGCTGCGGGAGAGTCTGCGTTCGGGCCATCCCACCGCCCGGTTCCTTGCGGCCTTTGCGCTGCTGGACCTGTTGATCGTGGCTGCGCTAGCGCCTCGCGGCGGCTGGCAGTGGGGGCCGCGCTATCTGCTGCCCGTCGTGCCGCTGGTGGCCTGGCTCGGGTGGCAGGCTCGGTCTGCGGCCCCGCGCGCCACGCTGGTGCTGGCGGTGGCCTCCCTGGTTCTCCAGGCAACGAGTGTACGGGACCTGCGCCTGCAGCTGAACGCCCAGCAGGAGTTGGTCACGGCCGTGGCGGGCTCGGACCCGCTGGTCACGGACGTCTGGTTCCTCTCGTGGCAGCTGATGCCTGCGCTCTGGGGGCGCGATTTCCTGCACGCCGACACGCCAGCGCAGCTGGGGACAGTCCTGTCGGCCGCGTCCCAGCGAGGCCTGGGGGCCGTCCGCCACATTAGCGGCAGCTGGAAGCACGGTGAGCCGGGCGGCGCGTGGGAGGCCGAGCTCGCCCGCTTGGGCTGGCGTGTATCGACCGCCCGGGAGCTTCGATTCCCCTCGGGCGATCGACTGGCGCTGCGCCGGCTGGAACGGCCGGGGCGCTAGCCGGCCTCAGGCCGCGCGCTGGCCCGGGCCGCAGATCTCGTACTGCTCCTCCAGCTCGTGGAGGATGTGGCTGAAGGCGAGGATGTTGTTGAGGGTCGGCAGGTCCCGCTCGGACTTTGCCTCCTCGGCCTGAAGGCGGGCCTTGGTGCTCATGTAGATGCCGAGGATTTGGGGCGAAGCTGGCTTTTTGAAATTGGACATGGCGAGCTCCTCGCGCTGCAGGCCCGCGCCGCCTTTGCGGGACAGGCCCAAAGTAATGAGGAAGGGAGAGTTCGTCGAGACAGAAATCGGTAGAATCCAGGAGATTTTGTAGGTGCCCGGTGGTGGCGGGCGGGGCGAGAGCAGGCCGAGGGCGCTGGCGGCGTTGGCCGCCAACGGCCGGCCCGGCGAGACCGGGGATGCTTCCCGTCAGACCCGGCAGGTCTTGTGGCCCGCCGGCAGAGAGCTCAGGAGCATCCCGCGGTCGAGCCGCAGTTCAGGCATTTGTAGCAGGAGGCGTTGCGGACCATGATGGAGCCGCAATCGGCGCAGGACGGGGCGTCCTCCTGGGACTGAAACGTGATGCCTGTGCGGGGGCCGCCGTGGGGACGGACGCGCGCTGTGGCGGTAGCCTCGGCGGGTTCGCTCGGGGCGGCCTCCTCGGCGCCGGACTTGGCGTGGATGACGCCGATGGCGTGCTGCTCGTCGGGGGAGAGCAGCTTGCTGGCGAGCCATCGGAAGACGTAGTCGGTCACCGACTTGGCGAAGGGGATGTTGGGGTTGCGGGTCATTCCGCTGGGCTCGAAGCGGGTGTGGCTGAACTTGTCGACCAGGACGGGCAGCGGGACGCCGTATTGGAGGGCCATCGAGATGGCGGTGGCGAAGTTGTCCATCAGGCCGCTGATGGTGCTGCCTTCCTTGGCCATCTTGAGGAAAATCTCGCCGGGGGTGCCGTCTTCGTGGAGGCCGACGGTGATGTAGCCTTCGTGCCCCTCGACCTCGAAGTGGTGCGTGATGGCGCGGCGCTCGTCGGGCAAGCGGCGGCGGTAGGGCTTGGGGGCCTGGGCCGCCGGCTGCTCCTTGCCGGTGCTTAGCGGCTGGGTGCGCTTGCAGCCGTCGCGGTAGATGGCGACGGCCTTCAGACCCATCTTCCAGCCCTCGATGTAGACCTTCTCGATCTCCTCGACCGAGCTGTCGGACGGCATGTTGATGGTCTTGGAGATCGCTCCGGAGAGGAACGGCTGGACGGCGGCCATCATCCTGAGGTGACCGCGGTAGGAGATGGAGCGGCTGCCCCTGAGCGGTTTGAAGGCGCAGTCGAACACGGGGAGGTGTGAAGATTTCACGTGGGGGGCTCCCTCGATGGTCTCGTTCTCCTCCAGGTAGTTCATGATCTCCTTGGTCTGGGTGTCGCCGTAGCCCAGGCGTCGAAGGGCGTCGGGGACGGTGTTGTTGACGATCTTGAGCATCCCGCCGCCGACGAGCCTCTTGTACTTGACGAGGGCGATGTCGGGCTCGATGCCGGTGGTGTCGCAGTCCATCATGAAGCCGATGGTGCCGGT
>JACPRK010000130.1 GCA_016190005.1 Candidatus Wallbacteria bacterium | reverse complement strand
GCGCAGAACGTGCCCATCATGCCGGTCTCGAGCAGCAGGAAGAGCGCCATGTAGCCCTTCAAGCCCTTCTCGATGTTCCAGCTCGCCAGCGTGCAGATGAAGGAGAGCAGCGCCGTGAGCAGCACCATCGGCACTGACAGGCCGTCGACACCGATGTAGTACTCGATGTTGAAGGCCGGTAGCCACGGCGCCCGCTCCACGAACTGCATCGCGGTCGAGCCGCGGTCGAACTGCATGAAGAGGAGCACCGCAAGCGCCAGCGGCACGGCGGCAGCGCTGGCGGCGACCGTCTTGAGGACCTTCTCCTCTCGACTCGGCACGCAGAGCACGGCAATCGCGCCCAGGAGCGGCACGAAGATCATCAGTGTCAGGAGATAGCTGCCCATCGAAACCTTCCTCCTCCGAGCTTCAGTACACCAGTGAGAGAGTCAAGACGAAGATGAGGGTCAACGCGAAGGCCGCCACCAGGTACTCCTGGATGCGGCCCATCTGGATCCGGCGAACCTGCTGGCCGATGTCGAGGACCGAGTCCCCGAACCAGTTCACGATGCCGTCGACGATGTAGAAGTCGATCCGGCCGGCGATGTCGCTCACGACCACCGTCGCCCGCGCGATCCAGTTGACGATCCCGTCGATGACGCCCAGGTCGAATCGCGCCAGCCACTCCTCGAATGCCAGGAGCGGCCGGACGATCAGCGCGTCATAGAATTCGTCGATGTAGTACTTGTTCTTGAGCCATCGGTAGACCGTCGGGAACCGCTCGGCCATGGCGTCGGCGCTGATCACCTGCTTGTAGTACATCAGGAACGAGAGGCCGAACCCCAGGGCCACTGCCAGCAGCGAGGCCAGCATCGCGATTGTGTGCGCCGAGCTGTGATGGCCGCCATCCCCATGCTCCACTCCGTGCCCGGCCAGCGCCGCCGCCGCGTGCGACGCGGGCGCGTAGCTGGCCAGCGACGGCTTCTGGACCATCTCCTCGAACCAACCTCCCCAGCCGGCCGACACCGACAACCCCGCCAGGATCACCAGGGGAAGCACGATCCCTGCGGGCGATTCGTGCGCGTGGTCGTACTTGTGGTGATCGCGCGGCTGACCGAAGAACGTCAGGAAGATGAGCCTGAACATGTAGAACGTCGTGATCGCCGCGCCTGCCGCCGCCACGAAGAACAGCGGCAGGTGGCGCTTGTGCTCCAGCCCGAACTGCAGGCAGGCCGCCAAGATCGCGTCCTTGCTGAAGAAGCCCGACAGCGGCGGCACTCCGCAGAGCGCCATCGTTGCCACCAGCATCGTCAGGAAGGTCCACGGCATCTTCTTGCGCAGCCCCCCCATCTCAGGCATCTCCTGCGAGTGCAGGCTGTGGATCACGCTGCCGCTTCCCAGGAAGAGGCACGCCTTGAACCAAGCATGGGTCATCAGGTGGAAGAGCCCCGCCGTGTAGCCGCCCACCCCCAGTCCCATCACCATGTAGCCGAGCTGGCTGACCGTCGAGTAGGCCAGCACGCGCTTGATGTCGGTCGCCGTGATGGCGATGGTGCCGGCGAAGAAGGCCGTGATGCAGCCCGTGTACGCGATGACAATCAGCGCTTCCGGCGTGAACAGCGGATAGAGACGCCCCACCATGTACACGCCCGCCGCTACCATCGTGGCCGCGTGGATCAGGGCCGAGACAGGTGTCGGGCCCTCCATCGCGTCCGGTAGCCAGACGTGCAGCGGGAACTGCGCCGACTTGCCGACCGCCCCGCAGAAAAGGCAGACACCGGCCAGCGTCAGCCAGCCGACGTCGACCAGCCCCAGCAGGCTCGCGGTCCCCGTGACCTTGCCGGCCGCCACCGCGGCGAAGACGTCGTGATAGCCGAACGTGCCGAGCTGCGTCCAGAGGATCATGATTCCGAGGAAGAAGCCGACGTCGCCCACTCGGTTGGTGAGGAAGGCCTTCTTGGCGGCATCCGCAGGCGCCGGCTTCTCGCTCCAGAACCCGATCAGGAAGTAAGACGAAAGGCCCACCAGCTCCCAGAAGCAGTAGAGGAACAGCAGGTTGTCCGAGAGTACCAGCCCCAGCATCGAGAAGCTGAAGAGCGAGAGGTAGGCGAAGAAGCGGGGGTACTTCGGATCGCCGTGCATGTACGAGGTCGAGTAGACATGCACCAGCGCCGAGACGCCGCAGACGACCACCAGCATCACGGCCGTGACGTTGTCGATCAGCAGGCCGACCTGGATGTGATTGGCTCCCACCGTGAACCAGTCGAAGACCCAGCGATACCCCCAGCCTGGATTGCGCACGCTCAGCGCCTCGCGGGCGATGAAGCACGAGCCCACGAGCGAGAGCACGATCGCCGTGATCGACACCCAGTCGCCCCCGCGGGGAAGCTGGCGCCCCCGGAAGATCTGGATCACGAACGCGGCCAGAGGAAGAAGCAGGACCAGCAGCGCGACGTCTATTGCGAGTGAATGGGTCATTTCAATCCAACCTTGCCTCCGGCGGCCTCACGCCCGCTCGTGGGCGTCGTCTCCGGGGACCTCGTCCTTCAAGAGACTGACCTTGTCCACTTCGATCGTGTCGAATCTCTGGTAGACCGCCATCAGCAGTCCCAGGAAGATGACCGCCTCGGAGGCGGCCAGCAGGATGACCAGGATCGCGAAGATCTGGCCGCCCACCGGGTCCCCGACGTAGCGCGAGAAGGCCACGATGTTGACGTTGGCCGCGTTCAGCATCAGTTCCACCCCGATCAGGATGCCGATGCTGTTGCGGCGCGTGAGCACGCAGAAGACGCCCAGGCAGAAGAGCGTCGACGCCACGACCAGATAGGGCGTCAGGCCGATCACCTGCATGTTCAGTCGACCTCCTTGCGCACCAGCGTCGCCGCCCCCAGGACAACGACCAGGAGCACCACTGAGCTGTACTCGAACGGCACCAGGTAGTCTCCCATGAATCCCATTCCAATGGCGCGCGTCGTCGGGCCGTACGCCGGAACCTCCGCCAGCAGAGGCCAGCGTGCAATCGACAGGAAGAAGAGCAGCGACAGCCAGAGCGAGCCCGCGATGATCGCCCCCGTCTTCAGATGCGTGAACTGCGTTTCCAGCGTCACGTCCGCGATCTGGTGCGTCAGCATGATGCCGAACACCATCAGCACGAGGATGCCGCCCGCGTAGAGCAGCACCTGGACGGCAGCCAGGAAATCCGCTGACAGGAACACGTAGAGGCCCGCCACTCCGATGAACGTCAGCAAGAGCGAGAAGACGCTGTAAACGAGCTTTCTCGAGAAGGCGGCCAGTAACGCACCGCCGAGCGTCAGAGCGGCGAACATGTAGAAGACCAGGGCCTGAAGCATCGCATCCATCGTCTGTCTCCCGCTCCTAGCGCTAACCCGCGTTGGCCCCGGAAGGGGGTGCTCCATCCCCGACGGGTGCCGCCGCTGCCGCAGGCTTGGCCGCCGCCGGCGCCGCCGCCTTCGGCTTCTCGACCACGGGGGCCGGGTTGTTCTTCCAGGCGTTCGCCCACGCATGCGGCCGCGCCGGTGAGACCAGCTCGGGCCCCGTCACCTTCGGCATCGTGCCTGGAATCGGCGCCTCGGCACCTTCGGGCCGCACGCCCTCACCGAAGTGCAGGATCATGCAATCCCGGTTGTAGCCGCTGATCTCGTACTCCTTCGACATCACCAGCGATCCCGTCGGGCAGGCCTCCACGCAGAAGCTGCACCACAGGCACTTGTAGATGTGGATGTCGAACATCGGCGCGTACCGCGCCTTCCCTTTGCCAGCCCCCGTCATCGCGATGCAGTCGGCCGGACATGCCTTGGCGCACAGCTCGCAGCTGATGCACGTCGCGATGTCGTTGAACAGCATCCCCCGGAACCGATCCGGGAACGGCAACTTCACCTCCGGATACTGGACGGTCACCTCACGGGTGAAGACGTGCTTCAACGTGACCTTCATCCCGATGAGCGTCGAGATCACGGAGTACCAGATATCCAGCAGATACCGCTTCATAGCTTCCTTTTCGGGTCCCGCTCCAGGCCCCGGGACCTCAGGGTCGGCAAAAGCGCCGACAGCATAGCATCGACTCTCGCCACATGCACAAAAAATTGTCGTGATCGGAGACGCCCAAACCGCCAAGCCCGAACCTCGCCCCCCTGATCCCTGACTCCTGAAGCCTGAAGCCTGAAGCCTGACTCCTGAAGCCTGACTCCTGAAGCCTGACCCCTGAAG
>JACPRK010000129.1 GCA_016190005.1 Candidatus Wallbacteria bacterium | reverse complement strand
GCCTGATCCCTGATCCCTGATCCCTGATCCCTGATCCCTGAAGCCTGATCCCTGATCCCTGATCCCAGAGGCCTGAGGCCTGAAGCCTGACCCAATGCCCATCGAGCTCGAAAAAGCCTACAACCCCAAGGCCGTCGAAGACACCATCTACTCCGCCTGGAGCCGCGAGGACCTGTTCCGGGTAGATAACTCCGGCTCTGCCAAGAGTCCCTATTGCATCGTCATCCCGCCACCCAACGTGACGGGCCGGCTGCACATGGGGCACGCCCTCAACAACACGCTGCAGGACATTCTCATCCGCTGGCGGCGGCTGGCGGGCGACCTGGCACTCTGGCTACCTGGCACCGACCACGCCGGTATCGCCACGCAGAACGTCGTCGAGAAGGAGCTGGCCAAGGAAGGCAAGTCGCGCGAGGCGCTGGGCCGCGAGGCCTTCGAGAAGCGCGTCTGGGCCTGGAAGGACGAGTACGGCAACGCCATCATCGAGCAGCTCAAGCGGCTGGGCGCAAGCTGCGACTGGTCGCGCACGCGCTTCACCCTCGATCCCGGGCTGAATCGGGCCGTGCGCGAGGTCTTCGTCGGCCTCTATCGCAAGGGGCTCATCTACCGCGGCGACTACATCGTCAACTGGTGTCCCCGCTGCCAGACAGCGCTCTCGGATATCGAGGTCGAGTACCAGGAAACGCAGGGCAAGCTCTGGCACATCCGGTATCCGTCCGCGGACGGCGGACCCGGCGTGGTCGTGGCGACCACCCGGCCCGAGACGATGCTGGGCGACGTCGCCGTGGCCGTGCACCCCGAGGACGAGCGGTACTCGGCGCTGGTCGGTTCGACGGTCGTCCTCCCCGTAGTGGAGCGGCAGATCCCGGTGATCGCCGACGGCTTCGTCGACCGCGCCTTCGGGACGGGAGCCGTGAAGATCACGCCGGCCCACGACCCCAACGACTTCGAGGCCGGGCGCCGAAACGGCCTGACCCCGCTGAACGTGATGAACCCGGACGCGACGATCAACGCCGCGGGCGGCCAGTTCGCGGGCCAGACGCGTGAGGCCTGCCGCAAGAACCTGGTCGCGATGCTCGAGGAAAGTCAGCTCCTGGTGAAGATCGAGGATCACCAGAACTCCGTCGGCCACTGCTACCGCTGCGACACGGTTGTGGAGCCGTATCTGTCGCGGCAGTGGTTCGTGAAGATGAAGGACCTGGCCGAGCCGGCGATGCGCGTCGTGCGCGAGAAAAAGGTCGAGTTCGTTCCGCCCCGGTGGGAGAAGCTCTACTTCGACTGGATGGAGAACATCAAGGACTGGTGCATCTCGCGCCAGCTCTGGTGGGGCCATCGCATCCCCGCTGCCGTCTGCTCGGGCTGCGGAGAGCTCACCGTGGAGCAAGAGCTGCCTGACAAGTGCGCGGCGTGCGGCGGTGCGCTCGTGCCCGACCCCGATGTTCTCGACACCTGGTTCTCCTCGGCGCTCTGGCCGTTCTCGACGCTGGGCTGGCCTCAAGGCGCCAAGGACCTGGACGTCTTCTACCCGACCTCCACGCTCGTGACCGATCGCGGCATCATCTTCTTCTGGGTGGCGCGGATGATCATGGCCGGCCTCGAGTTCATGGGGCGGGAACCCTTCCGCCACGTCTACATTCACGGCACCATCCTCGACCACCTGGGCCGCAAGATGTCGAAGAGCCTGGGGAACGGCATCGACCCGCTCGAGGTGATCGATGAGTACGGGGCCGACGCGATGCGCTTCAGTCTGATGATGCTGTCGGCCGGCGGGCAGGACATCAAGCTCTCGAAGGACAAGTTCGAGATGGGCCGCAACTTCGCCAACAAGCTCTGGAACGCCGCGCGCTTTCTCCTGATGAATGTGCCGGATACTGGCGCTGGCTCCGAGCCGTCGACGCAGGAGTTCGCCGACCGCTGGATCGTGAGCCGGTTCCAGGCCGTGGCCGCTTCGACCACGCGCGCGCTCGAGGAGTTCGACTTTCACGCCGCCGTCACGGGCCTCTACGAATTCACCTGGAACGAGTTCTGCGACTGGTACGTCGAGTTCATCAAACCGCGCATCCGCGAGGAGGCCGAGCCGGCGACGAGGGCCCAGGCGCTGGCGACGGCCCAGTACGTGCTCACGGGGATCTTGCGGCTCCTGCACCCGTTCATGCCCTTCGTGACCGAGGAGATCTGGGGCCACCTGCCGGGCCGCAAGGGCCGCCTGATGACCGATAACTGGCCGGTGGCCGACGCGGCGCTGCGTTGCGAAGAGACCGAGCGTGAGATGGAGCTCTTGCAGAAGTTGGTGCGGTCTATCCGGACCATCCGCAGCGAGATGAACGTGAAGCCGAGCCAGCAGGTGACGGTGCGGGTCAAGACCGAGGCGCCGCAGGCCGCGCGAGTCCTGGAGCGCCACGGGGAGCTCCTCAAGGGGCTGGCGCGCGTGGCGGACCTGGCCTTTGCGCCGGACATGGCGCAGCCGCCCCAGGCCGCCAGCGACGTCGTCGCCGAGGCGGCCGTCTACGTGCCGCTAGCCGGGCTGATCGACATCGCCCGCGAGCGGGAGCGCCTGGCCCGGGACCTGGGCAAGCAGCAGAAGGACCTGGAAGGCATGGCGAGGAAGCTGGCCAACGAGAAGTTCGTGGCCAACGCGCCGGCAGAGATCGTCGCCGCCGAGCAGGCCAAGCGCGAGCGACTCTCGGCCATCTGCGGGCGCCTGGAGCGCCTGATTGCCAGCCTCGATGCCTGACCGCCCCCAAGCGACCTTGGCGTCGCCCGCCCGCATCCTCCTCGTCGACGACGAAGAGGCGATGTGCTTCATGATGAAGGCCTTCTTGAAGAAGGCCTCGCCGCCCTACGAAGCGGTGGCCGTCAACAGCGGCGAGGAAGCGCTGGAGCGCCTGCAGACGGAGCACTTCGACGTGGTCGTCACCGACCTGAACATGCCAGGCATGTCCGGCGCGGAGCTCATCGAGAAGGCCAAGGCGCTCAACCCGGCGACGCCGATCATCGCCGTGACCAGCTTCGGCACCTCCGAGACGAAGGGGGAGGTGATGACGAGGGGCGCCTTCCAGTACATCGAGCGGCCGTTCAAGGAGAGCGCGTTCCTGCTGCACATCGAGCGCGCGCTCGAGACGTTGAGTCTGAAGCGCGAGGTCGCCACGCTGCGGACGAGGGTCGAGCGGGATGACGCGCTGCGTCAGGTCCGCGGAAACAGCCGCGCGATCGAGCAGGTGAAGGAGATCCTGCCCACCATCGCCAAGAACGAGGCCTCGGTCATCATATACGGCGAAAGCGGCACCGGCAAGGAGCTCTTCGCGCGCGCCATCCACGACCTCTCGCCGCGAGTCCGCGGCCCGTTCGTGACGCTCAACTGCGGAGCACTGCCCGAGACGCTCCTGGAGAACGAGCTCTTCGGGCACATGAAGGGGGCCTACTCCGACGCCACCAGCGACCAGCCCGGCCTGGCCCGCGAGGCCGATCAGGGCTCACTGTTCCTCGACGAGATCGGCGAGATCGGCCTGGCCATCCAGGTGAAGCTCCTGCGCTTCCTCCAGGAGCGCGAGTACCGGCCGCTGGGTTCGACCAAGACCATCAAGAGCAACGTTCGCATCATCGCCGCCACCAACCGCGACCTGCGCGAGGCGATCGTCCAGGGGACCTTCCGCGAGGACCTCTACTATCGGCTCAACATCATCCCGATCCACCTGCCACCCCTGCGCAACCGCCGCGAGGACATTCCGATCCTGGCCAACTTCTTCCTCCAGAAGTACGCGTCGCTCTACGGCCGCCGCCTGGACCGGTTCACCCCCGAGGCGCTCCAAAAGCTGATGAACTACCCGTGGCCCGGGAACATCCGCGAGCTGGAGAACAAGATCCAGCAGATCCTGGTCATCGCCCCGGAGGGTGCCGTCGGCCCCGACCAGATCGGCTTCGACGAGCTCCCCGGCGGCACGCGCGCCGTCAGCCTCGACATGGCCGTCGCCGACCCGCTCGACGGCGTCGACTTCGGCCAGCCGTTCGCCATCGCCAAGCAGCGGCTGATCGAGCGCTTCGAGAAGAGGTACCTGACCGAGGCGCTGGCCGCCAACCGCGGCAACGTCTCGAGCGCGGCGCGGCGCTCGGGAAAGGACCGCCGCGCCTTCTTCGAGCTCTTGCGCAAGCACAGCATCGACCCCAAGCCGTATCGCAAGGGCGGCGCCTCCGCCCCCCCGGAGCCTGCTCACGGGACGGACTGAGCGGCCCCGATGCGCCTCTACATCCTCTCCCGGCGAGCCACGCTCTACACGACTCGTCGCTTCACGAAGACGGCCCGGATGCTCGGGCACGTCGCGCGCGTGCTCGATCCCCTGGGCTGCATGCTGCACACGACCCGCGGCCGCCACACAATCCAGTACCACGAGAGACAGCTGCGCCTGCCGGACGCCGTGCTTCCCCGGATCGGCGGCCCCAGCGCGGCCTACAGCCTGGCCGTGTTGCAGCAATTCGAGGCCCGCGGCGTCTGTGTGGTCAACCGCTCGGAAGCGATCGCGCGCGCCCGCGACAAGCTGCGCAGCCTGCAGCTGCTGGCCGAGCAACACGTCCCGATCGCGGCCACCGTCATGACGCGCGACCCGTCGCGGCTGGCCGAATCGATCGACATGGTCGGCGGCCCGCCCGTCATCCTCAAGCTACTGCAGGGGACGCAGGGCATCGGCGTGATCCTGGCCGACTCCTATCAGACAGCCAAGGAGACGCTCGAAGCGCTCTGGCAACTCGGGCAGAACATCCTCATCCAGAAGTTCATCAGCGAGTCGAAGGGCCGGGACATCCGCGCGCTGGTGGTGGGCCAGAAGGTCGTCACCGCGATGCGGCGCGTGGCCCGAGCCGGAGAGTTCCGCTCCAACATCCATCGCGGCGGCGTGGGAGAGCCGCTCGAGCTCGGTGAGCGCCAGCGTGAGGTGGCACTGAAGGCTGCTGCAGTGATGGGCCTCGAGGTCGCTGGCGTCGATCTGCTCGAGGGCGAAGACGGCCCGATCGTCACGGAAGTCAATTCATCCCCCGGGTTCGAAGGTCTCGAGAAGGCGTCGGGGCTGGACATCGCCCGCGAGATCATCGAGCACGCCGTGAGGCTGGTAGAGAGTAGTGAGTAGCGAGTAGTGAGTAGCGAGTAGTGAGTAGGGACGAGCTACGATTTGGGGTGGGGGTGGGGACTGACCAGCGTGTGGACGCGGGGACGGCCTGGGCGGTTGCAGTCCTGGGGTCGCTCGGCCGCTACTCACTACTCACTACTCGCTACTCCCCAGTGGTAGATCAGTTGTAAGATCTTCGTTCCCTCACCGTTCACCAACAGACGGCCAGACGGCCGACGCGAGCCCAAGCCATGAGCACTGCAGACCTCAGCCCCATCCGAGTAGACGTCTCGATGAGTTCGACCCGGGAGGTTCCTCTTCTCCTGCGGCTTCTCTGGTTCTTCTTCGTGGGACTGCCGGTCGGCTGGGCCGCCACGCTGATCGCCTGGTGCGCTTCCGTCACGATCATCGGCCTGCCTCTGGGGATCTGGATCCTCAACCGACTGCCGCAGATCATGACGCTCAAGCAACCCGAGCTCCAGGTCAAGGCGATCCCCAGGGGCGGCTTCTACCACGTGACCCAGCAGAGCCCCGACCAGCTCCCGCTCATCATCCGACTGCTCTGGTTCCTGGCCGCCGGTTGGTGGCTCTCCGGCGTCTGGATGACCCTCGCTTTCGCGCTCTCTGCCAGCATCATCGGCATCCCCTTCGCGTTCTGGATGTTCAACCGCGTGCCCAGGGTGCTGTTCCTGACGGAGTAGCCCCGAGCTCCTCCCCATGTTCCGCCCCGAGAATCTCCCGAAGAAGCAGTACACTTGCCCCCACTGCCGGCGCGCGTTCAGGGTCGCTGTCCTGGAGCCGATCAAGGCCAGCGTCGAGGTGCTGGCCTGCGAACGCTGCGGTGAACCGACTCTGCTCGAGCTCTACGACGAGCTTTTGACCTGGTTCATGAAACGGCGCGCTTCGCCGCAGGCCGTCCCGATGGAGGACGCCATCCTGGCTTGCCACTGCGGCGGACGCTCGCGCCGTGCGGCCGCAGCCCGCTGCCCCGACTGCAAGAAACCCCTATGGCAGCCCGCCGAGCCGGGCGCGAAACCCACGACGCCGAAGCAGGTCCCGCTGATCGGCGAACCGCGCTTGACACCTGCCGTCTGGGACCGGAACAATTCATCGCTGCGGGATGAACTGAGTCGTGCGGCCCTCTACTGCCTCGACCTGGGCGGCGCGCGCTTCGAGGAGGCCTGCATTGCGCTTCCGGCCCTGGGGCTCTTCGACCCTGAGCGCGCCTTTTCGCTCTTACGCCAGGCCATCGCCGCCAACCCCGAGCAGCTCGACGAGGACGCCTACTACGCCGACGACCAGCGCCAGACCCTCTTCACGCTCACCGTCGCCCTTCTCACCGCCGCGCTAAACGGCGGCGGCCGGCAGGTGCTCCCCTACGTTGCCTCCCAGCTCGCCGGCAGCGATCGCCGGTGGGTCGGCTTCATCCTCGATGCCATGTGCGAGTCCGACCAGCTCACCCGGCGGCCGGAGGTCACCTGGCTCGAAGGCGGCAAAGCCCGCGCCGCCGTCGAGCAGCGCCTTCGCGGATAACGCCTCCGTCTCGACCCTTGCCAGCGGAGGGACAGTGTCGTTAATCTGAAAGTACCGGACTGCCGATGAACTTTCTGAGAGGTCCTTCCAGCGGCGCCCTCGCGCGCTTCCCGAGAAATCAGCACCATGGGCGACTCCGATAGCGACATGGACGAGACGGTCGAGCAGGTCAAGATCTCCTGCGAGAACGACTGCGAAGACGGCTTCGACGTCTACATGACCGAAGCCAGCCTCATCCTCATCTGCCGCGGCTGCCAGACCGAGTACGAGATCTCGGGCAAGGGCTCCTTCACTCCCGCCCCGTCCGAGTTCCAGTGACCGGCCGCCGCCAGCGACCGCCGCCATGAGCAGGCTCCAGCGCCCACCACGGTCGCCCGCGCTCCTCGCCCTGACGGCCTGGGCTCTGTTCGCCTCCGGCGCGCACGCCCTCACGCCTGCCTGGGAGCAGGGCATGACCTGGACCGTCTCGACTGTTTACCGGCGCGCCCAGCTGGGCCGTCCCGAACCAGGCGAGCCGGCTCCGAAGGCCGAGTGGTCGCCCCCGACGAACTGGGTCTTCCTCGTCTCCAAGGTGGAGAACCGCAAGGACGGCCACTACTACCTCGTCCAGGTCAAGGATCGGGAGCACAAGAGCTCCGCCCTCGCCTCGCTCGTCTTCTCGTCCTACAAGCTACCGGGCGGCGAGGAGAGTCTGGCGCTGCTGCGAGGCAAGTTCCTTCGCATCGTCCGCGACAAGCGTGTCGTCACCGACGCCGACGTGAACGAGATTGGCCAGGCGCCACGACCCGTCTTGCACGAGCAGAGTCTCATCCCCTACGACTTTCCATCGTTGCCGCTCATCGAGCCAAAGGCCAGGGAGCGTTCGCGCACCTTCGAGGTGACCATCGACGCCGGTGGCATGCAGTTCGCCAAGGACGTCGTCCAGAAGGAGGAGACCGGGCTGGACCCCGAGCGCATCGCAGGCGACGAGATCCGGAAGCGTTCTGGATTTCCCGCTACTCCGCGCGAGCGCATGGTCTTCGTCACGCTCTCCCGAGAGATGGATGGCGCGATCTGCCGTCAGATCTGGGTCCCCGGCCTCCCCTGGCCGCTCTTCGCCGAAAACGGCGACAGCCGTTCCGTCTTGATCTTCCACTCCGGCGAAGCCCGGGAGAAGTAAACCTGCTCGGAGCCGCGCTTTGCGAGCCGTTGCGGGCTCGGGTCCGCGGGAATCTGGAGCTTCCCGCCCTCATGTCTAACGGGTCGGGTGACTTTCGAAAGGTCCCGAATCTTTCGCAAGTCAGTGGAACCCGCAAGACCAACGGGGGTCCAGGGGGCCGATGGTCCCCTGGTGGGAGCTCGAGGGTGAACCCCTCGATTGGATTCTCCCCCTACTGCGCCGGGATCGAAAACGGCAGCCGTCCCGCCGGGGCCGGGACCAGGTACGCCTTCCCCGCTTCGAGCGAGAAGCTCTGCGAGAGCCCCTCGATGAACGCCCGCCACTTTCCGTTGACGCCCGCCTGACCCTTCGCGGGTTCGACGACCATATGGTTGCCGGCTCGGTTGCCGAGCTCCGCGGCGTCGAAGGTCGAGGTGGTGGCGCCCGGAAGCCCGATCAGGTTCATCCCTTCCTGGACGGAAATCTCGCGCGCGCTGTCGGGCCAGGGGCGCCCGGTGAATGTCACGGTGCGGCTGGAAGCCACCGAGACGATGTAGGCGCGGCCGCCCTCGATCGAGAAGTCGCCCGAAGCCGCACCGGACAGGTACGCCTCGAAGCGCGCAGACGTAGTCGTGCCCGGAATCGCCCGGGCGACGAAGGGCGAGCCCAGGCGAACTGCCAGTCCCGCCGCCGTCAGGCCGGCGCCGCCGGTGACCTCGGGGGAGAGCGGAAGGGAGACGAAGTTGAGGCCGGTCGTCAGGGCCAGCTGGGCGGTCGAAGAAGGTGTACCGTCCGCGGTAATGCGGACGATGTCGGTCGAGGTCAGGCTAGCCGAGTTGCTTACGGTCAGCCGCAGCTCGTAGGTTCCGGTGAGCGGGGGAGAGAAGCTGGCCACGGCGCTCGCCGGGTTGGCCAGGTTGACCGAGACGGCCTGCGGCGTCGATACGGCGTCCCAGAGGTAGGTGACGGTCAGGCCGAGCGGGTCTCGTGTCCCGCGGCCGTCGAGCAGCACGGTGCTCGAGACCGCCACACTGCGATCCGCGCCGGCGTCGGCGGTGGGCGGTCTGGGAGCGCGCGTGATCTGCACATGCGCCACGGCCGAAGCCGAGAGGAGACTGGGATCGCGAACGGTCAGCTCGAAGCTGAAGGTCCCGGCGACGGCGGTCGTGAAGCCCACGGTCGACTGGCTGGTGGAGCTCAGGCTGACCGTGGCAGGCCCGGCGACCTGTCTCCAGCGATAGGTGAGCGTCTCCAAGTCCGGGTCGGACGATGCCGCCCCCGAGAGCACCACCAGCGTCCCCTCGACGACCGACGCGGGCCCGGTCACGGAGACGACCGGCGGAAGCGACTGGCGCGTGATCACGACCTCGTCAGTGCCGGTCAGTTCGGCGTCGGTGACGGAAAGCCGGAAGGTGTAGACGCCGGGTGTCGGCGGATTGAAGCTCACCTGAGCGCCCGGCTGGGGCATCGAGAACACCTCAGGTCCGCCGATCTGGGTCCAGCTGTACTGGAGATTCGTGTCGCCGTCCGGGTCTATCGCCGAGCCCGCCAAGGTCACCTGGGCGGAGGTCGTAACCGTACGATCATCGCCGGCGTTGACCACGGGTGCCCGGTTGGCTTGCGCGATGGGCACGTCGAGCTGCGCGCTGGCGGTGCCGCCGCCTCGCGTGTCCCTGACGCGCAGGACGAAGCCGTACGTGCCGGGCGTCGCGGCCGTGAAGCGGGCCGTCGCCGTCAGGGAGTCGAGCAGCGTCAGCCCCTCTGTCCCCGTGACCTGGGTCCACTGAAAGCTGAGCGTGTCGCCTGGGTCGGGGTCGCTGCCGCCGCCGGCGAGCGTGACCTCCTGGCCCGTCGTTCCCGAGACCCCGGAAGGCAGTGTTGCCGATGGGGGGCTGTTGACGTCGACCGTGACGTCGGCGCTGGCCGAGCCGCCGCGGCCGTCCGTGACGGTCACGCGGGCCACGAAAGTGCCGCGCTCGGAGGCGTCGAAGGCGGCGTCGGCGCTTCCGGCGCTGTCGATTGTCAGCGCGGGCCCCGAGACCCGGGTCCAGACATACGTGAGTGTGTCCGGGTCCGGGTCGGACGCGCGAGCGGAGAGCGTGACGCGCTCGCCGAGCTGCGCCACGCCCGTGCTCGACTGTGCCGAGGAAATGGATGGAGAGCGATTGGCGGAGGGCTCCGTGCCGCCCGTGACCCGGAAGCCGCCAGCCATCATGGAGGAGCTAGCGCCGTTGGTGAAGACGATGTCGTAGCAGCCGTTCTGGGTGGTCGATGGAACGGTCAGCGGAAATCGACGGAAGGTCGTGACCTGGTCGGAGAAGGTCCCCGACGAGGGTGTTCCGAGCACGATTCCGGTTCCCGGGATGGACACTTGCGTGCTAGCGGAGACGCCCGAGTTTCCGGCGTTGCCAGTGTTGCTGCCGTTGGAGTGGACGATCAGGAGCTGCTTTCCCGTGGTCCCGGCGAGGAAGGCCCGAGCACTGCCGCTCCAGGAAAAGCTGGTGCTGCCGGTGTCGATAGTTCCGACGTTGAAGGTCGGGTTCAGGCCGTTTCCGGGCGCGGTGACCGAAATGTCGCCTGCGTTCGCGCTGCCGCCGGCTGCAACCGTCAGGTCGCCACCTGTCGGGAGGAGCGTGGTGAAGTCGCTGTCGAAGGCGCCGATCTGGGCCGTGCGGTAGTAGCCGCCGACGTTGTTCTGGGTCATCGGCCCGTCGAGCGGCTCGACGCCCACGCGGTAGGTACCCGGCGGCAGTCCGCGGATGCGAAAGGTGCCTGCCGAATCCTCCGAGAGTGCCGTGGCCGCCACGGCGCCGGCGGTGTCGAAGGCCAGGACGCTGGCTCCCAGGACGCCCGCCCCGGCCTTGCGCACGCGGCCGGTGATGGTGCCTACCCCCGAGGCACCGTAGGTGGTGCGGATTCCGGCGATGTCGTCGGGGGAGAGCTGGCGCTGGTAGGTGGCGCCCTGGGAGGAGGTCTGGAACATCGTCGCGGCCAGCAGGCTCGAGTGATCGAGCCCCATCAGGTGGCCGACCTCGTGGGTGAGGACGGACTGGAGGTCGAACTGGTCGGAGACGACGGTCGTCGTGAAGAAGTTGAAGCTGGTGTTGAAGACGATGTCGCTGTCGGTGAAGAAGCCGGTCGAGGGATCGAACTGGGAGAAGGTGATGGCCAGCGCTCCGCCGAGCTGCGACTGGGTGAGGCTGTCCTGGAAGAGGACCGAGTTCACCGAATCGTCCGAGTTCTTCGTGGAGCTCGACGTGGTTCCGTTGTTGGTGACGGTGAGTGAGACGTTCGTCACGTTGTCCCAGGCGGCGAAGGCGGCGTCGACGGCCGCTTGCACGTCGGCGTTGGTTCCCGTGATGTTGCTGCCGTGATTGGGATTCGTCTGGTAACGGACCAGGCCACCGGACCAGCGGGTCTGAATGAGGGTGGTCGACGAGACGCTCGAGGGCGTCCAGGCAACGGTGGTCGTCGCGCCGAGCGGAAGAAAGAGAAGAGCAAGCGCGACGTGGCGGGCGGAGGAGCTCACTTAGTGCCTCTCTGGGCCGACAGAGTCTGCACGGAGTCGAGGAAGTCGCCCAGGCTCATCGGCTTTCCGGGTCGCCCCTCCTCGATGGCGGCCTTGCCCTTGCGGGCCAGCCCGGCGCCGGACGTATCGCCTCGAACGGTCTTCTGGCCGGTCGCGGGATCGACTGCGATCTCGTAGCGCCCCTGCGTCCAGCCCTTGCAGCGCCAGCTGTTGGCCGGTCCGCGCTCCAGGAACAGCACGTACTCGTCGTTCTTCCGGAAGGAGGGGGAGCCGGCCACGTTCATGCCCTGATCGCCGACGACGCCGCCGAGCGTGACGACCTCCACGGTCGGGGTGGCCGCGCCCTTGACGACCTGGGTGACGGCAAAGCTCCAG
Organism: Candidatus Wallbacteria bacterium; assembly: GCA_016190005.1. Lineage (GTDB taxonomy): Bacteria > Muiribacteriota > UBA6191 > JACPRK01 > JACPRK01 > JACPRK01. The sequence goes on along the minus strand of JACPRK010000129.1, from coordinate 23,285 downwards.
GTGGTCTGAATGATCTGGTGGCGATCGTCCCAGGCGGCAGAGTCTCCCGCGCAGCGGGCGACGACGATGCGCTCCGAGACCTGGCAGAGCTTGTCGAATTCGACCTTCTCGAGGATGGTGGCCGTGACAGGGGCAGCCAGCAGTAGTGCGAACGCGACGGCCGGGATGAGCCGCCAGCCGGTGACGGTTCTGCGAGGCATGTTGGGCTCCTTGGTTGGATTGGAAAAAGGCAGCGCCACTATAGCGCATCGAATGCACGGAGCAGACCAGCTCGCCGCAGCCGAGCTGCCGAGGACTCGCCGCGGGACTCTCGACCGGAGGCGTGCAGGGCGCGGCAAAAGAAAGGACCGAGCCTGCTCGGAAGCGGGCTCGGTCCGGGGGGGGGCGGAGGCTAGCGGCTACTCGCCGTAGAAGTCGAGCAGCTTGCTCGAGCGGCTCGGGTGACGCAGCTGGGAGAGCGCCTTGGCTTCGATCTGGCGGATGCGCTCGCGGGAGAGGTTGAAGCGCAGGCCGATCTCCTCGAGGGTGCTCTCCTTCCCGTTGATGAGGCCGAAGCGGTACTTGATGACCATCTGCTCCTTGAACTTGAGCGTCTTGAGGACTTCCTCGAGCTGCTCCCTGAGCAGCTTGTGCTTGATGATGTCCTCGGGTTTGGGGACGCGGCGGTTCTCGACGAAGTACTCGAGCTGGTTGGTGCCGTCCTCGTTCAGCGGCTTGTACTCCAGGCTGATGGTGTCCTTGTTGAGCCCCATGACGTACTGGATCTTGGGGCGGGGCATCTCCATGGCGTCGGAGAGCTCGGCGAAGCTGGGGCGCTGGCCCGTCTGGGCCGTGAGGTTCCTGCTGACGCGCTTGATCTTGGCGATGGTCTCGACGACGTGCACGGGCAGGCGGATGTTGCGGGCCTGGTTGGCGATGGCGCGGATGATCGACTGCTTGATCCACCAGGAGGCGTAGGTGGTGAATCGGAAACCCTTGAAGGGGTCGTACTTCTCGATGGCGCGGATGAGGCCCTTGTTGCCCTCCTGCACCAGGTCGAGCAGCGGGATGCCGCGCTTGACGTACTTCTTGGCGATGCTGATGACCAGGCGCAGGTTGCGGCGGATCAGCTCGTCGAAGGCGGTCTTGTCACGCTTGAGGACTCGCTTGGCCAGGGCGAACTCCTCGTCGCGGGTGAGCAGCTCGTGGCGGGCGACTTCCTTGAGGTAAGAGGTGGTGATGTCCAGGTCGGCCGTCCTGGAGTACCCGGCGGCGCGCGCGTTGGCCGCGGTGCGCGACTGGGCCGGGCCGCCCTTGCGCGCGGCCGCGGCACTGGCCTTGGCCGGGCCCGCTAGTGCTACGGTGGGGAGGGGGGCCGACGCGCCCTTCTTCAGGTGCTTGAAGAACTCGATGCGGTCCTGTGCGGGGACCGCCTTGGCCAGCGCCTGACCGGCCTTACGGACAACCTTGTCGTGGACCTTCCGGCGCTTGTCATGTTTGTTGAGTGATTCGGTTCTGCGGCTCATCTGCGTCGCCTTCGCGCTCCTTCTCCGGGCGCTCGCGTCCCGGATCCAGAAGCCCCCGTGGGAGCTTTACTCAGTTGTTCTGTCTCTCCTGTCCGTTCCCAGGGGATTCTGCGTGCCGCTTCCAGTCGGTTCCACCGGGTCGCCTTTGCTCGCGTCCCGCGGTGTCGGCTGGTGCGGCCAGCCCGGGGGCCTCCCCTTTCTTGGACCTACCGGGCGCCACCAATAGCTAATACGAGTCTCGGGGCTCGAAAAGATCCCCTTTTTTCATTGACATTAGAACTCTCAAATTCCTAGATTGCGTCCTGTCGTGACGCGACTCTCCGCAGCCACGCTGCTCGCCACGCTCTGCTTCTTCCTCGTGGGCTTTCGCATCTTCCAGATCCGAGACGGCCCACGCGGTACCTCCAACACCACATGCGCCGACTGCCACCGGGCGCTCTACCGCGAATGGCAGGGCTCCGCGCACGCCCGCGCCTACAAGAGCGATCTCTTCATGCGACGCTCGGGCGGATACACGCGCAGTGACTGTCTCCCATGTCATGTGCCGGTGACCTCCCAGGAGACCCCCCTTACCACACGCACCTGGCGCCAGGAGAGCGGCGTCGACTGCGTGGCCTGTCACGTCCTGCGCAGCGCCGCTCGCGGTCCCTATGACGTCGACAGCGCCCACAGGACTGTTCGAGACCCCGCCTTCCTCGACAATCGTGCCTGCCAGCAGTGCCACGGCAATACTGCCCGGGAGATGGACGAGGCCCCAGGTCCCAGGACCACCACCACCTGCCAGCAGTGCCACATGCCCGTCGTGAAGCGGCACCTGGCCGTCGGTGTCTACCAGCTGCTGCGGAAGAAAAAGAAGACCGGCAATCACTCCTTCGAGCTCTCGGAGCTTCTGCGCAACGCTGCGGAGCTGTCGTGGAGCTACGACGACAAGGCCCGCACACTGTCCGTCGTCGTCCGCAACACAGGCGCCGCCCACATGCTTCCGACCGGAAACCATGGCTCGCCGACCATGCGGCTGCTGGTCTACCTGGAAAGCGACGAACCCGGCAAGCCTCCTATCCGCCGCGTCATGACGTTCAGCAACAAGGACGGCACGGCCCTGGGGCCATCCGGCACTGCTACGCTCGAGGTACCGCTCCAGCTCCTGGTGCCGGTGCGCTTCACCGCCCACGCCCGGCTGCTCTTCTATCGCAATGACGAGGTCCCCGAGCCGCAGGCCGACGTGATGGCTCAGAAGGATTTCACCTTCCAGTACGAGCCGCCGGACCCCAGGTAACCCTTCGGCTCTCCGGCGTGCCGATCAGCCGAGTGCCGCTGCCAGGTTCGAGCAGCTCAGCCCCACGATCAGCAGCCCGACCAGCAGCGCGAGCAGCCTGGGTGGTACTCGAGACGTGAGCCGTGCGGCCACCGGGGCGGCCAGCAACCCGCCCCCGATGAGCCCGCCGATGGCCGTCCAGTGGAACGAGTCGACTGTCAGGACGAACGTGGTCGCCGCGGCCATGGTGACGAAGAACTCGGCGCAGTTCACGGTGCCGATGGCTCGGCGAGGCTCGCCTCCACGCGCCATCAGGGTCGAGGTCACGATCGGTCCCCAGCCACCTCCTCCCAGAGCATCCAGGAAGCCGCCGACAGTGCCCAGCCACGAGAGCTCGGAACCGGTCAGTTTTGCGAAGACGCCGCCTGGGCGAAAGCCGCTCCGCAGGATCACCAGGCCCATCGCCAGGAGGTACGCAGCCACACAGGGCCTCACGATCGAGCCGGGAAGCGTCGTTAGCAGGTAGGCTCCGGCGGCGCTGCCGGCCATCCCGGCTACGGCCAGCCGCCGGCACATCGCGACGTCGACGTTCCCGAGCCGCCAATGTGCCGCGCCCGATGCCGCCGTCGTGAATACCTCCGAAAAGTGGACACTGACGCTGGCTGCGGCCGGAGGCAGGCCCAGTCCTAGCAGGCATGTGGTCGAGGTCACTCCGTATGCCATCCCGAGCGCGCCGTCGATCAGCTCGGCCAGGAAGCCGACCCCGAGAAACGCCAGAAGCTCGCTCTCCATCATCCGCCAAACAGGATACGGAACCGGTAGCTCGATCGCCCAGTGCTCAGCTGGACGTCCCTACATCAGCGGTCGTATGAGGGTGGCCACTCCCGTGACCGTCAAGAGCTTCAAGGCGCCCTGGACGGCCTCGGCGGGCGGGCCCGCGGGGGGCGATGTCGCCGCCGCCATGCCCTCCGGGCCGGTCGCTGCAGGGAGCAACCACTCTTCCGAGCTCTTCAGATCGGCTTCGACTCTCAGCCGATTCCGGCGGGCGAAGTCGGGGGACTGGACCACGCAGACGGCCTCGCTGTTGATCTGCTCGCTCAGCGGGTCCATGTTGTAGGAGCCGACCACGGCGACCCGGTCGTCGAAGGTGAAGACCTTGGCGTGGATCATGGCTGGCCCGTTGTAGGCGAAGAGACGGCAGGTCGGCAGTTCCTTCAGCAGCCCTTTCCACTCGCGCAGGAAGGTCGCCTGGGTCACGAGGTGGTCGTAGCTCGTGGGGCCGTTGGTGTTGATGACGATCTTCACGCCGCGCGCGCTGGCCCGGCCGAGCGCCTCTCGAGCCGTACGTGTCAGGACGATGTAGGGGTTCTGGATGTGGATGTCGGAGCTCGAGGCGTCGATGAGCCGCACGAGCCCTGCTGTGATCTCGTTCTTCTTGCCCAGCCGGCTGCGCTTGTCGAGGAGCACCACCGGGACCGGCCGGTCGCCCTGGAACGGCTCGTAGCCTGCGAAGCTGCCGACGGGACCCGAACGGAGCGCAGGCAAGAGGTCGAGCTCGGCGCGCGCTTGCTCCAGCAGTGGCGCAAGGCGCGTGCCCTGCAGCCGCGAGGTGTCGCCCTCCATGGCCAGGAGCCGGGCATTCATGGCGCGCCAGGCGGCCTCCAGCTCCATCCGCCGGTCCTCGAGCTCGTCGAAAGGTTTCTCGCGGACGGCCGAGTTGTCCCAGCGCGCGAACTCCTCGTCGAAGGCCGTGCGCGCGCGGGCGCCGATGAGCGCGCTTTTCAGGACGATGTCCGTGTCCCGGAAGACCTTGGGCAGATCGGCTGTCTGGGCGAAGTATTCGGTGGCGATGTTGCGGCCGCCAGTGATGAGCCATTCGCCGTCGATGAGGAAGATCTTGTCATGGTTGCTGGCCAGGGCGTTCCGCACATTGAGCGGCACCGTGAGCAGGGACTTGGCCAGCGGCCGGTAGATCCGGACCTGGACGTTGGGCTCTTGCATCAGGGCGCGCAGGTACCCGTAGCCCTCCGAGGAGCGCGCGAGCTTGCCGCTGCCGCGACCGTCGAGCATCAGGCGGACGGCCAGTCCCTCCCGGGCCCGGGCGCGCAAGAGCCCCAGCATCGAGCGGCCGAAGATGTCGTCCTTGAGGATGAAATAGCTGACGTCGATGCTCTTCTTGGCCCGGGTCAGCAGGTGCCAGCGCGCGAACCAGGATTCCGTGCTGTCCGTCAGCACGCGCGCAATTGCCCGGTCGCCGCCGCCCGAAACGAAGAGTTCCCGGAAGGCGCCTTCGATCGGAGGGGGCGCGGGTTGCTGGGCGACCAGGGGCCAACCCGCCACTCCCAGCGCCAGGAAGAGGGGGGCGAGCGCCGTCCGAAGCCACCGCGTCATCGACATGCCCAATCACCCGGAAGCAACGTCTGCCTCCCGGCATGAACTACGAAGCGGCACCCTCTCGAGTTGCGCCGAAAAGAACAACCGGTGACGCCTGAAATCCTCGTCACCGGTTGCAGAACGACCGAGAAACGGTCAGCGGCGGCAGGGCTAGTCGGCGGGCCGCCTTGCCCGCCAGGCCCCGCGCGGGCCGAGCGTTCTCACAGGGAAGTGGGTGCCGGCTCCAGGAAGTACCCGATGTCGATGGTCACGTACGGCTTGTGGACCTCGATGAACGGGTAGTGGATGGAGTTGGAGAGCGTGTGGAAGAGAAGGTCCTGCGGGATGGGGATTGGGCCCGACCAGGCGCCCGTGATCTCGCAGTCGATCTTCTTTTCGGCAGGCCGGTAGTTGGCCTTTCCAACGGCGCGGACGGAGATGATGCTCTTGAGGGTCATTTCCATGACCTTCTGGCGCATCGTCATCTTCATGTCTCGCACCGGCATGGTCAGGATTTCGACGGGGGCGTTCGGGGCGCCACTCTTGGCGCCTGCGGGGGCGGCCGGGATGGTGAAGGCGAGCTGGACCTTCTGGGCCGTCATGTCCATGTAGGCCAGGAACGCCTCGACGGCGTTGCGGACCGGGTCCTGCAGGAAGCCGCCCGACAGCGAGAGTTTGCTCATCACGTCGACGTTCTGCAGGTCCGTGCCGTCGTCGGCCTGGACTCGGTTGAAATGGGCGGTGAGGATGCCATTCTCGAGGTGGATGCGCTCCCCCGAGATGACGAAGCCGGCCCGGGTGGTGGTCTCGGAGCGGACCAGCTCGAAGGGCTCGCTGTAGCCGTAGACCAGGCCCGAACGCACATGGCGCTCCAGGGCGGTGAGCCAGCTATCGCCCGCCAGGGCGGCCATGGGTGTGGTCAGTACAGCCAGGGACAGCAGGGCAGGGACAGCCAACCTTCTCACGACTTCTCCTCCTTCGCCGGATACTCCGTTCTTGTTCTGGTCGCGGAGAGTGGGCCGCAGTATAGGCCTCCGACGGCTCCCTGTCAAGGAAATGGGCATGCTGAGAGTGCATGTCCCGAAGGGGGGGCATCGCGTCGGATCGTGCCCGAGCCCGTGCCCGACTCGGTCAATCGGTGCGCCACCTGGGCGAGCTTGGTCACGACTCGCCGCGCTCAACGACGGCCGGAGTTGCGGGCTGCGTCGGGATCGCCGCCTCCCTTCGGGCTCGGGCTCGGGCTAGGAGGAAATGGGGAGGAGGAAATGGGGCAACTCGACTTTCCCCAATTCCAATTGGGGAAAGTCGAGTTGCCCCATTTCCTCCTCCCCATTTCCTCCCCATTTCCCCGCTGTTGGCCCCAATTCGTTGCGCTCTTGTCTTGTATAGTCGCTCCGTCAGACGACGATTTGCTCTGGGACAAGGAGCGTTGCGATGGCTAGGAGCCGCGACTTTCGACTGCCGGTCCTCGTGGGTGCGCTGATGGCGCTGGGGAGCGTGGTGCCGGCGGGGGGCGAGGCTCCTGCGCGGCTTCGCAAGCACCTGGTTCCGCAGGCAGACCTGGGGCAGGCGCTCGACTGGCGGGAGCCGATGGAGTTCATCGGCGTGGCCGAGGTCGAGGAGCTGATCCGAAAGCGCCACGATCGCGAAGTGGCGGAGTCGCGCCAAGCCTTGGAGGAGGTCAAGCAGTCGGCAGAGCAGCTGCCGGTCGCGGTGCTGGTTCGCAGTGCCAGGGTCGAGGCCCTGGCGGCGCCGGGCTCGGGCTGGTGCACGGGCGCGGTGGAGCTGGAGGTCGACCTCGTCGCCGACGGCGATCATCGGGTTGCACTGCTCTCCGGCGCCGTCGCTGTCGCATCGGCTACCGTGGACGGCGAGCCGGCCCTGGTCCTGGCAGGCGGCCAGGAGCCCGATGACCCGAACGCCGGCGCGCAGCAGCAGCAATTCGACGCCGAGCAGCGCGTTCAGCAGCTGGCCGACTCGCTCAACATCTTGAGTCAGAAGGTCGCCGCCGCGGGTCCCGGGCGCACAATCGAGGTGGCGCTCTCGGGCCGCGGCCGCCACCGGGTGCGCGCGCAGTTCGCCACACGAGTGGGCGAAGAGGACTTCTACAGGGTGGTGCGGTTCGGCCTGCCGGGTGTGCCGGCTGCAAAGCTCGTGGTGACGGTCCCCGGCAAGCAGGTGAGTGCCACGCTTCTGCCGCCCTGCAAGCTCTCCAGCCGTGCTGATGAGGCCACGGCCCGGACGTGCCTTACTGCCGACCTTCCGCCTGCCGCCGACCTCGTCCTGCGATGGGTGGAGGTGAGCGACGCGCCCGCCGCCAGCGCCGCCATACCGGAAGCGACCGCGCCGACTGTGGCGCGCTTTGCGCCCAGGGCCGACGCCACCGTTCTGCACCGCTTCGACGCCGGCGAAAAGGGTGTCGCCGCCGAGACGACCTTCTGGCTGCGCGTGCGTCGCGCGCCGATTTCCCAGCTCGAGGTGAAGCTGCCAGCGGGGGTTCAGACCGTGTCGCTCGAGCAGCCGCGAAACTGGTCGCTCGAGGACCCGGGCCCGGCTGGCGCCGCGCGCACCGCCCGGCTGGCCATGCCGGAGAAGTTCACGGGCGACGCCACGGTGCGGCTCGGGCTGACTGTCGATTCCAAGCCTTCTGGCTTCGATATCGAGCTGCCCGCGCTGACGATGCCCGGCCTGGCGCGCCAGAGCGGCTACGTCGCAGTGAGCAGAAGCGCCAACCTGCAGCTCGTCTGTACGGCCTCCGCCGGGGTCGACACGGCAAGCGCGGGGGACCTGCCCCCGCAGGTGCGCGCCGCCATCGAGGGCGAGGAGCTACTCTTCCTCTTCCGCCGGCCCGATCCGGCGAAGTCCGTCCGCCTACGGGGCACCCGCTACCCGGACGCCGCCGTGCTGGCGGCCGTGGTCGATGGCGCGTGCGCCTGGACGGCGTGCGAGTCGACCGGGCAGGTCTCGGGTCGGGTCGCCTACAGGTTCCGCTCCAGCGGCCAGGAGGCGCTCACCCTCGACCTGGCCGGTCACGAGCGCTCGGGTCTCTTTCTGGACGGCAAGACGCCCGCCGCCAGCGAGGCTGCGCCGGGCCGCGTGCGGGTCTCCCTGGCCGACGTGCGTCCGGGCCAGGTGTCGACGCTCGAGCTGCGGTTCCGAGGCGCCGTCCCGCCGCTCGGCGAGAGCGGCCGGCTGGGGCTGAGGCTCCCGGCGATCGACGTTCCCGTCCGGGAGCTGACCTGGGCCATCTACACGCCGCGCGGCTACTCCTTCACGAGCTTCGAGGGTGTCGAGGGGCTCCGCTCGGGCCGCGGAGGGCTTGCGGACTGGCTTCATCCTCCGGACCCTCCGTGGCCAAATGAGCCGCGCGTCCTGCGCGCGCTCGGCCTGGCTGCGGGCGCCCACCCGGCGATGAGCGGCGAGTATCTGTCGTCGATGCTGGCGCTCTACCCGCTCCTGATGCTGTTCCTCTTCGGCGGGTTTCTGGCTCACGTCGGCAAGGCGATGCTGGTCGACGCCCGCGGGTTCGGTGTGGCCGCCGCCGCGGCCGGGATCGGCACGTTCCTGGCCATCGCCTACGTTCCGTACTATCGCGGCGGCGCCGCTGCGATCATCGCGGGCCTGACCGTCCACGTGCTGCTCATGTTCGGCACCGCGCTCGGCCGACGGTTCTTCCCCGCGCCCCGGCAGGCCGCGACCGCCGCGGTGGTGCTGGCGCTCGGGACGGCTGGCGCGGCCTGGGCCGGCGACTCCGCCGGCGGGTCCCTGCTCGACCGGCTCTTCTCCCGCTCGGAGCTGATCGACAAGGCCCAGGAAGCCGGCCGAGCCCAGAAGGCCAACTACTTGCGAGAGAAGCTCCTCCGCAACAAGCAGCAACTCGAGAACGAGCGCCAGCAGATCGCCCCGGCATCCACGCCTCAGCAGGCCGCACCTCAATCCGAGGGGTTCGATGCGGGGGAAAGCCTCGACCAGCCGGTGGCCGTCGACAAGGGGATCGCCCCGGCGAGCCCCGCTCCCAGTGTGGTACCGGAGCCCGTGGCCGCCCCGCCGCCGCCCCCCCCGGCGCGGCCGACCTATCACATCTACATTCCATATGCTGGTCCGGCAGCGGCGCCGGATGCCGGCGCGCGCGGCTTCATCCGCAAGTCCGACCTCGACACTCTCCGCGAGGAGCCCGAGCCGCTCCAGCGTGTGCCGCTCCAGCCGCGCGCGCGCGCGCTGTCGGCCGAGTACCGGTTGCAGTTGCTCACCGGCCGTGTCGCGGGCTCGGTCGCCGTGACGTTCGAGGCGACCGGAATCGGTTGGAAGGAACTGGCGATCCCGCTCCAGAAGGCCTCTCTCACGGGATGGGCCCTGGACGGCGGCCCGGGCGCCGGCGCGCTTGTCGAGAACCGCGGAAGCGGCGTGTGCCTGCGGACCGAGCTCTCGGGAAGGCACCGGCTTGAGCTGCGCTTTACGGCGCCGGCCACGGGCACGTCCCAGGAGGGACGTCTGGCCCTCGGCAGGACGCCGCCCGCGCCTGCGCGGCTCTTCGTGACGGGGCTCGACCGGGACAGTGAGCTCCTCGTGGCCGGTCCCTCGAGCGAGACCGCCGTGGGCCGCGAGATCTGGCTGGAGCCGGGTGCTCCTTTGAGTCTGGGATGGCGTCCGAAGACCGTCCTGGCCCTCCCGGCGGCGGCCAGCGTGCCGGACGACCAGGAGCGTTTCTCGGCCGAGTCCTTCACGATTCTGTCGCCTTCTGGCGGTTCCGTCGGGTTCGCCTGCCGGGTGCGGTTGACCATCGCCGAGGCCGGCTTGCGCACCGTCGCATTCAAGCTGCCCGAGGGTTTCGAGTTTCTCGAGGCGCGCCGGGAGGGCGGTCAACCGGCCGGTGACCCGGCGCCGCAGAAGGACGGCCGGATCGTGCTGGCGCTCCCCGAGCGAACGCGAGGCGTGTTGGTGCTGGAGCTGGCGGCCGAGCGCTCCTCCGGGGGCGAGGAGCTCGGGCTCGAGGCCCCGGTCTTCGTGGGCGCGGAGCGGGAGTCCGGATTCGTGGCGCTCAGGCCCGAGCCGGGCACGGACGCGGACATGGCTTCCGAGCGGGGCGGCCGCGGCGCCGACGCTCGCGAGCTGCCCGACTTCGCCCGGCCCTGGGCGACCCCGGCCCTGGTGCACCTGCGCTCCTTCCAGCGCGCCGATTACCGTTTCGTGGCGACCGTGCGCCGTCGCGCGCGGCTGGATGTAGCGCTGCTGGAGGCCTCCGGCGCCGAGGCGTCCACGCTGGTCGCCGGCACAGGCCAGACACTCACGTCGATCACCTATCGCGTGCGCAACACGCGCGAGCAGTTCCTGGCTCTCGAGCTGCCCCAGGCCGCGACGCTCGAGTCAGTCACGGTCGGCGGCCGCCCCGTGAAGCCGGCGGAGGGAAAGACTCCGACGCAAAAGCTGATTCCACTCGCCCCATCCCGCAAGACCCGCCAGGGGCTCCAGACCGTCCCCGTGACCGTGGTCTACTCGGCGCCCTCGGGGCCGCTGGGCCGCTGGGGCAAGTGGCGGGGCGAGGTGCCGCGCGTCAGCGTCGCCGTCCAGGAGATGACCTGGAGCCTCTACCTCCCGGAGGACTACCGCTTCTTCCGCACTGCGGGTGACTTCCGCGACGCCGGCTCGACGGCCGACTACTCCGAGGGAGGTCTGGTGCGGTACGACGACGAGTCCCAGGTGGGGCCTGCGACGGCCGACCGCGAAGAGCAGACCGCCCAGGCGCCCGAGCGCGCCTTCGTCAAGAAGGGCCTGTTCGGCGTCTCCGCGCCCGTTCCGACGACCGACAACGGCAAGTCGTTCAAGGTCCGCCTGCTCAAGGCTGGGGCGGCGGCGCCCACGCTGGAGCTCTTCTTCGCCCGCTCGGACCTGGGGGACCTGGCCACGGGCGCGATCTTCTACCTTTCGCTGCTGGTGTTGCCTCTCTTCTTCATCGGCTGGTCGCGCAAGGCCTGGGCCGGCTCGTCGGCGCTGGCGATCCTGGCTGCTGCGCTCACGTTTGGCTCGAGCGAGTACCTGGGCGCCGGCACGGCCGGCCTGGTCCTGGGGTTCACGGCGGGCGGCGCATTCCTGGTGCTCTACGCGCTCTTCAAGCCGGTCCGGTGGTGGTTGGCGCCCGCGGCTGCGGTGCTTCTGGTGTCACTCACTCCGTTGGAGGCAGCCACTCCGATTAGCGCGCAGCGCATCGTGTTCCCGTATGGCGAGAAGGACCTGCGGCGGGCGCTCGACGGACTGGAGTGGCCCGGCTTGCTTCCGGCGGAGCTGGCCCGGATGGCCAGCGAGCTCTCCCGGGAGCGGACGGTGCCCGAGAGTGCGCAGCCGCCGCTGGCCTGGAGCCTCTCCAGCGGCAAGCTCGAGGCCGACGTCTCCGGCGACACCGCCCGCTTCGCGCTGGAGGTAGAGCTCGACGTCCTGCAGCCCGGCTACCACGCCGTGCCGCTGCTCGAGGGTGAGGTGGCGATCGCCTCCTTCCGGGGCGACGGGCTGCTCTCCGTCCAGGGCTTGGACGACTACGTGAACCAGGAGATCGTCCAGGGCGAGGTCATCCTCGACAAGCTCGAGAAGGGGCGCGAGAAGATCCAGGTCCTGGCGCCCAGGGTGTCGGCTCGCGCGCTCGTGACGGGCCTTGGCCGGCACCAGGTCCGCCTCGAGGTGATCAAGGTGAAGCCTTTTGTCCTTAGACTGCCGCCGATGGCTACCTGCTCGGCCACCATCCGCTTCGACCGCGAGGGAGTCGACGCCGACATCGCCGGCGGCCTGAAGAGCAAGGTCACAAGCCAGGACGGCAAGACAATCCTCGAGGCCGATCTCGCCTCCGGCGGCGAGCTGCGCATCGAGGGTTACGAAGCTGTCGGCCTGCCCGCTGGAGAAACTCCGGAACCTGCACCCGAGCCCGAGGGCGGGGAGGGCGACCTGATGGGCGCGACTCCGGCGCCCGCGCCCAGCCCGGCGCCCCCCCCCTCGCCGCGCGATTCGCTATCCGAGCAGCCGTACCTGCTGGCCAGCGTCCGCACCGATCTCTCCGTCGGGGAGGGGCTGTTGAAGGGATTCGCCGTGATCGACTACGAGGCGTACCGCGCTCGCGTCGTGTCGCTCGAGCTGGCCATCCCCGAGGGGCTGCGACTCAACCGGATCCAAGGCCTTCACGGGCGCGAGCAACCCGTGCCCAGGCTGGCCGCGGCGACCGGCGGTTTCCACTCGGTCACGCTGGCCGCCCCTCCGGGCTCCAGGAAGTCGCTCCAGCTCACGGTCCAGTTCGAACAAGCGCTGCCCGACGGCCAGACGGCCGTGCGCGTGCCGCTGATCCGGACGCGTGGCACGAAGTTCGAGTCGGGCTTTGTCACCGTGCAGCGCGAGGGGCACGTCGAGGTGACGGCGTCCAAGCTGGTGAACATCGAGGAGGTGCCGCCGGACCGGCTGCCCTTCGCCACCACTCCCGCTACGTCGCTTGCCTTCCGCTACTCCTCTGGAGCTCCCGAGCTGGAGTTCGCCGTCGTCCGCCACGACGAGGCGCGGCTCTCGACCGTGGCGATCGACGGGGCGAGCTCGCGGACCGAAGTCGCCGAGGGCGGCGGCACCGTGACGCACCTGGAGCTCGCGGTCCGCCGCAGCAGCGGCCAGTATCTGAAGCTGGCGCTTCCGGCCGGGGCGCAGCTGGAGCGCGCGATGCGGGACGGTGCAGCCGTCGACATTTCGACCGCGCAGGACGGCTCGCCGCTGTTGCCGCTCGACACGGCCCGTGGGCCCGACTCGCCGCCGTCGCAGTTCCTGATCGTCTACCGTGGTCCGGACGTACAGCTCGGATTCGCTGGATCTTTCGAGGTCACATTGCCGTCTTGCGAGCTCCCGATCACGGGCCGCGGGCTCGAGTGGAGCCTGAAGGTTCCCGACGGCTACCGGTTCTACGCCCGCGCCGCCGACGCGGGCGCCGCCGACGACTTCCTCGGTCTCTGGGCGCGGCCAGCGCCGACCGGCGGGCGTTCGTACCTCTCGGGTCCGTCCGGGCGCTCCGCGATCCGCGTGCGGTATCTGAAGAGCTTCGCGGGCTTCGCGCTGTTCGTGCTGCACCAGGGGCTGTTCCTGCTCCTGGGGCTGGCCGTCGTGGCCGTCGTCTACGGCGGATTCCCGGGCGGCTCGGGGCTGGGGCTGCTGGCATTCGTCTCGTTCACCGGCGCGCTGGCCTTGCTCGACGCGAGCTTCCCCTCGCATCGTGCCGGGGTCCACGCGCTCGACCTGGGGCTTCTGGCGGGGCTGGTGCTCTGCCTGGGCTGGCACTGGAGGAAGCGGGCGGCGCACCGGGCGGCCTCCGCCGCGGCCGCGTCGACTGCCGTGGCGGCGGCGCTCTTCGCGCTGGCGGCCCCGCTGCAGGCCGCGGACCCGACGACGGCGCCCGTTCCCTACCAGTACCTGCGCTCGCAGGACGCGGCGGCGCTGCTCACCTCGGGCGACTGGCTCTTCGTCCCCAGACGGACCATAGAGGAGACGCTGGAAGTGCTGGAAGTTCCAAAAGAGCCGGAGGCTCCTGAAGAGCCTTCGAGTCCGGAGCCGCTGGTGGCCCAGCGGGGGCGGACCGTGGTCAAGGTTGGAGCCGACGACGCCGAGGCGACCGCGACCTACGAGCTCACCGCGCTCGCCCCGGGAATCCACGAGGTCTCCCTCGGGAACCCGGGGTCGATTGTCCGGGTGAGCGTCGACGGAAAGCCGGCGGACCTGGCGGCCGACGGGCAGGACGGGGCCGTGCGCGTCTTTCTGCGCGGCGCCGGCAAGCACGAGGTCTCCGTCGAGTTCCGGGTTCCGGTCACCCGCGTCAAAGACGCCGGGTGGCTGCAGTGGGACCAGCCCCGGATGCCGATCTGCACGGTCGACGTGCGGCTGCCGGGCACCGGGCGGGGAATCGAGATAGTCCCTTCGCTTGCGACGGTCTCGAGCGAGGAGGCTGGTGAGACCCGCGCCGCGGCGACGGTCCGCATGGCTGGCAACGTCTTCGTGCGCTGGTTCGAGAAGGGGGAGGCCACGGTCGTGCAGCCCGCGCGGCGCGAAGCAGTCCGGTTCGAAAGCGAGACCGCGTCCGGCTTCAAGGTCGAGGGTGGGCGGGTCACCGGCCGCACGGAGTTGACCTACCGCGTCACGCAGGGAGCGCTGCCCGGGCTGACGGTGGAACTGCCGGCCGGCACCGATCTGCTCGACGTCACCGGCGCCGGGGTCAAGGGATGGAAGGCCGAAGGCCCGGCAGTCGAGATCGCCTTCGACCGATTCCGCTCGGGTGCCGGCCAGCTTGTGCTCCAGCACGTCCGCGCGCTGCCGGCGGCGGGGGCGCTCGCGGTCGCCTCGCCCGCAGCGAAGGGCGCGGCGAAGCACGTCTCGGTCATCGCCGTGCGGGCCGACGAATCGACCGAGTTCAAGGTCGTGAGCGCGGCCTCGCTGCGGCCGATCGATCCCGAGGAGCTTCCTCCGTGGCTGCGCGCCGAGGGAATCCCGCTGGCGTTCCGCGGCGAGGATGGGCCCAGCGGGGTCAAGCTGGAGGTGCTCCGCAAGAAGGGGATCGACACCCCGCTCTTCGACGTGTCGAAGATGCGGGTGGAGCTGGTGCCCGGGCAGGGCGGCTGGACGGCTGCGCGCATGCAGCTGACCGTTCGGAACAACGCGCGCCAGCACCTGCAAGTGCTGCTGCCGCCCGGCGCCGCGCCGCTCGACTGCAAGGTGCAAGGAGAGCCGCGCAAGCCCGGGCAGAAGGAGTCGGAGCTGCTCATTCCGCTGGTGCGCTCGACGGGTAAACCCGCGGAGCTCGAGCCGTTCGAGTTGGAGTTGACGTACCTGGCGCAGGACGGACCGCCGCCGGGTGCGGCCGCGCGCTGGAAGCTGCCCCTGCCGATCGTGGCCGACGTGCCGGTCGACCGGCTGGAGCTGGCGGTGACAGTACCGCCCGGGCGGGCGCTGGCGCTCTGGAGCGAGGGGCTGGACGAGGGCGGCAGGCCGCTGCCGTCGGAGCGAGCGGCGAGCGCAATGGAGACAATCGCCATTGCCGGAAATCCGCTGGTCTGGGTGGGGGGAGTTGTCGGCCTGCTCGGTCAAGTGAATCGCGGTGCCAACGTGAATTCGATGTTGCAGCGAGTCTCGCATGGACTCGATCACGTCGTCGGACCTGCTTCCGACGGCAGGCGCAATCTTGCCTACGAACGCCAGGCCGCTCGCCCGTCGAAGCCCGAGTACACCGGCAAGAAGTACCGCGCGCAGCGCAAGACGGCGCGGCTACGCACCACGATGAAGGAGCTGGGGCCGACCGGCGGCGACCGAGAAGCTGACGCGCTCGAAGAGTCTCGAAGCGCCGCGTCCCCGGCAGCCGCGTCGCCTGTCCCCGAGAATGCGCTGGCCAAGGACGAAGCGCTGGACCTGGACGGCGGCGAGGGCGACGCGCCCGCAGAGCTGGCCGGGGCTGCCGGCGGTGCCGCTGGCGGCGCGGCCTCTGACGCAAAGGCGGATGCCTACCAGGCGCTGCAGAGATCGCTCGGCGATCGCGGCGCGTTGCCGGTCGGAATCCGCTGCGAGGCCGCGGGCGGTCGCGTGCTGACGCTGGCCGGTGCGCTCTATCCAGCCGGCGGCACGCCGTCCCACGTGGTCCTCCTGGTCTATGATCCTTCGATGCGACGGCTCTTCGACCTGGGACTGGGGCTCCTCGGCTTCTTCCTGGCGCTCCTGACGTTGGGATGGGCTCTGGATTCGGCATGGCGTTCGCCCTTCTTCCTGGTCGTCACCGTCCTGCCGCTGGCGGCTCACGCACTGGAGTGGAGGCTGGGCGACGGCACCGTGACCGCTATCCTCGCCGGGATCGTCCTGGGAATCGTCGGCGCCGCTGCCCGCCGGGCCGAGCGGTGGTGAGCGAGTACCGCGGCCCGCGCGGTTCCGGCGCGCTAGGGCCCGGCGTGACCCTGCGACTCGGCTGTTGCGCGGTCGGTTCGGGATGAGCGAATCGATCGCGCGGACGGAGCGAGGTTTTGCAGCCCTGGTCACGCTGGCCTTTTCGGTGCTGGTGGCGGCGGGGCTGGCCAGCCACGAGCTCTGGAAGGACGAGACCGAGCCCTGGAGCGTGGCACTGGAGGCGCCCTCCCTGGCCGCGACCCTGACGCAGACGCCGACGCAGTTCCACCCGAAGCTCTGGCTGCTTGTCTTGCACGTCACCTCCCGCGTGACGCGGTCGCCGGCGGCGATGCAGGCGCTGCACGGCGCGATTGCGACGGCGGCGGTCTGGGTCTTCGCTGCACACGCGCCGTTCGGCCGGGCGGCGCGGCTGCTCTTCGCGTTCGGCTACTTTCCGCTTTTCGAGTACGGTGTGCTGAGCCGGAACTACTCGCTGGGCGTGCTGCTGCTCTTCTGTCTCTGCGCGCGGCTGCGAGCTCCGGGGGCGCCGCTCTGGATGCTTGCGGGGCTGACGGCGTTAATGGCGAACACCAACGCGCAGATGCTGGCGGGGGCGATGGTCCTGGCAGCCGCCGGCGCGTGGCAGGCGATTCCAGGTGCTCGTCAAGCGGCGCCCGCGACCCGGGCCGGGATGGCGGTGGCCCTCGCCACGGTGGGGCTGGCCGCGCTCTTTGCGTGGAAGGCGCTGGAGCCGCCCGCGGGCTCCGTCTGGGACGCGGGCTGGAACCTGCGGTTCAGTCCTGGGCTGCTGGCGCTGACGGCCACGCGCTTCTGGAATGCGTTCGTGCCCGTTCCGGACATGTCGGCCGAGATCTGGTGGGGCACGAACTTCCTCACGGTGGAGAGCCCCTCGCTGGATCTGCTGTCCGCCCGCTTCGTCGATACGGTGCCGCTGGTGAGCGAGAACCTCGTGCCCCTGCTGGGTGCAGGTCTCATCTTCACGCTGGCTGCGCTCTGTCTGGCAGACCGGCCGCTTTGCCTGGCCGGCTGGACCCTGGCCTGCGCCGCCCTGCTGGGCATGACGTACCTGAAGTACTTCGGTTGCCTGCGCCACCACGGCCACCTGTTCGTCTTCTTTCTCGCCGCGCTCTGGCTGCGCGATGTGGTTCCGGCGGCGGCGCCCTTCTGGGGGCTGCTGGAAGTGAGGCAGGGGGATCTTGCCCGGCTGCGCGCCGGATTCCTGACGAGCCTGCTGGCTGTACACGCCGCCGTGGGGCTCTGGGCTCTGGGCAAGGACCTGCGGGAGCCGTTCTCTCCTTCGCTCGAGAGCTCTCGCTGGATCGCCTCGCGAGCGCCGGCGGGGGCGCCGATCTTCGCCCACCAGGACCACTGGTGCCAGTCGGCTGCGGCCTGCCTGGACCGGCCGTTCTTTTCACCTCAGGAGCGGAAGTTCATACGATTTCCGAGCGCCTCGGGACGCGTGAGCCCCAGGACCTTCGTGCTGGAACAGGCCGCATCCGACTTCGCGCGGGCGCAGGCCGGCCCGAGCGTGCTGCTGCTGAACCGGCCCCTGCGCTTCCAGCCGCCAGGACTGAAGCTCCTTGACGCGGCCGCCTTCGAAAAGAGTCAAATGCCCTACGAACGTCA
The DNA here is from genome assembly GCA_016190005.1 of Candidatus Wallbacteria bacterium. GTDB lineage: Bacteria > Muiribacteriota > UBA6191 > JACPRK01 > JACPRK01 > JACPRK01. Next base: position 5,633 of record JACPRK010000129.1, on the reverse strand, counting down.
TTGGGTCTATTTGGTCGAGCCAATGGAGGGCTCCAGGCCTTGAGGCACGGGCTGGTCTGGGTTGCGGCTGTCTGGTTGGCCGTCCTCGTCTTCTTCTGGCCGGTGCTGATCGCCGGGCAGTCGTTCTACTTCCGCGACGCTGCGGCCTATCACTACCCGCAGGCCTGCGTGACGCGGGATGCGCTGCTATCGGGGCGAGTTCCGCTCTGGGAACCGCGAGTCGGCACGGGGTATCCATGGCAGGCCGATCCGCATTCGATGGTCTTCTACCCGCCCACGCTGCTGCTGCTCTTGCTGCCGATGCCGCTCGCGTTCAACGTCTTCACGGTGTTCCATACCGGGCTCTTCGGCACCTTCACGCTGCTACTGGCACGGCGCTGGGGATGCGCTTGGCCCGCGGCCGGCTTCGCCGCGGCATCTGCGATGTTCTCCGGAATCTCGATCTCGACCCTCTGCGTCAGCCCTGAGCAGCACGGCATGGCGTGGGCGCCTGCGGCCATGCTCGCCTTCCACGGCTGGCTCGACGGCGGCAGGCGCTCGAGCCTCCTCTGGACTGCGCTGGCGCTGGCGGCGCAGGGCAGCGGCAGCGACCCGCAGCTGGTCCTCTTCACAGCCGGACTCCTGGCCCTGCAGCGCTGGCTCCATCCTCCTACCGCCCACCGGCCGTTGACGCACACGTTCGGTGGGCTGCTCGCCTCCGGTCTGCTCGCGGGCGCTGTGCTCGCCTACCAGTACCTCCCGCTTCTGGAGCTGACGCGCCTCTCGCTGCGCTCGGGCGGGATGGAGGCAACGGGGCCGTTCACCTACGACCTGGTGCCGGCCAATATGCCTGGATTTGTCCTTCCAGTCTCATTCCCCGACCCAGGCTCGCCGCTCTTCAGGCACTCGTGGGCCCGCGGATTGCCCCCACTCTTCGTCGACCTCTACTGGGGCGTGCCGGTGCTTTGCCTGGCCCTCGCAGCGCTGGGAAGCGGGGCGCGCGGGGCGGCCGCCACGTGGGCCGCGGTCCTGGTCTCCATCGCGCTCGCGCTCGGGCGGTACGCACCGTTCTTGGCCGTGCTGACCGCACTGCTCCCGCCGCTCGCTTCTTTCCGGTTCGCCGAAAAGTACCTCTGCATCGCTGCGATTCTGTTGCCGCTCCTGGGGGGGCTCGGGCTCGACGGTATCCTGGGTGGAAAGGCGAGGAGCCGCAGCTGGACCGGGATCGCGGCCGCCGCGGCGGGCGGGCTGGCGGCCTTCGGCGCGGCGGCGATGGCGTGGAAGGGCCACGAACTGGCGGCCGTGTTCTCCGGAGGCGGTGTCGCGCACCTCAAGGACCCAGGGCGCGTGCTCGAGGCGCTCGGCTCCACCTGGACTGCCAACCTGGCGTTCGTCTTCGCGACCAGCCTCGTCTTCGCCAGCTGCTGTTGGTTCGGCCACGTCGGCAAGCTGACGGCGGCGCGCCTGGCGCTGGTTCTCGGGACGATTGCCTTCGCAGACCTCGCGTTCTCGACCCGGCCCTCGGCCCACAGGACCGAAGAGGCGTACCTGGCCGCGCCGCCCGCGGCTGCGTCCGCACTTACCCGCGAGCGGCCGGCGCCCTACCCCTTGCGGTACGCCGTCCTCGACCCGATCTTCACGCCGGTCAGCGACGACTGGACCGTCTACGAGTCCGGGCTCTACAAGCGCGAGATGATGAAGACGCTCCGGGCGGTCCCGCTCGGCTTCAACCCGCTCCACGAGACCGGGGCGATCCCGCTACGGGCCTACGCGACGCTGCAATCCGAGCTGACGGGCGGTTCCCTGGAAGCGCGCGTACGTTCCGCCGAGGCTGCTGGGGCGGAGTACACGCTCTGGTCGGCGCAGGGCACCTCCGTGAGAGTGTCGCGCCATCCGGGTGCGGCGCCGCGCTGCTTCATCGCCCAGCGCGCGCGCGCCGCGGAGCCGGCCGAGCTCGAGCACGTGGAAAGGCCGGCCAGCCGCCTGCCTGGCGAAGCGCTCTTCGAGCTGCCGGCAGGACCGCACGATGTGCCAGCGTCGCTCGTGCCGACGGCGGTGCGGACCTGCGTGCTTCGGACGTATGAGCCCGAGAAGCTCGATGTGGAAGTCGAGCTCGACGGGGCCGGGCTGCTCGTGATCCTGGATGCCCACTATCCCGGCTGGAGCGCGGAGGTCGACGGCTCGCCTAGGCCGCTGGTGCGGGTGGCGGGTCACTTCCGAGGCGTGCCCGTGCGTTCGGGTGACCGGCGCGTCGTGATAGGGTATCGCCCGCGCACCTTCCAGGTTGGCTGCGTCGTGTCGGCCCTCGCGCTGCTTCTTGTGGCGGCCGGCTTCTGGGTCTGCCGGCGTCGCACCCGCTGATCGGCCCGCGCGCGGAACGCAGCCAGGCCCTTCGAGCGCAACTCCGCGTACGAAGAAACCGCCGGGCGATTTCTCGCCCGGCGGCAATGCGTGATCTGTCGAACCGACGCCGGCTCAGTTCGTGAGCTTGCGTCCCTGGGCGGCGCGGCGCACCTCGCGCAGGGCCGAGCCGGCCTTGCTGGAAGCGGCGAACCGGGAGAGGAGCTCCTCTCCCTGGGGAGTGCCGGCCAGCGCCTTGCTGGCCTTGGCGACGAAGTACTCCTCGTACTCGAAGTAGCGCGCGGCCTCAGGCGACTTGGCCGCCAGCGCGAAGACTCTCAGGGCGTCGACGGCGTCGATGCGGCGCAAGGCGTCGGCCGGGGTCGGCGCCAGGTAGGCCAGAACGCGCTTGAAGAAGTCGTCGCGTGTCTCCTTGTTGCCGACGCCTTCGAGACCGAACGCCGTGTAGACCATCTTGGCCGCCCCGTCCTCGAACCTCAGGCCCGCGCCGCCGCGGTTCTCGCCCTCGTACTTGAGGAAGAGGCTGGCCTTGGCGTCGGCCGGCAGCAGGATGCTCGGGTAGTCCTGGTTGTTCTGGCCGCCGTCATCGTTGACGACCAGCCGCACGCCCGTCGCCAGCGGCGTCGACTCGCTGCCGACGATGGCCGGGATGGGGCCCTGGCTGCGGCGCAGGATGGTGACGAACTTGGCGTGGAAGACCTCCGCGAAGTAGGGCGACTGGCGCAGGTTGACGCCGCCAAGCTGGCTGGAGAGGAACAGGTGGCCGCCAGAGGCCAGGTACTGCTTGACCGCGTCCCTCTCGGCGGGAGTGAAGGTGGTCTGGTAGTCGAACCCGGTGTGCCAGATGACCATCGGGTACTGGATGAGCACGTCGGCCGTCGGCGCGCCCGCGATGCGCGAATCCCAGTTGGTGAACTTGCGGCCGATCCTCTGGAGCGAATCGCTGAAGTAAGTCTCGAGCAGGTCGTGGCCGTCGTCGTCGACCAGGAGCAGGTCCGGCAGGTTCTCGAGCACGATGCGCTGGCCCTCGGCTTGCGCGCCGACCTGCAGCGACTGGATGACGCGCGGCTCGTAGCCGAAGCTCTTGACGACCATCGTGTACTCGCCCTGCGGGACGATTGCCTCGAAGGCGCCCGTGTCCGCGTTGGTCTCGGTGGCGGCCAGGCCCGTTCCGGGGAAGGAGACTGTCGCCTTGAGCGCCTTGCCGTCCTTGTTGACGACCGTGCCGGCTACCTTGCCGTCGTCGGCCTTGGTGAGGGCGACGTCGTGGGTGGAGGCTTCGCCGGCCGTCACCTTGGCATCGAAGCTAGCGATGCGGAAGCCGAAGGACTTCGCCGAGACCTTGTAGTCGCCGCCCGGGACCAGCAGGCTGAACTTGCCCTGGTCGTCGGTGGCGACGGTGATGCCGAAGTCGGGGAGCGTGACCTCGCCCTTCACGGCCTGGCCGGCGTCGTTCTTGAGTGTGCCGGCGATCTCGCCGCTCGGGACGACCTGAGCGATCGCCTTCCAGGTGTTGACTATGCCGCTGCCGAACAGGTTGTCCTTGCCGGCGTCGCCGCGGTCATCGGCCGTCGACTCGAGCACCTGGCGAATGCGATCGATGGTGAGCTTGGGGTTGGCCTGAAGCATCAGGGCGATGACGCCGCTCACGTGCGGGCAGGCCATGCTGGTTCCCTGGATGGCGGTGAAGCCGTTGCCCGTGTGCCAGGCGGACAGGACGCTGGAGCCTGGGGCCGCCACGTCGGGCTTGATGTACTCCTTGCCGTCCCAGCTGACCGGGCCGCGGCTGGAGAACTCGCTGCAACCGTCACCCGGATCGACCGCGCCGACTGCGAAGCTGTGCGGGTAGCCGCCAGGGGTGCCGACCGTGTTGGGGCCGTTGTTGCCGCCGGCGAAGCAGGGGAAGACGCCCAGGTCGACCCACTTCTTCACGGCGTCCCAGAAGGTGCGGCTCTCGGAGGCGTCGCTACCCCAGGAGTTGCTGACGATCTGCGCGCCGTCGTCGGTGGACGGGTTGCCGTCCGGGTCGACGACCCACTCCATGGCGCCGAGGATGCCTTCGAGCGAGGCCCCGGCCGAGCCGAAGATCTTCGCGCAGATGATCTTGGCCTCGGGGGCGACGCCGATATGCTTGCCCGAGCTGTTGCCGCCGGCGATGGTGCCGGCCGTGTGGGAGCCGTGGCCCTCGTCGTCGTAGGCCTCTTCCTTGTGTTTCTGGCTGAAGTCCTTGAAGGCGAGGACCTTGCCCTTGAGGTCGGGGTGGCTGGCGGCGATACCGGTGTCGAGGTGGCCGACGCGCACGCCGGCTCCGGTCAGCTTGTAGAGCGCCCGGACCTCGGGGATGTGGATGCGGGTGAGGCCCCAGGTGAAGTCGCCGGGGACGTTGACCACGGCCGAAGGCGTGACCTTCGGGGCGGGGATGGTCTCGTTGAGGACGACCTCTTTGACGTCACCGCGGGCGGCCAGCTTCTCGATGGTCTCGCGGTCGGCGTCCATCGCGACGGCGTTGGCGAGCCAGAGGGCTCGCACTGCGGAGGACTCGAGCCCGTTGGTGACTCCGAATGGCTTCACGGTCTCCAGCAGGGAGGCCTGGCTCTTCTTGGCGTTCTCGCGCAACGCCTTGAGGCGAGCCGTGCGGCCGGCCGAATCGCTGACGGACTGCGCGGCGCCGAAGACCACCGTGCCGGCGTCCTTGAGGCGAACGAGCACGCGGAGCTTGCCGCCGGCCGGCAGGCCGTCCAGGGCCTTCGTCAGCTTGGGCGACAAGGGGGCAGCCGAGGCCGCCGTCGAAAGGATGGCGGTTGCAAGGACCGCCGTAAGGACTCGATTCGCCAGTTGCACGATTGCCTCCTGGGCTGCGCGGAGCCGGGACCGGTTGAAAGAACGTGCAGGAATTATAGTTCGGATCAGGCGTGTGTCAATCCAGCGTCCGCCTCTGCGGGCGCCCGATCGTCATGCCAGGACGACCTGCTTCGCGCCGACGCGCGAGCAGTCGCCAAATCCACTACCCCCTGGCCCTGACAAAAGTTTCGATTTCCGCGCGATTGTTCGACAGGGCAGGCTCGAGGCTTGGGGAGTCAGGCCTCAGACCTCAGGCCTCAGACCTCAGGCTTCAGGCCTCAGACCTCAGGCCTCAGACCTCAGGCCTCAGACCTCAGAGGCTGTGAAAAAATCGCCCCTTTCTCAAGCCGGGCCATGGACAGGATCCGCTCGGCGTGGGATCATCGCTGCGGAGGTTCGACAGCGAGGAGAGCGGCATGCAGGGCGATTCTGATCGGCAGCAGAAGTTGTTC
>JACPRK010000127.1 GCA_016190005.1 Candidatus Wallbacteria bacterium | reverse complement strand
GGCTCGGGCGAGGCTTCGAGGAGCGGGGCAACGCGCTGGCGGCGGGCGGCCAGCGCGAGGTCCCGGGCCAGAGATTCGGCGTCACCGTAGCGGTGCTCGGCCGACTTCACCAGGCAGTTCAGGATGACGGTCTCGAGGGAGGGCCAGACGTCCGGGTTGAGGCGCGAGGGTGGGGCGGGGTCGAGGGTGAGGATCTTCTTGAAGACGTCGGCCGTGTTGGGGGCGTGGAAGGGCAGGTCGCCCGTGACCATCCGGTAGAGGATGACGCCGAGCTGGAAGATGTCGCTGGCGGGGCCGACGGGCCTGGCCAGCACCATCTCGGGCGACATGTAGTAAGGGGTGCCGAGCGAGACGCCCGAGCGGGTGATGCCGGTGGCGAAGAGGTCTTTGACCAGGCCGAAGTCCGTGAGGACGGTCTTGCCGGCCGAGCTCGTCATGATGTTGCTGGGTTTGAGGTCCCGGTGGACGATTCCGACGGGATGGTAGTAGCTGAAGGCCTCGCAGAGGTCGCGGGCGATCTCGAGGGCGTCGACGATGGGGATGCGGCGGCCCTCCTTGAGGCGGTCCTCCAGGGTTCGGGCTTCCAGGAGCTCCATCGCGTAGTACCAGTAGCCGTCCTCGAATCCGGCGTCGAAGACCTTGACGATGTTGGGGTGGGAGAGTCGCGAGCAGACGCTCACTTCCTTCTTGAAGCGCTTGATGCTGTTTTCGTTGCGGGTGGCGCTCTTTTCGGGGAGTACCTTGAGCGCGACGGGTCTATTGAGGCCCTCCTGGAGTGCCAGGAGCACGACCCCCATGCCGCCCTCTCCCAGCTTCTTCTGGACGATGTAGTTACCGATGCGGGTGCCCTGGAGCTCCACTTTCGGTCACTCCGGCGGTAGCGCGCGGTGCGTGTCGTCACCGAAAATCATGGCGTGCGGATCATGCATTTCGGCTTGCCAAAGGGGCCCTTCACTGCTATCATCTTGCACCCTGCCCAAGAAGTCGGGAAGTAGAATAAGCAGTACGAGAGTAACCGATTCGGAGGAGTATCATGGCTTCTGGCTTTAGCCGAGTTTCGCTGTCCCTTGGACTGGGTGCGTTCCTGGCGCTTTCCGGCGTTGCAGCCGCGGCCGATGAGGCCGGCTCCACCGGGAAGCTGGTGCGGTTCCGATTCACGGAGCCTGCGCAGCTGGACGCGTTGAACACCTCCGGCCTCTACGAGGTCGTCGAGGTCAAGGGCGATACCGCCATCGCGATCAAGTCGCCGGCGGCGTCGCGCGCGGTTTCCGCCAAGCGCGTGGCGCTCGCGGAGGCCAACCTGCTCGGGCTGGAGACCGTGCTCGAGGACGTGGACGACCAGCTCGCCCCGTTCCGGGCCGCCGGGAACGTCGGTGCGTACCACACGTACGCCAAGGCGCTCGCCGAGTTGGCGGAGCTGACGGCGAAGTACCCGAATCTGCTGAAGAGCGAGTCGATCGGCAAGTCGCACGGCGGACGCGATCTGTTGGCCGTTCGCCTGACCGGTTCGGCGGGGTTGGAGGCCGAGAAGCCGAAGGTGCTGATCTTCGGGCTGATGCACGCGCGCGAGTGGATCTCGGCTGAGCTGCCGTTCTACCTGTTGCGCCACCTGCTGGCCAACTACGGGAAGGACCCTGGGGTCACGAAGGTCGTCGACAACCTGGTGATCTACCTTCTTCCGATTTCGAATCCTGACGGGCTGGAGTACTCGCAGACCAACTACAAGATGTGGCGGAAGAACCGGAGCCCCCAGCAGGGCGGGATCGGCGTCGACGTCAACCGCAACTTCCCGATCGGGTTCGGGATGGGCAGCTCCGACAACGTCGGAAGCGACATCTACCGAGGCCCGTCGCCCAAGTCCGAGCTGGAGACACGCGCGTTCTGCTCGCTTTTCGAGCGCGAAAAGTTCATCGCGTCGCTGTCGTTCCACAGCTATAGCGAGCTCATCCTCTACCCGTGGGGTTATGATCGGGCGTTGCCGCCCGACAGCGCCGAGCTGACCAAGCGGGGTCAGGCGATGGCGAAGCTGAATGGCTACACGCCGGGCCAGGTCTCGCGCATCCTCTACACCGCCGGCGGCGCCACGGACGACACGTTCTACAAGACCTATGGGGCCTGGTCCTACACCTTCGAGCTGGGCCAGCAGTTCGTTCCGCCCGACAGCCAGATCGAGCCGATCTGCAAGCAGAACCTGCCGGCCGTCATGCTCTTCCTGAAGACCGCCATCGACACGTCCCGGCCGTCGACGGGAATCTCGCTCGCCGACCGCCCGAAGATCTCCAACTTCTTCAGCCTCTACGACATCTACCCGCTGAAGTAGGGCGCACCCGAGGGGGGCGGGCGCGCGGGCGGGGAAATCCCGTGGCGTCTACCTGTACCGGGTTTTTCGAAAAACCCGGTACAGGTAGACGCCACGGGATTTCTTCGTTTGAACCTCCGGGCGGCGCTGGCGTCATCGGGGTGAGCGCGGAGGTGGAACGATGGGAGAATCGAAGAATCCGGTCTGGAGGTTCCTGATTCAGCAGGACTGTTGGTACTTGCTGTCGGGGTTCCTGATGCTGCTGGGGTGTTTCCTGATGAGCCAGGCGCCCGGGGCGGACAGCGTCGAGCTGGCGGCGGGTCTGCGGTTGCAGACGGTGGTGCTCGCGTACCAGTTGGCGGTCGTCGGGCTGGCGATCTTCGTCCGGCGCCGGCTGCGGGTGGAGAACGATGCCTTCAACCTGGCGTGCGTGGCGCTCGTGCTGCTGCCGGACCCGACGTTCTTCTCGACCCGGTTTTGGGGGCACTCGCGCTCCGCGGGTATGGCCGTCAATGGCGTCGGGCTGATCGCGTCCGTACTGATGCTGATGTTCCTGGCTGAAGTTGGGAAGTTCCCGATTTCGGGTCGCTCGATGGGGGCCTGGATGGGGCTGCTGGTGGCCGTGTACGGGGCGGGGGCGCTGCTGGAGCCCGGACAGGCGGCGGCGAACGCGACGGCGATGGATCTGCTGGCGCTGTTGCCGCTGGTGCTGGCTGCACTCGCGGGCAACTGGGACGAAGGGCCAGCCGACGAGGCAAGGAAGGCGCGGCAAGATCCGCGCGTGGCCCGGCATCCCGTGCTCTGGGGCGACCCTGGGCTCATCTATCGCCGGTACCTGGCCGCGATCGTCGTCGCCTACCCGGCGCTCGTGATGCTCAGGCACCTGTACGGGCTATCGGGCGTCTTCGGGCTGGAGCTGGACGCCGTGCGTCTGGCGCCGTTCGTCCTGGCTGTCGGCGTGCTCCTGCCCAGGCTGAACGAGCGGTTCGTCGATATGCCTGCCGCGACCGGCTTCCTGGGCTTCGTATCGATGGCGATGGCGGGCGCCCGGACCGGAGGCACGGTGCCGATGTTTCCAATCGTCGTCGCGGCCAACGTGCTCCTGGGCGGCTGGCTCTACTGGCGGCGCGGAGGCGTGGGATTCCCGGTCCATGCGATCGGGAGTTTGGTGGCACTGGTCTCGGGCCGCTCGCTCGACAACGCGCTGATCGGCATCTTTTCGCTGAAGCCGGCGCCGCTCTCGGTCTTCGTGACTCTGGCCATCCTGCACGCGGTTCGGGACCGAGGATTCTGGGAAATCTGGACCGCGGCGTTCTCGGCGATGCTGCTCGGGTTGCGCGTGGCTCCGGTTGCCGACCCGACGGTCGTGGTCGCGCTCTTCCACGGTGGCGCCGCGCTGTTCCTGGTCCTGGTGCACCTGTACCCCCGCAAGGATCTCTACCCGGTGGCGGGCCTTGTCTCCGGACTGATGATGCTCGCGGTCATGCCAGCCGCGCACTCCGGGTTCGGGAACGCCGAGCTCGCCGCTGGATTGCTGGCCGCCGAGGCCGTCGGCTTCTTCTTGGCGGGCATGGCCACGCCCGTCAAGGGCTACCTGCTCACCGCGTCCGGCGTGACGCTCTTCGAGCTGGCCACCGCCGTCCTTCGAGGCGTCAGCCGCGTCAATTTCTCCGGCCTCTTCTGGAGCTGGGGCGGTCCGATGGCGATCATCCTGGCCTTCGCCACTCTCGCCCTCGGACTGGCCGGCAGCCGCGAACGCGCGGAGGGGAAGTGAGTCGAGAATCGAGAATCGAGAATCGAGATTCGGGCCCGACCTCTGATCCCAGAGGCCTGACGCCTGACGCCTGATCCCTCAAGCCTCGAGCCTCAAGCTTGCCCCTCACCTGTAGCGGCGAATGACGCCGACGACCTTGCCTTCGATGGTGAAACCGCCGGAATCGGGCTGAAAGATCATCGGTGACATGGAGGCGTTCTCTGGGACCAGCGCGATGTCCTGGCCCCGGCGTTGGAAGCGTTTGACCGTGGCCTCCTCGCCGATCAGGGCGACGACGATGTCGCCGTCCGAGGCCGTTTGCTGGGGGCGGACGATGACCAGGTCGCCGTCCTGGATGCCGGCCTCGATCATGCTCTCGCCCTGGACTTCCAGCGCGAAGGCGGCCTCCGGGCCGAAGATCGTCTCGTCGAGCGACAGGTGCCGGCTGGCCTCCTCGGCCTGGGCCAGGATCGGCTTGCCGGCAGCGACCCGCCCCAGCACCGGCAGCCGGCGCATTCGCTGGTGTAGACGAGCGATCTCCTGGAGGCCGACCACGTGGATCGAGCGAGCCTTCTCCGGGTTGTGCGTGATGAAGCCCTTGCGCTCCAGCTCTCTCAGGTGACGGAACACGCTGTTCGTCGATGCGACGCCCATGTCCTGGCCGATCTCCCGGATGGTCGGCGGAAGCCCCGTCGATTGGATGTGGTCCACCAGGTAGTCGAGCACCGCCCGCTGTCGGTCTGTCAGCACTTCACGCATCGCGCCCCTCCCAGGGTTACTGAACGGATGTTCACGTCATCATACTGACAAAATAGTTGGATTGCAAGTGGAAATTGTGTGATGGGCGCCGCGTCCGCGGCCGACGGTGCGGACTGTCCCGGAGCCCAGAAGCGGCGCCAGCGCCCTCACGGCGCCGGAGCGCGAGAGGCCGAATCGAGCGCGCAGCTCCCGATTTCCGACCCGGCCTCGCTCGGCGATGAAAGCTGCAATGGCTCGAGGCGAGGCCTGCTCGCGCGCGTCGGGGTCGAGCGGCTTCATCCAGAGCGCGCGGACGATCCCGCTGAGGCGGTAGCCGGCGCGAGTCCGCTGCACGAGGGACTGGCGCCGAGGAGATTCGCCCAGCAGGCGCCGGAGTCGGCTCACGTTGTAGCTGAGGCGTCGGTCGTCATACTTGCCGCGATGCTCCTGCCCCCAGACGGCCTCGAAAAGCGCTTCGCGGGAGACCGAGTGGTCCTGGCGTGCCAGGAGGACCTCGAGCAGAGCTCTGGGGATATCGGTGCTGGCGAGGCTCTCGCTGGGGCGTCCTGCGACTCGCAGGCTGCGAGCTCGGCCGTCGAGCACGAGCTCGAAGCCATCCAGGCGGGCGATGGCGCGCGCTCCGCACGGGCTGACCCGAGCTTCTCCCCACCTCGAGATCAACACCACACTGGCACTTCCCAGGTATCGCTGCTGCAGGGACTCTCGGCGGGTGGCGCCGAGCGACTTCGGCTTGGAGAGGATCATCTCCTCGACCTCCTTGCCCGGGCTTCCGGGCGAGGCCTCCAAGGCAGTCTCTCTGCCAGGTGGCGAAAAGCCAGCGCCCGTGCCGCCTTTGGGGCGAGGCCTGCGCGTGCGGCCTCCGATTTCCGGAGGGCGTTCGACCGATTTCCGGTCGCCCACCAAGGGCCTGCCGGCGAGCGTGGGTGCCGTTTGAGACGATTTGAGGTCGTTTCACCTTCCGCCGGTGGACGGCGGGGAGGGGGGAGGGGTATCCTTCGACCCCTCGCTGCCGGGGTCCGTCACGGGGCTGGCAGACGAGGATGGAGCGCGAGGAGGACTGACATGGATTTCAAGAGAATTGCCGTCGTGGGTGGCGGCCAGATGGGCGCCGGTATCGCGCAGGTGGCGGCCTGCGCCGGTCATGACGTCACGTTGCGGGACATCTCGGACGACTTCCTGAACCGGGCCCGCTCGACCATCGGCTCGAGCCTGGGCAAGTTCGTGGAGAAGGGCAAGCTCACCGAGCAGGCGCGCGAAGCTGCCCTTTCCAACTTGAAGTTCACGACTCGGATGGAGGATTGCTTCGGCGCCGACCTGGTCGTCGAGGCGGTCCCCGAGGACCCGGCGCTCAAGACACAGATCTTGCAGGAGCTGGGAAAGGGCTGCTCGGCGAAGACCGTGCTGGCCACGAACACCAGCTCGATCTCGGTGACGCTTCTGGGGCGCGCCAGCGGTCGCGCCGCCAGCTTCATCGGCATTCACTTCATGAATCCGGTGCCGCTGATGAAGCTGGTGGAGCTCATCCGAGGGTACGCGACCTCCGACGAGACGCATCGGCGGGCGCTAGACTTCGCCACGCGGCTGGGAAAGTCGCCCGTGACGGTCAACGACTACCCGGGCTTCATCAGCAATCGAATCCTGATGCCGATGCTGAACGAAGCCGTCTACGCGCTGATGGAGGGCGTTGCCACGAAGGAGGCGATCGATCAGGTGATGACGATGGGGATGAACCACCCGATGGGCCCGCTCGCGCTGGCCGACTTCATCGGGTTGGACACCTGTCTGGCCATCATGGAGACCCTGCACGAAGGGTTCGGCGACACGAAGTACCGTCCCTGCCCGCTCCTGCGGAACATGGTCCTGGCCGGCCATCTGGGCAAGAAGTCCGGCCGTGGGTTCTACGACTACGCCCGGGGCTGAGAGCTCGAGATGCTGGCTACCGTTTTCAGCGGCTCCGTCATCGGCCTCGACACGCACCTGGTCCGTGTCGAGGTCGACATCTCCGGCGGCCTGCCCGCGTTCCACATCGTCGGCCTTCCGGACGCGGCGGTCCAGGAGAGCCGGGAGCGGGTCCGTGCCGCGGTGCGTCACGCGGGCTTCGATTTCCCGAGCCGCAGGATCACGGTGAACCTCGCGCCCGCCGACCTCCGCAAGGAGGGACCGGCCTTCGACCTGCCGATCGCGCTTGGTGTGCTGGCCGCCAGTGGGCAGGTCTCCTCCGACAGACTCCCGAATGTCATCGTGGCCGGCGAGCTGGCTCTGGACGGCTCGACCCGCAGGGTGCGTGGCGTACTCAGCATGGCGTGCGATCTGCCGGCCCTGGAACGGGAGGCCGGGAGCTCCCGGATGGTGCTGGTGGTGCCCCTCGAGAACAGCGGCGAGGCGACCGTCGTCTCTCGCGTCGCCGCGGAGCTGGTGTCCAGCTTGAAAGAGGCTGCGGGCGTGCTGGAAGGCGCGGAGGGCGGCGCGACCCAGAGGCCACGACGGCCCAGCTCTGCGGCACGGGAGCGCGGTGGCCTGGAAGGCCCGGACCTCTGCGAAGTCGCCGGGCAGCGCACGGCACGGCGCGCGCTGGAGATCGCGGCGGCGGGGGAGCATCACTTGCTGCTCTCGGGGCCGCCCGGTTCGGGGAAGACGATGCTGGCGGAGCGGGTCCCTTCCGTCTTGCCGCGTCTCTCCGAAGGCGAAGCGGTCGAGGTGACGAAGATCTACAGCGTCGCGGGGCTCCTCCGCGAGGAGGGCGGGCTGATCGAACGGCGGCCGTTCCGCTCGCCGCACCACACCGTGAGCGACGCGGCGCTCATCGGGGGGGGACGGCTCCCCAAGCCCGGCGAGGTGAGCCTGGCGCACCGGGGCGTGCTCTTCCTGGACGAGGTGACGGAGTTCCGCCGCAGCGCGCTGGAGGTGCTGAGACAGCCGCTGGTCGACCGGCGGGTGCAGGTCAGTCGGGTCCGGGGAAGCGCGACGTTTCCGGCGGACTTCACGCTGGTGGCGACGATGAATCCGTGCCCGTGCGGCTACCTGGGCGACGCCGGCAAGGACTGCGTCTGCACGCCGCCCGGGGTGGAGCGGTATCGCGCTCGGCTTTCGGGGCCGCTGCTCGACCGGATCGACCTGCACGTCTCGGTGCCGCGGCTGCCAGTCGAGGCCTTGCGAGGCGAGGCGTCGAGCGAGTCCTCGGCGGCGGTGCGGGAGCGCGTCGAAAAGGCGCGGGCGGTGCAGGCCGAGCGGCAGGCGGATTCCGAGAGAGCCGGTGGGCGGACGAACGGCCGGATGGACGGCCGGGCGCTGGAGCGCCACTGCGCGCTTGGGTCGGCGGACCGGCGGTACCTGGAGCGGTCGGCGGCGGCGTTCGGGCTAAGCGCTCGCAGCTATCACGGCGTTCTGAAGGTGGCGCGGACGATTGCAGACCTGGCGGACGCCGAGCGGATCGGCGAGTCGCACCTGGCCGAGGCGCTCACGTACAGGTCGCCGGAAGCGCTCTAGGAGGCGCGCCGCCGCTCGAAGCGTTACACTGCTCGCCGGAGCTTCGCATGATCCAGATGTACAACGTGAACAAGGTCTACCCCAACGGGGTGAAGGCCTTGAACGCCATCGACATTCACATCGCCCGCGGTGAGTTCGTGTTCCTGGTGGGGCCGAGCGGCGCGGGCAAGACGACGTTGATGCGTCTCATTTTCCGCGACGAGCTGCCGAGCACGGGCCACGTCATCGTCGACGGTCGGAACATCGAGCGGCTGAACGCCTCGAAGGTGCCGTACCTGCGCCGCAGCATCGGCGTGGTGTTCCAGGACTTCCGGCTGCTGGACAACCGCACGGTGTTCGACAACGTGGCCTTCGCCCTGCGCGTGACGAACACTCCGTACGACGAAATCCAGGATCGCACGAACAGCGTGATCGATCTGCTGGGCCTGGGTCACAAGAAGCAGTTCACGCCGCTGCAGCTCTCCGGCGGCGAGAAGCAGCGCGTCTGCATCGCCCGGGCGATCGTCAACAACCCGGCCATCCTGCTCACCGACGAGCCGACGGGCAACCTAGACCCCGACATGTCGGTGGAGATCATGGACATCCTGGCGGAGATCAACAAGCGGGGGACGACGCTCCTGGTGGCGACGCACAACACGCAGATCGTCAACAAGATGCAGCGGCGCGTCATCGGGCTGGTCGACGGGCGGGTTACCTCGGACAAGGCGAAGGGGGTCTACAATTACTAGCGTGCGGGACAGCGCTCGGGGGCTCTCCTTCCACGTCCAGGAGGCGCTCGACGGCTTGCGGCAGGCCGTGGTGATGAACCTGGCCACGCTCTCCACGGTAGCCATCACGCTCTTCATCCTCGGCAGCTTTCTGCTGTTCATGAGAAACATGAACGAGAACCTGAAGCTCCTGCGATCGCAGCTGCAGCTGACCGTCTACCTGAAGAAGGAGATCACGGAGCCGCAGAAGACGGAGCTGGTGAGCCGACTGCAGGGCGATCCGTCGATCGTGAACTACCGCTTCGTGGGCCGGGACGCGGCGCTCAAGACGGTGAAGGAGTGGATGGGCTGGTCGGACTTCGAGGTTCGGGACAACCCGCTGCCCGACTCCTTCGACGTGAAGCTGCACGAGGGAGTGGACTTCGACGCGTTCGTTTCGCGGGCGAAGAGCTGGCCGGGTGTGGACGATCTCAGCGTGGGCGAGAAAGAGGTGGGCGCGCTCATCAAGCTGCTGGACCTGGCTCGGTCGGTGGGGCTTGTGCTGGTGCTGGTGCTGGGGACGGCCTCTCTGATGATCATCGCCAACACGATCAAGCTGACCGTGTACGCGAGGCGCACGGAGATTTCCATCATGAAGCTGGTCGGGGCGACCAACTGGTTCATCCGGATGCCGTTCCTGATCGAGGGGTTCTTGCAGGGTCTGCTGGGGGCGGCGATTGCGCTGGCGCTCCTGCTGACGGGCTATCCGGTGGTGGTGGCGCGCTTGTCGGGGATCGCGCCGTTTCTGCGGTTCGTGACCGATTCGGCGGACCTCTTCCGGCTCTCGTGGCAGCTCGTGCTGATGGGGGTTCTGCTCGGGCTCCTGGGGAGCCTCATCAGCCTCCGGCGAATTGCCGTCTGAAATGCTCCGTCCAGTCCTTTTGCTCGCGGCGCTGCTGGCCGTGCTCGCGGCATCGGGGGTGCAGGGGCGGCCGCGGGCGAGCGCTGCCGCCGGCCGTCAGGGAGTGAAGGAGCAGCTCGACACGGTCCGGATCCGGCTGGTGAACATCGCGTCGCAGTACCAGGAGCTGGAGAAGCAGCGGGCCGAAAACGTTCAGCAAGGCAAGGCGCTGGAGGAAGAGGTTGCAGCCACCAACGTCAAGCTGGCCAAGGCACAGTCGACGCTGGAGCGGGTCCGCGAGGAGCTTCGGACCGCGGAGGGATCTTACAACCGGCATGTCGACCGGTTCGCGAAGGGGCTCGTGCAGTTCTACCGGCTGAAGAACCGTCCCTACCTGGCGTTCGTCATCGGGGCGCAGGACATGGCCGAGTTCTCGCGCCGCTACAAGTACCTCCAGTACATGTTCCAGCAGGACTACGCCCAGCTGGAGGGGCTGCGCAGCACGCGCCTGGAGCTGGCGCGCAAGCAGCAGGAGCTGGAGGCCGCGACCGTGGAGCTCGAGGCCGGGCGTCGCCAGAAGGAGCAGAAGAGCCAGGAGCTGGCCCTGACGATCAACCGCGGCCAGGAGATCCTGGAGTCGCTCGGCAAGGAGAAGCAGCGGGCGCTGGAGCGGGCCCGTCAGCTGCAGGACGCGCTCGAGTACATCGGGCGCAAGGCCGAGCAGGTGGCGCGCGAGGCGCCCGTCTACGAGCCGCCGCCGGCGCTGGACCTGCCGGTGCCGACGGCCCAGCGGCGCAGCATTCGCCCCGGGCAGATCGCCTGGCCGGTCGATCCGAGGGGCGAAGTCCAGATTGTCCGGGCGTACGGCCAGTCCAAGAGCGAGACGGGCAGCCTCTACTTCAACCCTGGCATCGATGTCCGGGTCGACGGCCCGCAGGCGGTGCGCGCGGTCGAGAGCGGTAAGGTGATGCACCGGGGGGACATGCCCAACTTCGGCAAGGTGGTGTTCATCGACCACGGGGGGCTGCCAGACAAGATTATCTCGATCTACGGCAACCTGGATGAGATACTGGTTCCCGTCGGCCAGGAGGTGGCTCGTGGCCAGGCTGTCGGCACCGTCGGACGCAGCGGCGCGGACGTCCAGGACGCCACGCTGCACTTCGAGATCCGCCAGAACGCGCACCATCAGGACCCGCTGAAGTGGCTCCGGGCGGGCATCAAATGACCGGGAGGATGAAATGAGGTTTCAATCGGCCACCGCGGCCGCCGTCTTGGTCGCGGCACTGCTCGCTTCGGGCCGGACAGCGCACGCTGCCAGCGCGACCGGAGCGGCCCCTGTATCGAGCTCCAGCGCGCTCATCGCCGCCGCCCTCAAGAGTATAGAGGCACAGTTCCCTCAAGCCTCCCGGCTCTCGCCTGACAAGGTCGCGCACGCGGCCATCAACGGAATTCTCAAGGAAATCGATCCCTCCGGCTCTTCTTTCAGCTACGCCGCAGCGGACGGCCAGAAGGGCAAGCCCACCCCGGGCTTCCTCGTGCGGCTGGTCGACGGAGTTCCCACGGTGGTCTCGGTCTTCGTCCACACGGATGCCTACTACAAGGAGCTGGCCCCCGGCGACATCCTGCTGAAGGTCGCCGACCTGACTGTGGTTGGCAAGACCGTGCACGACATCGCGAAGCTTCTCGAGGGCGAGGCCGGCACCAGCGTGAAGCTGACCGTCTACCGCAAGTCGGCCCTGAAGTTCCTCGAGGTCTCCGTGAAGCGCGAGGCCGTGGTGAGCGCCGCGTATGCGCGCTCGGTCGGCCGAAATGTGGCTTTCGTCACGGTGAATGCGCTCGACTCGAAGGGCGTCGAGCTGCTCCGTGGGCGGCTCGACGAGGCGCTCAAGGACAAGCCGATCGGCATCGTGCTCGACCTTCGGAGCACGGCCGGCGGCACCGTCGAGGATGCGGTCGCCGCGGCCGGGCTGTTCCTGTCGGACGTCCCGGTCGTCAAGGTCCAGAGCCAGGGCTCCCCGCCAACGGAGCGCTCCGCGCCCAAGTCGGCGCCGTCGACGGTCCCGCTCGTCGTGATCTGCGACTTCGGCACCACAGGGGCCGCCGAGATCGTGGCCAGCGCTCTGCAGGACGACAAGCGAGCCGTCGTCATCGGCGAGAAGAGCTTCGGCCTGGCGAGTGCGCAGTCGGCTGTCAACCTGGACCCTCAGAACCTGCTGCAGCTGACGACCGCGCTGTACGTGAGCCCCAGCGGTCGCGAAATCTGGGCCGAGGGCGTCAAGCCCGATATCGTGATGAAGCTGGAGCTGCCGGCTACCGACCAGCTGGTCAAGCTGCGCAAGGAGTTCACTCGCTTCTGCCTGGGCGAGAAGGCGGCCGGCAAGACCCCGGAGACAACCTCGGCCGGGGCCGCCGGTGCCACGACGTCCACGACGGCTTCCGCAGCTGCGACCGGCGAGACGACCGCCAGCGAGCCCGACGAGGACCACCCCGAGGACGAGGACGAGGCCGGACCCGACGGCAAACCGAAGATCAAGACGTCCGATGGAATCCTGGAAGAGTACAAGCTGGTCAAGCAGTTCGATACGCAGCTCGTCCGCGCCATCAACATCCTGATCAGCGCCAACATCTTCTACGAGTACGGCCAGCGGCAGCGCTGACGGGCCTAGGCGGCCCCCGGCCCCTGCTCTGACCGGAGTTCCCGACCATGAGAATCGTCCGAAGGTTCTTCATCCCCACCCTGGCGGTCGCCCTTGGATTCTCGCTGGCGATCAACTTGTTCTTCCTGCGTGAAGCGGGCAGGACGGTCGAAGCGGGGCGGCTGGGGTTGACGTTGTTCGGCGACCTGGCGCTCGTGCAGGAAGTGCTGGACCACGTTCGCAAGCAGTTCGTGGAGCCGAAGAAGGCCGAAGGGGAGAAGGTCATCTACGGGGCGATCGAAGGGATGCTGGCCAAGCTGGGCGACCCTTACAGCCGCTTCATGCCGCCGGTGGCGTACAACGAGATGAAGATCGAGACCCAGGGCAGCTTCGGCGGGCTGGGGCTCATCATCGGTCAGAAGGAAGTGCGGATCGTCGTCATCTCGCCGCTGGTGAACACTCCGGCGTATCGCGCGGGCATCGAGGCCGGCGACGAGATCGTCAAGGTCGACAACGAGCCGGTGAAGGGCAAGAACGTCAACGACGTGGCCAACCTGCTCCGCGGCAAGGTCGGCACCAAGGTCCACGTCAGCATCTTCCGCGAGGGTGACAAGAAGCTTCGCGAGTACGACATCGTGCGCGAAGTGATCAAGGTGCCATCGATCAGCTCCCGGATGCTGGAGGGGAACATCGGTTACATCTACCTGGCCCAGTTCATCCAGACCTCGGGGGAGGACCTGGACAAGCGGATCTCCGAGTTTCTGCAGCTGGGAATGAAGGGGTTGATCCTCGATCTGAGGCACAATCCGGGCGGGCTGCTGGAAGCGGCCGTTGCGGTGAGCCGGCTGTTCCTGCCCAAGGGGGCCACGGTGGTGACGGTGAAGGACAACGCGAACAATGAGACGCGCTACGCCTCGTTCGGGTCGACCCACCCGGCGTTCCCATTGGTGGTGCTGATCGACAACGGCAGTGCCAGCGCCTCCGAGATCACGGCGGGCGCGATGCGGGACCACAAGCGCGGCATCCTGATCGGGACGAAGAGCTTCGGAAAGGGAAGTGTCCAGACTGTGCTGGAGCTGTCTGACAAGTCGGCGCTGGCGCTGACGACGGCCTACTACTACACGCCCTCGGGGACCCTCATCCACAACCGAGGCCTGCAGCCCGATGTGGAGGTGAAGCTGCCCCAGATGACCGAAGCGGAAGTCCGGCAGCTGCGCGAGGAGCGTTCGAAGTTTCTGGACGATACGCCTCCAGGCAAGGGCAAGGACCGCAAGTCGTTCGACATGGAAGTCCTGAAGAAATTCGATACGCAGCTGCAGCGGGCCGTCGACGTGTTACTGAGCAGCCAGATCTTCCAGCAGCAGGTCGGCAAGCCGGCCGCCGGGCAGTAGGGGGATGGGCGCGGGGGGGGGGCGTGTCCTGAGCCGCCCCGGCCAAGATCGGCGGGCGGGGGCTCAGGTTTTGGCAGCGATCGGTCGAAGATCCGTTCGGGGACTGACTGTCCATTCTGGGCGAGCACCTGGAGCTGGCGATGCGGATGAACCTGGCAGCGGCAATCAACCACGCGGACGACGCGGAGCTGAGGCTGGACCGGCGGAGGGCCCCGCAGACCTCCGTCTCGATCGACTGGGTTCTGGCGCAGACCGGAGCGCTGGTCGACGGGTCGGTTGCGTCGCTGCGATTCCGCGAGAACATCGAGAGCGCGGGCGTCAGCCTGATGGAGCTCGAGGCGTGGGTGCTGCAAGCGCTCCAGAAGGGCGACGACGAGGGGTACCGGCATGCCGTGCAGGACCTGGTGCACGCGGTGGCCAAGCGGCTGGGCCTGAAGGTGCAGTACGGCAACTACGATCGGCGAGCCAAGGGCTGGCTTCCATTCGACGGGCTCTGGTGGCTAGATTCGCGCAGCTTCGCCTGCGTGAGGGTGCATCCTCGGCGATTGACCGCGCTCGACCTGGACGAAGTGATCGGTAGTCTGGAGCGGGTGCGCGAGCTGGGCGGCATCTTCGCCGAGGCTCGCGGGACCGTGGTCTACGTGTTGGCGGAGGGCTACACGGCTGACCTGGAGCCCAAGCTTCGGAGCCACGCGGCACTCGAGTCGATACGGCTGCTGGGCGTCGACACGCTCTTCGACGTGGCGCGCATGCACGAGGCGGGTGTGCTGTCGACGGCCCAGCTGCCGGTGCTCTTCTCGCCGTTCGACAGCATGCGGCTGGGGCAGGTCGTGGACTTCTTGGAGCGGTTCATGTCGCGCTTCGAGGAGTCCGCCGAGGCGTCGCAGGGCGTGGCCGGCGCAGCGCATTCGGGCTTCGAAACGGTCCGCGACGCGCGGACGGGCGCTGAGGCGCCAAAGCTGCGCGTGGTCGCGGGTGGCAAGAAGGATGAGGCTGCGCGTCCACCGGCGCCGGGTGCCGCGGGGGCCGTGCGGCCCGTGGAAGCCGTGCCGGGCGTGGACCGGCGGCAACGGCTGGAGATGCTGAAGGAGATCCTGTCGCTGTTCAAGGCGTCCCGGTTCGCGGAGTGTCTGGTGCTGCTGGAGCGATTCGTGAGCATCGACGATTCCAATCCTCGTGCCTGGGAGATCTACGGGGACCTGTCTCTGAAGACGGGGCGTCACGGTGAGGCGATCCGCGCCTACAGCCGTGTGCTGAGCCTGGCGCCGCCGAACCTGACTCTAGCCATGCGTGTGTCGCGGCTCTACGAAACCCAGGGCGACATCCGGGAGGCCGTTCGAGTGCTCGAGGAGCTTGCCTGCGCCGATCCCAAGGGCGCCCGCGACGCGCGGCTGGCCGTGGCTCGGCTTCTGTCCCGAGCGGGCGATGCCCGGGGAACGGTCTCAGTCTGCGACCAGCTCCTGGCCGGCGGGCCCTGGGATCGCGAGATTGTGGAGCTCCGGGAGCAATCTCTCGGGAGCGCCGGAAAAGGGAGTCCCCGCTCGCAGCCGGCTCCGATTGCAGGTGCCGCGCCGGTGGCGGTTCAGGGGAAGCTGGACCGCTGGCTGGGTGGGCTGTTGGGGCGCCGCTAGGGGCGCTGCCAGTCCTGGGCGTGCCTTCAGCGTTGGGCCAGGCCGCGGCAGCGTCGCGCGGAATCTCGCAGCTGGGCGGCGCGGGCCGTATCGTTCTTGATGGAGCTGATCTGGGCCAGCAGCTCATAGACGTCGGCGCGCAGGAAGGTGGGCGCAGCATCCGTCCCGGTCAATCCCAGACCGCGCTTCGCGGTCGACTCCGCATCGGCTACTTTCTGCTGAACCAGAAGCACCTCGGCCAGGCTGAGATGAGCGCCGGCCATGAGCTCCCGGGCTGACGGGTCGGACGGGAAGGCGAGGGCCGTGAGCTGGCGCAGCAGAGTGGCTGCGGCGGCATAGTCGCGGCGGCGGGTGGCTTCCTTGGCGAGGCGGAAAAGCTCCTCGCCCTTCAAGACGTTCTGTTCCTCAGGCGTCCAAGCAGCGGCCGGCGGCGGCACGGGTGAAGGGGGCGGGGCCGCCAGGAGCGGGCCGCCGGCGAGCAGAACGCTCGAGGCGGCCAAGGAGACTAGAAGAAATGGCTGCATCTACGTGCGGGCGAAACTAGCGCAGCGGCTGACGCGTGCGCACGGAGCGAGCGTAGTTGCGGAAGCCGGATTCGACGTAGTCCCAGCGCTTCTGGTTCAGCTCGATCTGGCGCTTCTCGGGAGAGCTGTGAATGGAGGTTCCGGTGGCGCCGCTCTTGGCTCCCGCGGTCTGCAACGGCCCCGGCTGACGCCAAAGGAGCACGGCCACGAGCAGCAGGAAGGCAGGCACCGGAGCTAGGACGAGACCGCGCAAGAAGAGAGCGCGGAGCGACTCGAAGGCCCCCGGCACGGGCGCGGGGGCTGGCGGCGGGAGCTGGGCCTGGATCCGTGCCCACATGCGCTCAGCGGGCGGGGAGAGGTCCGGCAGCGCCTGGGGAATGGCTGAAGTCAGCAGCAGGTGATCTCGCAGCTGGTCGCTGCAGTCGGGGCACGATGCGGCGTGCTGGCGATAGGCTTGGCCCGTGGAAGCGTTCAACCTTCGATCGATCAGATCGCCAAGGCCCGCTGTGAACTCCTTGCACTCCATCTGGCTCACCCCATCCTCGAATGAAACGTCATGGTCGAATCTCTGAAACCGCGGACCGCTCCAGACCGGAGACAGCTCCAGGACGGCGGCGGGCACGGCCTTTCGGTGCGCCGCTCCACGCGGGTCCGACGCGCTGCAGCACGGCCTCGTCCACCTGCGATAGATGCATTCATAAAGGTAAAGTTACGTCCATTTGGCAAGATTTATTCCGCCTCGCGCTCATGGCCGCCGGCAGCCTCGGGGGCGCCGGATTCTGCGTCCACCTTGCAGAGCCGCCGGATGTTCTCACGAGCGCGGTGAAGCCGGCCCTTGATGATCGGGACGGTGACGCCGAGGATCTCGGCCATATCTTCGTAGGAGCGGCCTTCGATGGGGCCCAGGATGAGGACGAGGCGCTGGTTTTCGGGCAGCTCGGCGAGGGCGGCCTCGATGCGGCGGCCGAGCTCGCGGCGCTCGATCTTCTCGAGTGGGTCCGGGGACGGGTGGCCTTCGATCTGCACGTCGGCCAGGTCGTCGTAGTTGACGGTCTCCTTGCTGCGGGATTTCTTGCGCAGGAACTGGAGGCAGGTGTTGGCTGCGACCCTGTAGAGCCAGGTATAGAAGCTCGACTCGCCCTTGAAGTGCTCGAGGTTCTTGAAGGCCTGGAGAAAAATCTCCTGGGTCAGCTCCTCGGGGTCGTTAGCGAGGCCGACCATGCGATAGGCGAGGTTGTAGATTCGCTTGACGTACCGCTGGTAGAGCTCCTCGAATCCGGTCGCGTCGCCCCGGCGGCAGCGCTCGATGAGCGAGAAGTCGTTATCTTCCATCCGGGTGCATCCTTGGACAGAATCTACAGGACGGCGCCCGGCGGCGTCAAAGATTGGACGGCTAGGAAGGGTGGGCGGCCGGCGTCAGAGACCCGATAGCCAGCCGCGCACGGCCGCGAGCCAGCTCTCGCGATCGGGCCCCTGGGGGCGACGGCGAGGGTGTTCCAGCGACCAAAGGCGAGCCTTCTCGTGGTTTTCGGGCCGGCGTCCGTCGGGGCTTGGGGCCGCAGGCGGCGAGGCGGTCGCGACGTCATCCAGCTCGATGGGGCCTGGGATGGGGTTGGGTGTCGGCATGGGGACCTCCGGGACGGGGATCGAAAGCGGTAGATCCAGGTAGGTATCGGTTCGCGGCCCCATTTTCGAGAGGGCGCCCGGGGGCTCTGAGGCAGGATCTGGCGGATTCGGACAAAACAGGTCCTGTTGCCGGGACCGCTTTTCTGTTGCATGAGAAAGTGCGATCTGATACCCTTTGTGGACGTTTTTTCTTGGACCGGTGCGGCATCTGGGGACGGCGGATGACTAGCCAAAAGGGAATTCCTCAGTCGGTCATTGACGAGATTCGGGAGCGCGCCGACATCGTGTCGGTGGTGAGCGATCACGTCATCCTCAAGCGCTCGGGCGCCAACTTCAGCGGTCTGTGTCCGTTCCACAACGAAAAATCCCCCTCCTTCTCGGTGCACCCCGTCAAGCGGATCTTCCACTGTTTCGGTTGCGGGGTCGGCGGTGACGTCTTCGGTTTCCTCATGCGCATTCAGAACCTCAGCTTCCCGGCGGCCTTGGAGAAGGTTGCCACGCAGGTGGGTATCGACCTGGCGCCGTACAGGGGAAAGGGGAGCGATATCGACTTCGTGCGGGCGCACGACCTTCTGCGGGAGGCGCGCAAGTTCTTCCGTCGTCAGCTCGGAGGGGCGGCCGGGGCGCGGGACTACCTGGCCAAGCGGGGGCTCACTGCGGCGACGCTGGAGGAGTTCCAGATCGGCTGGGCAGCAGACGACTGGCGGCTCCTGTCGCAGCACCTGAGGCAGGCGGGGTACTCCGAGGAGGAGATGACCGCCTACGGGCTCGCCCGCAAGGGTAAGGAGTCCGGGGTCTACGACTACTTCCGGGGGCGGGTCGTCTTCCCGATCGAGGACGAGTACGGAAAGCCGGTCGGTTTCGGCGGACGCGTGCTGGGGGACGGTCAGCCCAAGTACCTGAACTCGCCGGAGAGTGCGCTCTATGCCAAGGGGCGGCTGCTCTTCAACTTGCATCGGGCATCCAAGGCGGTGCCGGCGGAGGGACCCGACGCGGGGACGCTGCTCCTGGTCGAAGGCTACATGGACGCGATCGGCCTCTACCAGCACGGCTTCAGGAACGTCGTCGCGACGCTGGGAACGGCGCTGACGGAGTCGCAGGTGAAGAAGCTGGCGAAGTTCGCGAAGCGACTGGTGTTCGCCTACGATCCCGACCAGGCAGGTGTGAAGGCGACGTTGAGGGCCTTGCCGCTCCTGGAGAGCTCGGGACTGTCGCTTTCGATGCTCCAGTTGCCTGCCGGGATCGACCCCGACGAGTACGTGCGGACCGAGGGCGCCGAGGCGATGCGGGAGCGCGTGACAAATGGTCAACCGGTGGAGGCCTTCCTGTTCGAAGCGACGCGCGATCGTCATCCGAACTGGAGGACGCCGGATGGCAAGCGGGCCGCGCTGCGAGACATGATTCATGTGTTCCGGCTTCTGCCGTCGCCCCTGTCTCAGCAGAACTTCATAGAGCGGGTCGCGGACGCGTTTGGTATCAGTGAAGAGCTGGTGCGCAAGTCCATGTCGAATGTGCCCGAGCGGGAGGCGGCGATGTCCGCGGCGGTCGCCGCGACCCGGCCGGCCGTGCTCTCGCCGCTGGTGCAGGCGGAGCGCACGCTGGTGCACTGCTACATGTCGGAAATTTCGGCGTACCGGAAAGCCGAGGACGAGCTCCGGGTGGCGGAGTTCAGGGACCCATACTGCAAGCGGATCTTGCAGCTTCTGGGTGAGCTCGGGCAGGAGAGTGGAGACGTCAGCGGGGCCCTCATCTCGGTGTGCGAGGACGAGGAGCTGCGTCGTTTCATTACTGCCGAGTTGATGGTGAGACCTCCCATGGCCGAGGGTGGCCTGGGCGAGACGCTCGCCGACTGTTCGAGGGAATTGAGGAAGTATCGCCTGGAGGCCCGGAAACGGGAACTCCAAAGGCTCGTAGCCAGTGACGGTGCAGGTGACGAGGTCCTCCGTGAGTTCAAGCAGGTCACGGAGGAGCTTCAGTCTCTGCTGAAGAGTCTGGACGGGACGATGTCGTCGCTCCCCCAGGCTCGATAGGACAGGTGCGATAGTGGCCAACTTGGATTCGAAGTCGAAGAGCCAGAAGCCCAAAAACCGCGTTCCTACTCAGGCCGCTGCCGCCAAAGCATTGCCAAAGCGGCGGCCGGCTCCCACTACCGGCAAAACGAGCGCGCCTCCCAGGAAGGCCAAACCGGATCGTCCCAAGGCGAGGCCGAAGACTGTGGCCTCGCCGAAGAAACCGGCGGCCCGAAAGCCCGCGACCGCGAAGCCGGCCGCCCAGAAGGCTGCGCCCAAGAAGGCGCCGGCGCTTCGTGCGTCGAAGCCGGCGGCCAAGGTTGTGGCCAAGCCTACGAAGAAGCCGGCTGCCGCAAGAACCGCCAAGCGACCTGCGACCAAGGTGGTGAAGGCGGGGGGCAAGCCAATCGGCCGGCGGCCGGTTGCCGCCCGGCCCGCCAAGGCTGCTGCAGCCGTGAAGCCTTCGAAGAAGGTGGCGGCGAAGCCTTCGTCGAAGAGGCCCGTTGCGAAAAACTCCAAGAAGCCATCGCTCCGCCCGGCCTCCAAGCCGGCCACGAAGAAGCCTGTGGCTGCCAGACCGGTTGCGCCGAAGTCCGTCAAGACGAAGGCCGTCCAGAAAGCTGTGGGCGCCCGCAAGCCGGCCCCGAAGGCAGCGGTGAAGAAGGTGGCGCGGCCTCAGGTGCCCGTGCGTCAGGGGAAGCCCGCAAAGGCAGCGAAGGTTGCGGCCAAGGGGCCCATTGCGAAGGCGCCCGGTTCCAAGTCGGCGCCGGCGAAGGCAAGTTCCAGGCCGAGCGCCAACTCGAATCCTCTACGCGCAGCGCTCGCTACGGCTTCGAAGACATTGGCGCAGCCGGCCGTCAAGCCGGCCAGGCCGGCGAAACCGGCGGCGTCTTCATCGAAGCCCGCGGTCCGGGCAGCTGCAGCGGCCGGACTCGAGGAGGTCCGCGGCGACGCGGTGGCGAAGATCAACTCGATGAGGGCGAGCGAGACGAAATTGGTGCCGCCGAAGTCGCACTCCAAGGTCTTGCGCCGCGAGCAGCCGGTGCTGCGGCTGGCCTCGAAGCCGTCCAACACCCTGGCGGACCTTCCGCCCGGCGCGGCAATTGTTCCCAAGTCGGCGTCGAGGGCCGCGATCCCTGCGCTGCTCTCGAAGGTCTCCCGCACGGAGACGACGACGGTGAAGAAGATCTCGGCGACCCGGACGGTCATCACCGTTTCGCGGCCGGCTCCTGCGCCGAAGCCGGCAACACCGGCTCCGCGCGCTCGCTCCAACGCCAAGCCGATCCACACTTCGGGGGAGACCGAGAGCATGCTGGGCGTCGAGAACACGCGCAACCTGCTCACGATCCCGGCGCTCAGGGACGGGCTCGCCGACAGCTTCGGTGGCGACATCGATCTGGCAGTCGGGGGCTCCGAGGGCGAGGCCGACCCGACCAATCGTGGTGGCATCGAGGCCTGGGACAACGTTGCCTCGAAGCCGGCGCCGATCCGGCCCGCGAAGTCCGGCGCCGAGTACACGCCGGCGTCCTACACCGACGCCATCAAGCTCTATCTGCAGGAGATCGGCCGCACGCCACTATTGTCGAGCGCCGAAGAGGTCGAGCTGGCGAAACGGATCGAGAACAAGGACATGCAGGCTCACGAGGCGCTGGTGAAGGCCAATCTGAAGCTGGTCGTCAGCGTCGCCAAGAAGTACGTGAACCGCGGAATGGGCTTGCTCGACCTGATCCAGGAAGGCAACCAGGGCCTGATCCGAGCCGTCGAGAAGTTCAAGTACCAGAAGGGCTTCAAGTTCAGCACCTACGCGATGTGGTGGATCCGGCAGGCGATCACGAGGGCCCTGGCAGACCAGAGCCGATTGATCCGCGTGCCCGTGCACATGGTCGAGAACATCAACCGCGTGCGCAAGGTGGCGCGCATCCTGACCCAGCGGTTGGGCCGGGAGCCTGCCAAGGAGGAGATCGCCGAGGAGATGAACCTTCCGCTCGAGAAGATCGAGCACATCCTGAAGGTGGCCCAGGAGCCGGTCTCGCTCGAAACGCCGATCTCCAGCCAGGACGACGGGAACCTGGGGAACTTCGTGGCCGACGAGACCGCGGTCTCGCCGACCGAAGAGGTCGCCAACACGATGCTGAAGGAGCAGATTGCCAACGTGCTCTCGACGCTGCACGGCCGGGAGCGCGACGTCATCCGCTACCGCTTCGGGATCGGCCAGACCCAGCAATTGACGCTGGAAGAGGTCGGCCAGAAGTTCGGCGTGACGCGCGAGAGGATTCGCCAGATCGAGGCAAAGGCGCTGTCGCGCCTGCGGCATCCGACTCGCAGCCGCAAGCTGGAGGACTTCTATCACAAGTAAGGCTCGAGGCTCGAGGCTCGAGATGTTGCCGAATTCCTTGAGCCTCACTCCTCACTTCTGATGCCTGAGGCCTGGAGCCTGACTCTCGTTGTTCCCAGGGGCCCATAGCTCAGCGGTCAGAGCTGGCGGCTCATAACCGCTTGGTCCCAGGTTCGAATCCTGGTGGGCCCACCATGACAGCGGGGAGCAAGTCTGGTATCTTCTTCTCCTCGATTCAAGGTCTACCTCGCCCCCATCGTCTAGAGGCCTAGGACATCGCCCTTTCACGGCGGTGACACGGGTTCGAATCCCGTTGGGGGTACCAAACCGCAGATTTCGCCGCTTCCGAGCCCTCGGAGGCGGCGATTGTCTTTGCCCCCGAGGCCGCGAGCCCACCTGGGGCGGCTTCTTGCCCCAGTTCCTGGGTCGCGGAGTTTGCCAGGAAATGCTGAGAGTCCTGGCGTCGGACGAGACCTACGGCTACCTGAGCCTCGAGGCGGCTGCTGTCCTGCATGGCCGCCGGGTCGCGCTGGCTGGTGTTCTGGACGGGAGCCGAGACGGAGTCGAAGTTGCGGACGACGAGCTACGGTGGTGGACGTTCGCCGGAGGCCGGATCAACTCCACGCTACGCTACGCCCTGGAGGCCGCCCACGAGGGCTGGAAGGTCATCCCCGACAACTGCCTATTGAGATTGCTTGGCGAGGACTTGACTGGCAGCGGCTTCGAGAGGGTCGTGCAGCGTCTGTCGAGCCCCGAGTTCTGGGATGATGAAGCGATCTGGCGGAAGGTCGAGCACTCCCTACCAGCGTACCGTCTGAGCAAGTTCCAACCGTTGATGCCGCCGTGGGTGGAGCGTGAGGTGATCGCCGACTACTTACTCGATGTCGCCGGGACGAGGTTGTGGTTGCAGGAATCCGCGCCCTTCGGGTCCTGTGGGCGGAGATAGCTGCTTCGGGAAAGAAAGGTCAGCGGCGGAAGGTAGCGGCAGTTGTGGCGAGCGAGATCCAAGAGATCCGTGAGCTCCCGGACCGCTTCGTCGTGGCGGTGCTGTCGCATCCGTCACCCCCGCGATAGTCCGCCTGACAAGGGAAGTCCTCGGCATGTCCCGTTCGACCGAGGTAGCCTGGTTCGGGTCGTCAAAGTCATCGGCGGAGTGGGCATAAGGCCAGACATTTTCGCTCTGCCGTCGCCCGGCCAGGCTGTCTCTCCGGGAACGGGGACAGATGCGTACCAGGAGGTGGCCTCGTGCACTGTCGACATGTTGGGTTCTCGGTTCTCTGCCTGGTTCTTTCGGCGACGTGCTCGAGCCGGCGCCCGGCCTTCGGCCAGTTCAGCACGTATGGTGCCTGGTCCATCGGCCCTTACCAGATCACCGAGAGCCAGCAGAAGGGCGAGCTCGACGAGGATGTGCTTCGGGTCTACAGGGCGGGCCAGACGAACTTCGAGCTGAGGAACACGGGCCTGCGCATCAACCCTTCAGAGGCTTTCCCGAACAGGAGGCCGCCTCGCGTGGCAAGACCAGATTCCGAAGCTCCAGAAGACGGGGTCTATCCGTACGCACCCGTCCTGCAGAGGGATGGCCAGCTCGACTCGTCGAGCCTGGGCCTGGAGTTCCCAGCCATTGTCGTGCAGGGGTACAGCGGCGGGGCCCACTGCTGCAGCACGTTCCACGTCCTGGTCTTTGGGCCCGTGTTTCGGGCGATCGACCCGGTTTTCGCCGGCTCAGTCGAGTCGGCCGAGTTCGTCGCCAACAGGGGCACGCACTCGCTGACAATGGAGGTGGCGGATCCCAGCTTCGAGTACTGGGAAGGCAGCTGCCTTGGCGATTCACCTTTCCCGACGATTCGCCTGCGCCTCGACCTGGACAGCAACAGGTTTCTACCGGACCCGTCGCTCATGCGCACCGCCGTCCCCAATGACTTGGAGCTGCTGAAGCGGGCCAGGGATGCCCAAAAGGAGCATTCGGCCCGCCTCGAGCGGCGGGAAGCGGGAGTACCGGGCGCCCTTGCCCACGAAGCGTTCTCTCTCATCTATCAAGGGCATCTACCAGTGGCTCGCGAGTTCTTGACCAACGCGTGGGCAGGTTCGGTGGCCAGCCGAGAGAAGTACTGGACGGGCGTGCTCGACGCCATCCGGAAGCTCAGTCCGTATTGGCCTGCGGTGGCGGACGTCAACGGGATTCCAACCTCTGACCACGAGCGGAACCTCCGGAGACTCTTCCCGCAGGAAAAGTAGACCCTGTGTGCGGCCACCCGGACCTTGGCCGCTTGCCGCCGAAGGATGGTGGCAACAGCTGCTTGCATGGGCGCGCGCGAGGCAACCTGGCAGATCCTGGAGAGCGGTCATCAGGCTGTGCAACGCGGTCGGTGCGCCGGAGAGGCCCACCGGACCGAAGTGCTCCAGGAGAGCAACGCTTCTCGCGCCGCTTTCTCGGCCCTCCTGCGGGGCGCGAGTCGAGCTTGCGATGCGACATCTCGGGAGGTATTATCGCCATGGCGATAGGTATTACCAGTTGCTGGAGGCTCGAGTTCCGTGAAGATTCTCTCGATGAAGTTCCCCGAGGAACTCGATGGTCGGCTGACGGATCGCGCCAACCGTCGAGGCATGAGCAAGTCCGCCCTCGTACGAGAAATGGTGCGAGAGGGCCTGGCTCGTGATGGCCCTGCCGGTCCGGCCACGTTCGGCGAGGCGACCGCGGATCTGTGCGGTTGTGTGACGGACGGGCCTCGAGATTTGGCCACCAATAGAGCTCACCTCAAGGGATACGGCAGGTGAGACCGAGCTACCTTCTGGACACCGGCCCCCTGGTCGCCTATCTCCATCAACGAGAGGAGCATCACTACTGGGCCAAGAGCACCCTCTCGACGCTGATGCGACCTTTGCTGACTTGCGAGTCGGTGCTATCGGAAGCTTGCTTCCTGCTCGAAGGATCGCCTGTCGGCGTCAATGCCGTCCTCGATCTGGTCAGTCGAGGCGCGCTCGAGATTCCATTCAGACTGACGGACGAGTGCGATTCCGTGGCCAGGCTCATGCGGCGCTATGCCACAGTACCGATGTCCTTGGCCGACGCCTGCCTCGTACGGATGGCTGAGCAAATCTCCGGGTCCGTCGTCGTCACCCTCGATGGCGACTTCGCTATCTACCGCAAGAACGGGAGGCAGGTCATCCCCACGATGATGCCTCCGGCGCGCCGATAGACGCCAACACGGCCCTCAACTCTGGCGGCGGCGGGGGCATGGAGTTCGATGCTCGTTCTGCATGGGGTCCTCACGACACAGAAGAGCCGCGGACTCCGAGATGGGATCGGCGGCTCGTTCTCTCCTCGCGCCCGGGCCGGGCCGAGTTCTGGCGACGCAGGGTGCGGGCTGTCTGCCATACCAGGTGTCTGTCCCTGAGCTTCACCTCCGCACGAACGCGGCGGCGTCCAGGGTGCAGACGGAGGCGTTGTAGCGGGTGGTGACCTCGAGCCGTCCGCCGGCGGCGTCAGGGCCGGTCAGCTCGCAGAAGTACTCGGTGGGCTCGTGGCCCCACGGGTCTGTCGCGAGGTGGCCTGTCGCCAAGAGCTTGCCGGAGCTGCTGATGACGCGGATGGTGCAGAACACGCCGGGCGCGGGGGCCAAGAAGACCGGCTTCTGCACACGCAGTCGCAGCTCGAAGCGCTCGCCGGTGGCGGGTAGCGCGAATCGGGCCGTGGCGCCGGCTGCGACATCCTGTACGGAGTAGGCGCGAGCGGTGGTCACGAACGGATCGAGCGAGCTGGGGGGAGCGGCCTCGCCGGGCGCGGGCGAGACGCCCTGGGGCGAGTAGAATCCGATTCGGTGGTCCCTCAGGCCCCACTTGGACTTCATTGCGACGATCACGAACCGCTTCTCGGAGTCGGCGTTGCGGAAGACGACGACGTCGGCCTCCTTGCCGGCTCTCACATAGGTGTCGCGCACTCCCACGCTGCGATGTCCGAGGTCCCAGATGCCGAAGCCAAAATGGGCATAGGCGTGCGGCCGAAGAACGCCCGGCTGCAGACGCGCCCGCAGCTCCTGACCCGACTGCAGGCCGAAGAGCATGAAGCGGTGGTACTCGGTGCGCAGCACCACGTCGCCGCAGACGAAGTTGGGGGCCGAGGGCGAACCGATCGCCATGTACTCGGGGGCCCCGCGGCGAGCGCCGCCGGGATTGGCGCCGATGACGGGCCTCGCCGTCAGCCGGGCCGTGAACGCGAACGGAAAGGTGTGCGGCTGAGAGAACGTGAAGCGGAGCCGGTGCGGCCGGGCCTCCTCGGACTCCTCGCCGTAGAAGCTGACCGTTCCCGTCACGGTGCCCTTGAACGAACGCGACCAGACGCGCCCCAGGGTCTCGCCGTCGGCCGAGAGCACGTCGATGCGGGCGTAGGCGGCCCACCACGGCCACTCTTCGCGAGTGCGGACCATGCTGTACTCGACGTCCCACCGGTAGCCAGCGCCCGTGAACGCCGGATTCAGCAGGTGGAGCGACTCGTTACTCCCCTCGCGCGCCAGCGAGCCGGAGAGCGTCTCCGAAACGAAGGCCTCGCCGGCCTTGCCGCAATCCGCTGCGGCGACGAACGTCTGGGCGTCCGCGGGAAGCGTGGCTGCCAGGGCCAGCAGTGCGAGGGTTGCCGCCAAACGCAGGGTCCGGGCCGAGGTCAAGTTCGGTCTTCTCATCATTGAAGTCTCCGCAGTCTCCCTCTGGGTGGTGTCACATACCTAGAAAGAGACGGGCCAACTTCGAAGAACCCCGTCAGAGACAGGATTCACGGCCTCTCCGGCACGGCACGGGCCCGTAACTTCCGACGGGCGAAGTTACAGGGCGGATACGTCTGGTCGGCCTTTGCCATCCTCTGAGTGGACAGCCGGGTGTCCCAGGCGACGCTGCGCTGCCTGGGGGCGGCGCTACCGGCGGCGCGGCTTCGTCCGGTGCGTGGCTGGCGTGGTCCAGGGGTCTTCAGGCCAGGGGTGCTTGGGGTAGCGGCCGCGGAGCTCTTTGCGGACTTCCGGATAGCCGCTGTCCCAGAAGCTCCTGAGGTCTCGGGTGGTCTGGACGGGGCGGCCGCTGGGCGCCAGCAGCACGAGCGTCACGGGCACTCGCGCGGGCCCGATCCGCGGCGTCTCGGCCAGGCCGAAGAGTTCCTGGAGCTTGACGGAAGCCGAAACCGTGCCGTCCTCCCGGTACTCCAGCCGTGCTTCGCGGCCGCTCGGGATCGGGATGGCCTCGGGCGCCAGGCGATCCAGCTGGCGCAGCAGGGCCCTCGGCAAGGCGTTCGGGAGGTCGACGTCCGACAAGGAGGTGCGGCCTTCGCAGGCCGCCGCGATCCAGGCGTCCTCGTCGAAGGCGAGCCCCGCAAAGCGGATGCGGCGGCGCAATGAGAGCTCCGGCTCTCCGAGCCCGCGGGATCGCAGCGCTTCGGCGAGCAGGCGTGAGGCTTCGATAGGATTCGGAGTCACCGGATGTTCCGAGAGTACTAGCGCCCCGTATCGCGTGCGCTCCAGCGCTCGCACCTTGCCGGTAGCGGAATCGAACACGTGCTCGGTGCCTCGAGCAGTCGAGCAG
This sequence comes from Candidatus Wallbacteria bacterium, assembly GCA_016190005.1. Lineage (GTDB taxonomy): Bacteria > Muiribacteriota > UBA6191 > JACPRK01 > JACPRK01 > JACPRK01. Next base: position 97,711 of record JACPRK010000127.1, on the reverse strand, counting down.
AGCCAGGTCCGCTCGATCCGGCTGGCCGTGCGTACGATCGCCTCCGGCCCGGCGCCGCGCGGCGCGGCCATCACGTCGAGCGCCAGCAGCCAATCCCCGTCGCGGACGCCGCATTCGCGTCCCAGCACCGCGCCTTGCCCGCCGTACAGCAGCAGGCGGGGAGCGCCTGGCTCTCGCCGGCGGGCGACCCGGTCCGGGAATCCCGCAAGGAGTGCTCTGAGCAAACTCTCTTCGGAAGGCGAACCGGCGGAGCGCGTGCTTTCTTCCGAGTCGAGAACCCTGCCCGCGAGGGCGGCCAGCTCGTCGGCCGCTCGCCGGACCGCCCAAGGGGCGCTTCCCATCTGTCCGATCCGCAGGAGCACGTCGGAGTCCGTGGCGACGTCGCCAGCGCCCTTGGGGACCCAGCCTTCCGCCAGCACCGCGCAGGCTGCCGCAGCCAGTCGCGCGCCGCGGGCCTCGAGCAGGACGCGCGCCAGGCGCGGGTGCAGCGGAAAGCGGCGGAGCGCCCGGCCCAGCGGGGTGATGCGCCCGTCCGTCAGGGCGCCCAGCGCCTCGAGAAGAACGAGCGCCGCGTGTGCCCGCTCGGGTCCTGGCTGCTGGTACCATGGGAAGCGCAGCGGGTCGCCTCCCCAGGCCAGGACTTCGAGGAAAGGCTCCGCCAGGTCGACGCGCGCAATCTCGGGCTCGCGGTGCTCGCGCAAGGTCAGGCGCGAGTCCCAAAGCCGCAGCACGCGACCAGGTCCGGTCCGCCCCGCCCGGCCAGCCCGCTGCTCGGCCGAATCGAGTGAGATACGCTCGGTCTCGAGCCGGTCGAGCCCCGAGGCCGGGTCGTACCGGAGGACCTTGTGAAAACCGGAGTCGATGACGTCGGTGACTCCATCGATCGTCAGCGAGGTCTCCGCAAGATTCGTCGCGAGGATCACCTTGCGCACGGGCGAGGGCGCGAGCGCCTCGTCCTGGGCGGCGGCGTCGAGCGAACCGTGAAGAGGCAACACGGTGAATGGACGGGCCGACCGCGGGTCTCCTACCACCGCCGCCGGCCGTTCGACCAGCTCGCCGGCAGCGCGGCGGATCTCGGGTGCGCCGGGAAAAAACACCAGCACGTGTCCACTGCCTGGGCCTGGCTCGGAAGGCTCCCGAAGGAGCAGCTCGCGAACGGCCGCGGCAGGCGACATCTCGGGCGCGTGGCGGATCTCGACCGGATGGGGCCGGCCCGGAATCTGTACGATCGGGCAGCTGCCCAGGAACTCCGCGACGGGGGCCGCGTCGAGCGTGGCCGACATCACGACCAGCCTCAGGTCGTCTCTCGCGGCAGCAGCCTCCCGGGCCATCGCCAGCGCCAGGTCGGCGTGGAGGCTGCGCTCGTGGAACTCGTCGATCACCGCCACCGCGAACTCCGACAGGAGCGGGTCGGCCTGGAGCCTGGCTGTCAGAATGCCCTCCGTCGCCACCAGCAGCCGCGTGGCGGGGCCGAAGCGGCGCTCGAAGCGGACCTGCCAGCCAACCTCTTCACCGAGCGCCCAGCCTCGTTCGGTGGCGATCCGCCTGGCGAGCGACCGAGCCGCGACGCGCCTGGGTTGCAGCAGGATCACGCGACCGAAACAGAGCAGCGCGGCCGGCACGCGGGTTGTCTTGCCCGACCCGGGCGGCGCCACGATCACGGCGTGGCGGCTTGCCCTGAGAGTGCGCACGATCTCCTCGAGATGCTCGTCGATGGGAAGCGGCTGCTGCTTCACGCTGCCATCATCGGCGAGATTGCGCCGCTTGCCAAGACGCTCCCACGAAGGCCTTGGCCTGTCGTCTGCATCGGGGCAGGAAAGCTCCCCCCTGGTGGCGGCGGAATCCGGTCCTGCGGGGAGGGCGCGGGCGTCAGAAGCCGCTCCGTAAGCCGATCGCTGCGTTGGAGCGTTGCTTGCTTGGGGTGAGGCGACGGAGGTCGAAGCGATGCCAATCCACTCCAAGGTTCTCAGAGCCGCACTGGCGATCGTGTTGGTTTGCTTCGCGAGCGTGACGCTCGCCGGATGCCGGCGATTCGGGCCGCTGCCGGGCCGGCTGCCTGCGGGGCTCTCCGGCGGAACCGGCGCCACGCCCGGATTCGGTCCCCGGGCGCCTTCCGGCGGTGGGCTGACCCAGACGGCCAACCTACCTGGCTCGGGGACGGTCCCGTGGTCGGGCGGCAAGGGCGCTGGCGTCACGCTCACCGGTACCGACGGAAGCGGAGGCGCCGCCACGGGCGCCACAGCAGTCGTGAAGAGTCTTCCGCCCGTGGAGCCCGGGCAGGTCGATGTCCGGGAAGGCGGCCGCAGCCTCGAGAGCCAGGCCTACTCGTGGGCCGCCGGCGCCGTGCAGCCCAGGACCAATGATCCGACCGTGCTCCGTCACGAAGCGGTCCACTGGATCGACGGCGAGCTGAGCGGCAACGCGAGCTGGCAGGAGCTTTCCCCCAACGGGGCGCGCGCCTTCTACATCTGGGGGACCAACAAGTACTACGTCGTGCCGAACACGCGGGTGCGCAAGCGGGACGTGCTGCCGTTCGTGCCGACGCATCTCACCAGCTCCTACGAGAACTACTTCCATAACTTCGATTTCGGCTCGCGCGACGCGCTCCACCTGCTCGAGGACTTCTGCGCCGAGATCGGCTCGGGGGAGAAATCGTCGCTTCTCTTCGACATGCTCGTCTACTCGGCGGCGCTGGGCCTTCATCTCGAGCAGCTTGCGGCCAACGGCAAGAGCGACTACTGGACTCAAAGGGGCGGCACGATCTTTCGCGGAACGGTCAAAGCCTTCATGGAGATGGCCGCGCCAGGACTCGAAGGACGGCTTCAGTCTTTTGCTCAGGACCCGAGCGCGAAGTCAAGGGCGCTGCGCGAGTTCCTCGATCGGACCTACGGCAAGGACTGGACGCGGCAGGTGCTGGGCTTCCAAGGCGCGGCGAGTTGATAGGGGTCTGGGGCGTGCAGAACCGCGCCACGCCACCCCGGGGTCGTGATAAGCTCGCCGCATCGACGGACGCAAGACCGCTCCTGAGCCCGAAGACAGCCACGCCTGGCTCGAGGAGGTCACCGGTGACAAGGCGCTGGCGTGGACGCGGCTCCAGAACGCGGAGTGCACGCGCGTCCTCGACACGGACGATTCGCGAGCGCTCGAGGCGCGGATCAAGAAGTTTCTCGACTCCGAGGCGCAGATTCCCTACGTGCAGAAGCTGGGCCGCTGGTACTACAACTTCTGGCGCGACGCACGGCACCCTCGCGGCCTCTGGCGGCGAACGACACTCGAGCAGTACCGCCGGAAGGAGCCGGACTGGGAGACCGTGCTGGACCTGGATCTGCTCGCCGCCAAGGAGGGCGAGAACTGGGTCTGGCACGGCGTGACGTGCCTGGAGCCCGAGTGCGTGCGCGGGCTGGTGAAGCTCTCGCGCGGGGGAGCCGACGCGGACGTCGTGCGGGAGATGGACCTCGAGGCGAAGGCTTTCGTGCCCAACGGCTTCTTCCTGCCCGAGGCCAAGAGCCGCGTCAGCTGGATCGACCTCGACCACCTGTACGTGGGCACCGATTTCGGTCCCGGTTCATTGACCGAGTCGGGTTACCCGCGCATCGCCAAGATCTGGACGCGCGGCACGCCGCTCGAATCGGCCGAAACGCTCTTCGAGGGCCACTCGACCGACGTCGCCGTCGTCGCGGCCCGCGACCGGACGCCCGGATACGAGCGCGACTTCGTCGTCCGCAGCCCGACATTCTACACCAACGAGATGTTCGTGGTCCGGGGCCGGAAACTCGTGAAGCTGGAGAAGCCGGACAGCGCCTCGGCCGACGTTCACCAGGAGATCCTGCTCCTGACGTTACGGGAGGACTGGACCGTCGGTGGCAAGTCGTACACGGCCGGCTCGCTCCTGGCCTGCGACTTCGAGGAGCACCTGGCGGGCCGCTCGCGCTTCGACGTCCTCTTCGAGCCCTCGGCGCGGACGTCGCTGGCCGGCGTCAGCCCGACGCGTCATCACATCCTCGTCAACGAGCTCGACAACGTTCGGAACCGCGTCTACATCCTGACCCGCGCGGACGGCACCTGGACGCGTAAGCCGCTGGAGGGCATGCCGGAGCTGGGCACCGTGAGCGCCAGTGCAGTCGACAGCACCGAGTCGGACGACTTCTTCCTGACCGTCACCGACTTCCTGACGCCCACGCGGCTCTTCCTGGGGACGGTGGGTGGGCCGCCGGTCGAGATTCTCAAGGAGCTGCCGAGCTTCTTCGACGCCAGCATGCTGACCGTCACCCAGCTCGAGGCGATCTCGGCGGACGGGACCCGCGTCCCCTACTTCCAGGTCGCGCGGCGCGGGCTATCGCTGGACGGGGAGCACCCGACGTTGCTCTATGGGTACGGTGGCTTCGAGGTCTCGCAAGTGCCGGTCTACAGCCCGGGTCAGGGTGTGGGCTGGCTCGAGCGGGGCGGCGTGTACGTCGTCGCCAACATCCGGGGGGGGGGCGAGTTCGGCCCTAGGTGGCACCAGGCCGCGTTGCGAGCCAACCGGCACAAGGCCTACGACGATTTCATCGCGGTCGCCCTGGATCTCGTGCGGCGCGGCGTCACGCGGCCGGCCCGTCTGGGCATCCGGGGCGGCAGCAACGGCGGGCTGCTCGTGGGGAACATGCTCACACGGCGGCCAGACCTCTTCGGGGCCGTCGTCTGCCAGGTGCCGCTGCTCGACATGCGGCGCTATCACCGGCTGCTGGCCGGCTCGAGCTGGATGCAGGAGTACGGAAATCCCGACGACCCCGAGGACTGGGACTTCATCCGGACCTTCTCGCCCTACCACAACGTGAAGGCCGGCGTCCGCTACCCGCCGGCGCTCTTCATGACCTCCACGCGCGACGACCGCGTCCACCCGGGCCACGCGCGCAAGATGGTTGCGCGCCTGCTCGAGCTCGGGCAGGACGTTCTCTACTACGAGAACATCGAGGGCGGCCACGGCGGCGCGGCCAACAACGAGCAACTGGCCCACATGGCTGCGCTGACGTACAGCTTCCTCTGGCAGAGGCTGGGCTGAGCGCTACCCGGGCGCGCGTGCAAGACGCCTGCCGCGCCCGCCAAGGGTCCGGGGCGCAGGAAGTTGCCGCCCGGCCACTTTCTCAGGTGCCTCCCGGGGCCAAATGTGTTACCTTTGCAGCGGTCGAAACGAGGCGATGCCGTCTCGGCGCGACGCTGGCTCACGCGAGCGACTCCGCGCGACGGCGGCATCCAGGACTAGGGGGCTTGCCCCGGTCTCAGCGTCGGGACCCGTGCGTCTCCAGGTAGGAGACCCTCCGGCGCAGGGGAAGCCCACTCGCTCGATCAAAGGACGATCATCGTGTGGAACGGAACGGACTTCGAATTCGCGGTGGAGTCGGCGGATGCCGCCAAGATCAAGTACCCGGCAGTCATGCTCCCGGCTTTCCAGGAGGATGGCGCTGATGACGCGGCGGCTCGCAAGATTGCCGCTGCGGCCGGCATCGACCTGGCCGGACTGCGCAAAAGCGGGGAGGTCAGCGGCTCGCTGAAGGAGTTCACGATCCTGCACGCGCGGGACGGAGCGCCGTACCGCCACGTCCTCGTGATGGGCTGCGGCAACTCCGCGAAGTTCCGGATCGACGACATGCGAACCATCGTCGCCAAGGCCGTCCGCACGCTCCGCAAGATCGGCGTCGACCGCATGCTGCTGGCCACTGCCACGGTCCCTCAGCTCTCGGGCGAGGAGGTGGCCGAGGCCGCCATCGAAGGGGCGCTCCTGGGTCTGCACAAGTTCAAGCGGTACAAGAAGAAGGCGGATTCGATCCGGCCGTTCCGGCAGCTGAAGCTGGTCGTGGGCGCCGCGCGCGAAGTGGCGCCGGCCCGCGAGGCTGCAGCGCGCGCCAGCGCCTTCGCGCTGGCCACCATCCGGGCGCGCGAGCTCGCCTTCGAACCGGCCAACCTGCTCGGGCCCGACGAGATCGTGGCCGCGGCCCGCAAGGTGTCGGACGACCACGGTCTCGCGCTGAAGGTGCTGGGGCCCAAGGAGCTCGCTGCCCGCGGGATGGGCGGAATCCTGGCCGTGGGGTCGGGCTCGCGCCGGCCCTGCTATCTGGCGGACCTGCTCTACCGCCCCGCCAAGCGGACCGGGCTGCCCAGGTTGACGCTCGTGGGCAAGGGGATCACGTTCGATACCGGTGGCATCTCGATCAAGCCCTCGGAGCGCATGCACCACATGAAGTACGACATGGCCGGCGCGGCGGTGGTCATGCAGACCGTGCGCGCGGTGGCGAGCCTGGAGTTGCCGGTGGAGCTTCGCGCCATCATCACGACGGCGGAGAACATGCCCGACGGCAACGCCTATCGCCCCTCCGATGTCATCCGGATGTACAACGGCAGCTACGTCGAGGTGACGAACACGGACGCCGAGGGGCGGATGCTCCTGGCCGACGGGCTTGCGTACGCCTGCGAGCAGGACCCCGACATGGTGGTCGACGTGGCCACGCTGACCGGCGCGTGTCTGGTGGCGCTGGGCACCTCGGTGGCCGGGTTGATGGGGACGAACCCATGGCTGGTCGGCGCCATCCGCGACGTGGGTGAGCACTACTCGGAGCGCTTCTGGGAGCTGCCGCTCTACGAGGAGTACCAGGTCCACATGCGCAGCAGCATCGCCGACATCTGCAACTCCGGCCCACGCTACGCGGGCGCCATCACGGCGGGCAAGTTCCTGGAGACGTTCGTGGACGGCCGCCCGTGGGCGCACCTGGACATCGCCGGCACGGCCTGGTCTGATGAAGACTCGACGATGTACCTCCACAAGCCGTACCTTCCGCAGCGCGGGCCCACGGGATTCGGGGTCCGGACGCTGGCAGGACTGGCCCTGAAGGTCTCGCGCGAGTCGAGCGGCTCCTCCAAGAAGATGCGGGAGCTGATGCGATGGGCTGGCGCGGCGCCGGTCGCGGCCAAGCGGAAGGCCCCGAGCAAGCGCGGCTGACGGTTGGGTGGCGCTGGCGCCGGGCGTGGCGGCGTCTTTGGTAGAGTGGGCCTTCCATGGCTTCGAGGCTGAAGGCGGCGAACGCGCCGGTGGGTTGCGTGACGTTGGTCTTCACCGACGTGGAGGGCTCGACTGCGCTCTGGGAGGCGCAGCCGGGAGCGATGCGCGAGGGGATCGCGCTGCACAACCGGTTGATGCGCGAGTCGATCCGGCGGCGGCGCGGCTACGAAGTGAAGACCGAGGGCGACGCCTTCATGGTCGCGTTCGGGTCACCCGGGGCGGCCGTGGCCTGGTGTCTGGAGGCGCAGCGGCAGTTGATGGAGGCGCCGTGGCCGAGGGAGCTGCTGTCCCAGGCGGAGGCTGCGGAGGTGGGAGCCGCGGGAGCGACGGTGTTCCGGGGGCTGCGGGTGCGGATGGGGGCGCACATGGGTGAGCCGGATTGCGTGCCGGACCCGACCACGGGCCGGATGGACTACTTCGGACCGGTGGTGAACCGGGCGGCGAGGCTCTCGGGGGCCGCGCACGGGGGGCAAGTGCTGGTGAGTGGGGCGGTCCGCTCGCTGCTGGGAGCGAGAGTGGCGGGCGCGCGGTTGCGGGAGCTGGGGGTCTACCATCTGAAGGGGCTGGCGCAGCCGGAGACGTTGCACGAGGTGCTGCCCGAGCAGTTGAGCGGGCGGAAGTTTCCGCCGGTGCGGGCGCAGGCGCCGCGCAAGCGGACGCTGCCGGTGCCGGCCGGGGCGTGTCTGGGCCGTGAGCGGGAGCTTGCGGCCCTGGAGGCGCTGCTGGGGCGAGGCGAGCGGCTGGTGACGGTGCTCGGGCCCGGTGGCATTGGGAAGACGCGCCTGGCCGTGGAGCTAGGGCTTCGCTACTCGGAGCCCGGACGGGAGCGCGGGGGGGAGGTTGTCTTCTGCGACCTGACGCGTGCCACGAGCGTCTCCGAGATTGCGGAGCTGGCGGCGGGAGCTCTCTCGGCCTGCTTTGGCCAGCTAGGGACGACGCAGGCGCTGGTGGAAGCGGTCGGCAATGAGCTTGCGGGCCGCGAGGGGTGTCTGGTGATCCTGGATAACTTCGAGCAGGTGGCGCGGCATGCGGTGGAGACCGTTGGCCGGTGGCGAGCTCTGGCGCCTCAGGTGCAGCTGCTGGTGACGTCCCGGGAGCCGCTGGGGCTGTCCGGGGAGGCGACGTACAGGCTGGAGCCGTTGGAGTTGGACGATGCGGTGACACTTTTCATGCAGCGTGCGGCGGCCGCGCGGAGCCAGCTGTCTCTGGAGTTGCGCGAGAGGCCCGTGGTCGAGCGGATTACGCGGAGCGTGGACTGCATCCCGCTGGCGCTGGAGCTGGCAGCAGGCCGGGCGGGAATCCTCTCGCTGGAGCAGGTGGAGGAGCAGCTTTCGCGGCGATTCGGGCTGCTGGCGAGCACGCGGCGGGACGTCGAGCCCAGGCAGGCGACGTTGCGGGGGGCGATCGATTGGTCCTGGAACCTGCTTTCGGAGCGGGAGCGGGCGGCGCTGGCGCAGCTTTCGGTGTTCCGGGGATGCACGCTGGATGCGGCGGAGGCTGTCCTGGAAGTCGGGGAGGCGGCAGGGGGCGGCCAGACGCTGGACCTCGTGCAGGGGCTGGTGGATCGGTCGATGGTGCAGGTGACGATGGGGGAGCGGGGCGCGCGGTATCATCTGCTGGTCTCGATTCAGGCATTTGCAGCGCAAAAACTCGAAGAGTCCGGCGGTGCCGGCGCGGCGCGAGAGCGGCACGGGCGGTACTACGCGCGGCTCGCGGCGGAGCGGTTCACGGGCTCTTTCCTAGACGACGACCGCATCGACTCGGCGGCAGTGGAGGCCGAGCGCGACAACCTGACGGCGGCGCTGGACGCGCCCACGCTTCCGGCGGAGCAGAAGCTCGAGCTGATCGTGGCGCTCTGCTGCCAGGCGTACACGCGGCGGCCGCTCGACGAGATGAAGGCGCTGGCGGCGCGCGGGGAGTCGCTTGCGAGCGCGGTGGGGTCACCGGCCCTGGTGACGCGGATGCTGGAAGTGATCGGGGTCTCCGAGTGGCTGGCCGGGGACCACGAGGCGGCGGCCCGGCATCTGGAGCGGGCGCTCGGGCAGGCGAAGTTGGCCGGGGACGCGCGGCTGGAGGCGCTGGTGCTCAAGGACCTGGCGAGCTGCGACATGATGCTGAGCCGGGGGAAGCAGGCGGCCGAGCTTCTGGACCGGGCGCTGGAGCGTGCGCGCGTTAGCGGGGACCCGTACGTCGAGGCGCGCATCATCGGGAACCTGGGGCATGTCTGGTACCGGCAGTGCGACGGTGCGCGGTGCGTTCCCCTCTTCGAGAGGCAGCTCGAACTGACGGTGGACCGCCCGGAGTCGCTGGAGCATGCGTTCGCCCTGAACAACCTAGGGGGCGCGAAGTTGCTCCTGAACTGCTTCGACGAGGCCCGGCGGCTGCACGAGCGTGCCCTGGCGATACTCATCCGGCTGGGACACTTCCGGTTCGAGGCGATGGTGCAGTGCCAGCTGGCCTCGGTTGGCGTGATGAGAGGCGAGGGGGCGCTGGCGCTAGAGGACGTGGTCCGGACGCTCTCGCGCGCGCGGCGCTACGGGCTGAAGTGGGCGATTGCGCACGCGCTCTATGTCATCGGGCTGGTGCGCATCGAGTCGGGAGATGCGCGGGGCGCGCTGGCCGTGCTCCAGGAGGGCGAAGGGGCCGCCCGGGAGGCCGGCGACCTCAACATGCTGGCGCTGACGCTGGCCGGCCGATCGGCGGCCCTGGGGATTGCGGGGGAGCCCGATCGCGCCCGGCGCGATCTCGAGGCCGCGCGCGAGCTCATCCACGAGGGTCACGATTCCGTGATCCGAGTGATGGAGGGTTTCCTGCACGTCGGCCGCGCTCTGCGAGCCGCTGCTGCCGGGGACACGGCCGGCGCGCGCGAGGCCCAGCGCGCCGCGGGGGAGATCGCCGCCGCGGCCCGCGGTTGGCAGGACGGCACCGTCACTGCGCCCAGCGAGCACCCTGGGTGCCGGTTCGTGGGCGTCGGGCTGCCGCTGCTGGAGCGGACGCTCGAGAGGATGGAGCGCGCCGACCTTCCGCGGTAGGGGCTCGAGCTCGGGCTGTCTGGCCGGCTGCCGTCCGGCGCCGTCCCGTGTTGCCCCGGATGTACGGGTGAACGCGTGAGCCATAGACTCCAGCTGTCGGAACCGCGAGAATGGAGAAGGACGAACTGGAGAAGGCCCCCGTCATCGAGGCCTACAAGGCCGGCGTCGACCGAATTTTGTTGCGGGAGAACCCGCGCCGCACGCCGGCCGACCGGCTGCGCCGCCTGCAGGCAATGTACGACTTCTGGAAGGCCGCTCGAATGGCCTAGGCGCTCAAACCACCGCCCTGATGGATTTCCTCCTGAGCGCTCTTCGCCTGCGGTTGACGCCGCAGTGGGGTTCATTGTCGTCGGAGGTGTGGCGGCCAGTCTTCACGGATCGGCGAGCCTCACGCAGGATATCGACGTCGTCTATCGTCGCTCGCCGGAGAGCCTCCGGCGTCTGGAACGGGCGCTGCAACCTGTGAATCCGTACTTACGCGGGGCCTCCGCGGGTCTGCCATTCAAGTGGGACAAACGAACCATCCAGCGCGGACTGAACTTCACCCGCACCACGACTCTCGGGGATGCCGAGAGGTGTTGGCCGCCCGCCCGCCGACGCCCTCGACGACGCGGCGAGGTCTGTAATGCTGGCTGATGGTCTCTGGTCCGCCGCCAACCTGGCGCGAACTGCCGTCGGCGTCAGCGCGAGCCGGAGAACGGACATCCCGGCGTTGTTCGGCGCGTGGTTCGCCCACCGGCTCGACGCCGGGTTCGCCGAGTACATCCCGGCCGGACCGCCGCGCCGAGTGAGGCGCAGCCTGCTGCCGGCCGACGTGACGCACTTCGACTTCTGGACCAAGTGGCCGCGCCCCTTTTTCCCGGTCCTGGAGAAGGTGCTGGCCGCCGGCTATCCCGTTGTCTGGAACGTGACCATCTCGGGTCTCGGAGGCACCGAGGTCGAGCCGAACGTTCCGACGGCTGACCGGGCGGTGAGGGCCTTGCTCGAGCTGTGCCGCCGGCTGCCGCCCGGCGCCGTCCTCTGGCGCTACGACCCCGTCTTTCTCTCCAGCCGTCACGGCCTCGGCGAACATCTTTCGACCTTCACCCGCCTGGTCGAGCGCCTCGCCGGCCACGTCGATCGGGTGGCCGTCAACTTCGTCTCGCCGTACGCGCGCCGCGTCCTGCCGGACCTGCGGGCCTACCAAGCGGAGTTCTCCGACCCAATGACTGAAACGACTCTCGGTCAGCGCCTCGACTTGATCGCCCGTCTTCGCGCCGTCGCCGAGCCGGCCGGCATCCCGTTCACGCTCTGCTGTCTTCCGGACGAGGCCGCAGCCAGCGGCTGTCCCGCCACGGGCTGCAACGCCTGGAGCTGGATCGTGCGCGTCTACCCGCAGCTCGCAGCGCATCGCTGGCTCAAGACTCGCCCCGGCCGCTCTGGCTGCGAGTGCAGCGAGGAGGTCGACATCGGCGTCTACGACACCTGCATCCTCGGCTGCCGCTACAGCTACGGCAGCTGCTCCCAGTCACGCGCTCGCGAGCTCTTCGCCACGCACGACCCGGCGGCCCCTTGTCTGGTGCCGTAGGCGCGCTTCTTCACCAGTCGCCGGCCGGCCGCGAGCACGCCTGCCAAGGCCCCATCCAGTCGCGGCGCCATCACGGTTGGCCTGGCCAAGGGTCGTCCTATCGCGTCACCCGACGGGGACGACCTCGCCGCGGGTGTAGCAGCGCTTGGCGCCGCTGCGGTCGAAGACGTAGACGCCGTCGGCGGTGCCGGCCGAGACGAACTGCTCGTAGACGCGGCCGGACGCCTCGTCGCGACAGGTCTCCGCCAGGAGGAAGGATTCCTGGTTCAGTCCTACGCACGGGCCTGAAGAGAATCGGTGGGCCAGGTAGGACAGGTTGTCGGCGTCGTCGGTCTGGATGCGGTCCTGGCAGTGCGGGAAGAGCGCCACGCGAGTGACGAGCCCGACGCCGTTGTCGAAGAACTCGAACTCCTTGCGCGGTCGCTGGTGGCCGTCGCCCCAGAAGTCGTCGAAGACGATGATCTTGTCGGCGAGCACCATGGAGCCAGCCGAGACCGAGTAGAAGTTGGTGCCGCGCCAGAGGGCCTCGTGAAAGACGTCGCGGAGCCGGAAGAACTGCAGTCGGTTCTGCAGGACGGCGACGTTGCCGCCGAAGAGGAAAATGGAATTGGCCGAGAGGATGCGCTGGCGGAGCACGTCGCGGATCTGGATGAAGCGGGGGCACTCGTCGACCATCGAGCGGCTCCGGAAGTAGCGCTCGATCTCCGTGCAGATGGCGATCATCCGGGCGTCGTTGGTGACGATCGATTTCATCGTGTCCTGGGCTTCCTGGCAGCAGTAGTGGAAGAGCAGCTCGGTCTCGGTGAGCTCGCGCAGGCCGGCCTGGTGGTGCTCCACGTCGTAGGCCAGGAGCTGGGCCAGAGTGACGCCCGGGTACATCCGCCGGACGTACTCGAGCTGGCGGCGCAGGATGCGGAGGAACTCGTTGTTCTTGAGACGGTAGAACTCCTTGGTCTCCTGGATGACCTGTTGCTTCTCGTGGTACTGGCGGTAGATCTCGGGCTCGGCTTCCTTGAAGCGGTCGAACTCGTGGTAGACGGCCAGGTTTTGGAGGTTCTGGTCGAAGCCGCGCTCGAAGCGGCTGGGGACGCCGATCTCGGAGAACGCGCGCTTCAGGTGGGCCTCGTCGAACTCGCCGCGCCGCCAGCCGGCCGTGATGAGCAGCACCTTTCGCGAGTCGCGGACGTCGCGGTCGACGTGGTGGCTCTCGAGGATGCGGCCGGCGTGCCGGTAGACGAAGTCGACGTCGAGCACGATGTTGCCGTTGAGTAGAATCCATCCCTTCACGGGGCCTCCTGGCCGGACACCGCCGGCGGCCGATTGCCCGGCGCGGGGGCGAGGGGCCCCGCGGGCGGGCGCGCTTGCGACAGGGTACCGAATTCTCTCGGCCGGGCGCTTGCGCCGTGCGAGACTGTCGAGAAGGCCGAACGTTCGTGGAGGCCGGGGAGGGAAGCGTATGACGGGCAGAGATCCTCGAATCACGGAGCTGCTCTGGAGGCTCGTGGCGAGCGCCGCGATGCTGAGCTTGTTGCCGGTGGCCTGGTTCGTCCTGACCGGGCTGGTGCGGGTCGACCGGGGGCAGGTCGCGCTCCTGATCAAGAAGACGGGCCAGACCTTGCCCGACGGCGAGATTGCCGCCCCGAGCGCCGACTTCAAAGGCATCCAGCGGGACGGGCTCTCGGAGGGCTGGCACTTCCTGAATCCCTACACCTGGGAGACCATCGTGGTCGACCAGATGGAGGTACCGGTTGGTCAGGTGGGGGTGAAGACGCGTCTCTTCGGCAGGCCGCCGCCGGCAGGCATGGCGCTGGTCGGCAAGGAGGACGGATCGGGCGAAGTGATGAAAGGGATCGAGCGCGAGATCCTGACGCCCGGCCGCTACGCAATCAACACGCTCCTCTACCGGGTGGAGCTCTCCGACGCGGTGACCATTGCGCCCGGCTACGTCGGGGTCGTGACACGCGTGACCGGCGATGAGCCGAAGGAGCCGAACGTTTTCGTGGTCCAGGAGAACGAGCGCGGCGTGCTCGAAAAGACGCTGGATGCCGGCACGCACTATCTCAACCCGTACGACCTGCGGGTCTGTCCGGTGGACCTGCGCTCGCACCGTTTCGACATGATGGACAAGAACGTGGTGTCGTTCCTGTCGAAGGACGGGTTCCAGATCACGATGGAGGCCTCCGTGGAGTGGAAGATCGATCCGGAGCGCGTGGCGACGGTCTATGTGGAGTACGTCGATTCGCGCATCATGGGGCAGGGCTCCAACCCGGGCGACATGGTGATCCAGTGCATCGTGGAGAAGGTGCTGCTGCCGAATGCGCGGGCACTGTCGCGCATCGAGGGTTCGCGCCACCAGGCGCGGGACTTCATCTCGGGTGAGACGCGCCAGCAGTTCCAGAAGCAGATGTTCGAGGGGCTCAGGTCGGTCTGCGCCAGCCAGGGCATCCAGATCCTCTCCGCGCTGGTGCGCAAGACGGAGCCGCCCAAGGCGATCGCCGACCCGATCCGCGAGCGCGAGATCGCGGTCCGGCAGCGCGAGAAGCTCCAGCAGGAGATGGAGCGCGAGAAGCAGCAGAAGCAGCTGGCGATGACGATGAAGCTGCAAGAGCGCGTCAAGGCGATCAACATGGCCCAGGCCGACGTCTCGGTCTCCATCTACGAGGCCAAGCGCAAGAAGGACGTCGCGCTCATCGCCGCCAACCGCAAGCTGGAAGTGGCGCGGCTGGAGCTCGAGGCCGCGCGCAATCAGGCCGCGGCGAAGCTCTCCGCCGGCAAGGCAGCCGCCGATGTCGTCCGACTCAAAAACTCCGCCGAGGCTAGTGGGATCAGGGCGGCCAGAGCCGCGTTCGGGGATGGCGAGCAGTATGCGCGTTACCTGTTCCTCTCAAAGGTCGCCCCCGCCATCCAGCAAGTGATCTCCAACACGGAGGGCCCGTTCGTCGACGTCTTCCGGGCGTTCACGGCGCCCAGGCCTGCGCCCGCCGCGCCGGCGCGTTGAAGGAGGAGCCAACTGTGAACAAGTACAGCCTCTTCGCAATCGTGTTCCTGGCGCTCTTCGGGTACCTGGGGGTCTGGCAGTGGACGGTCTGCCGGGTCTACGTGCCGCCGGGCGAGATGCTCGTCCTCACCTCGCGCTTCGGCGAGGAGAACCCGGACACTGAGAATCTGCGCGTCGTCGACGAGGGAAAGCGGGGCATCCAGAAGCAGGTGCTGGGCGAGGGCCGCTACTTCGTGAACCCTCTGCTCTACGAGTACCGGCGCGCGCCGGTCATACACATCGGCAATGACGAGATCGGCGTCATTCGCTCGCAGACGGGCCTGCCCCCCGAGGACCGCCTTCAGTTCCTGGTCGAGCCCGCCGAGGACATCTACGCAAGGAAGGGCGTCTGGCGCAACGTGCTGACGCCCGGCAGCTGGCGCTACAACCCCGACGCCTTCCAGGTCGAGGTCCTCAAGGCGGTCAAGATTCTCCCCGGCTTCGTCGGCTGCGTGACGGCGATGTCGGGCCAGCCGCCGGCCCCGGGCAAGCTGGCCAGGCGCGGGCAGAGCGGCGTCCAGGAGCACGTGCTGCAGCCCGGCGTCTACTACGCCAACCCGAAGGCCGTCCGCATCGACTCCGTGGAGATCGGCTACCGCGAGTTCTCCCCGACGGAGGCCGTGACCTTCTTCTCCAAGGACGGCTTCAACATCCAGCTCGAGGTGACCGTGGTGTGGGGTCTGAAGCCCGGCAGCGTGCCGAGCGTGATCATGCACTTCGGCAACGTCGACGAGATCGTCCACAAGGTCATCGCGCCCCAGGTGGAGTCGATCTGCCGCATCGAGGGCTCCAAGTACGGGGCCAAGGAGCTGCTGGAGGGCGACAGCCGCGAGCAGTTCCAGGAGAAGTTCCGCCAGCTGCTGACGAAGGTCTGCGAGGAGAAGCAGATAACCGTGCGTCTCGGACTCGTTCGCTCCATCGACGTGCCGATGGACATCCGGCAGCCCATCCAGATGGCCCGGATCGCGGTCGAGGAGCGCCGGACCAAGGAGGAGCAGTAGGCGACCCAGGCGAGCGTGAACCAGCTCGCGGAGCTGCAATCCGACGTCGAGAAGGGCGTGCGGGAGGTGGCCGCCGGCACCGAGAAGGCGGTTGCGGAGGTGCGGGCGGACGGTGAGAAACAGGTCGCTACGCTGGAAGCCGAGCAGCTCGTGGCCGTGGCCGCAATCGAGAGGCAGGTGGCCGAGCTCGAAGCGCAGCGGACGCTGCTTCTTGGGCAGGCCGACGCGACGGTCACTCAGCTGACGAGGGAGGCCGCGGCGGATGCGCTCAAGCAGAACGTGGATGCCATCGGCGGGGCGGCGGCCTACTCCAACTACCAGTTCGCCAACAAGCTGTCGGACTCCTTCAACGTCTTCATCCGGTATGCCGGGCCCGGGACGTTCTGGACGGATCTGCCTGCCGGTGCGAAGAACCTGAGCGGTATGGCCGACCTGAAGGTGCTGGACGCAGCCAAGTAGCGACAGCTCACCATTTGGAGGGAGGAGCGGATGATGCGCGTGGGCAAGACGGTGCTCGTGGCGATCGTGGCGCTGGGGACGATGGCGGCTGCTCTGGTGGCGGCCGAGCCGGCGGGGCTCAGTCCGGCGCAAGCGCTGGCGCAGCTCTTGGAGGGGAACCAGCGGTTCGCGCAAGGGACGCCGCGCTCGCCCAGGCGCAGCGTGGAGCGTCGACTGGAGGTGGCCCACCACCAGGCGCCCTTCGCGGCGGTGCTCTGCTGCGCGGATTCTCGCGTGGCGCCGGAGCTCATCTTTGACCAGGGGCTGGGCGATCTCTTCGTGGTGCGGGTGGCCGGCAACATCGAGCAGGAGGACCTTGCGGCGAGCGTCAAATACGCGGTGCACCACCTTCACGCCCGGCTGGTCGTCGTTGTCGGGCACCAGCGCTGCGGGGCAGTCACTGCGGCGCTCGATGACAACGAGGCGCCGTACTACGTCGAGCATGTCGTGCGGTCGATCCGCCAGGTGGTGCGCGACAGCCGCGGCCAGCCCGGGGACCCGCTGGTCAACGCCGTGTACGCCAACATTCGGTCGGTCGTGCGCCGGCTAAAGGAGCGGCCGCTCATCCACATGCTGGCCAAGGCCGGAAAGGTGCGCGTGGTCGGGGCCTACTACGACATGGACAGCGGGCTGGTCGACCTGGTGGACGAGGGCGAACCTCACGCCAGGGCGGTTCGGGAAGATCAGTAGGCCGCCGCGTCAATCCTTTTGGCGCGCGAGATACCACGCAAGCAACCCCTCGACGGCCAGCCGCACGCCGAAGAGGCTGAGCGCCATCAGCAAGAGAGTAGTGAAGCTGAGGGAGCGGTCGACCACGGCGCGTGCCGGGTCGGCTGGGTCGTACCAGCAGCTGGCTCGAGCGCCGTGTTCCAGCGACGCGTGCGCCCGCAAGGCCGTGAAGTGCCACCAGAAGCGCCATTCCTCCAGGTCGTAGCCCCAGCGATCGTACACGCGCCCGCCGACCTCATAGCGGAAGCGAAACGAGACGCTGTAGCTGCGGTGGCCCTTGGTGCTGACGTGCTCGGTGAGGCGGCTGTCGAGGATCTCGCACGGCGCGCGCTCGAAGTAGAGCAGGGCGCGGATGTGCTCGAAGTTCTGGTGCGCCAGCCACGGCAGGCTGGCGAAGCAGAGGAGGGCGACAAGGACGCCGCCGGCCCTGTCGTCCTTCTTCCTCTTCGCCAGCACCGCGGGCTCCGCTAGCTTCCTCGGCAGCGGGACCAGCCACCAGTAGAGCACCGCGGCCAGGACTAGCGCCGCGGGCGCCAGGAGCGGCAGCGCCAGAGCGGTCCTCCAGGTCGAGACGTCCCAGGCGAAGGCGGCGGCCGTCGAGATGCAAGCCATCCAGAGGAGCGATCGAGTCGATATGCGGAAGCGCTCGGCCGCCCACCAGGCGCGGTCGGCCTTCAGGTCGAGCTGGACAGGCAGGCCGGTGGCCGAACCGATGCGGGTGGCGATCCGCTCGAGGTCGCCTGGGGAGTACCGGGCGCTGCCGCCCGCGGCGTCACCCAGCGGCATGAGGGGCCCGCCCTTACGGCGCAGCACGAGCCACACCGGCTCGTAGCGAGCCGTGTGGTTACCCGCCGTGGGCTGCTCCAGCACGGCCGTGGCGGTGCCGACGTGCGTGAAGTCCGAGAGCTCGGCCACCGGACGGCGCCAGGCGAAGCCGGGCAGACGGCGCTGGGCCAGGAGAAGTCGCTTGCCGGGATCGAAGACGTACAGGTCTTCCAGGAGCAGTCCGATGGCGGTCCCCGCAGCGGCCACGAGCAGGCAGAGGACTGCCGCCAGGCTCGAGAGCTCCACGACGTGGGGGTGGGGGCCGACCAGCGCCACCGCGCCCAGGCCGACCAGGCCGGCCGAGACCATCCAGTCGGCGGCCATCTCTAGGCCGGAGTGGTAATCGAGCTCGATGGCGCTGCCGGCGCCCGGACCGACCACCCGCCCGGCGCCGAGCCCGATGCGGGCGGCGAGCCGATCGGCCGCACCGAGCGCGCTCGACGCCGCGGCGCGCGTCCGGGCGCGCCAGCGAGTGCCACCGCAGCCGTAGAGCGGACATGCCCCCGCGTAGCGGAAGCAGTCCCGGTGAGTCGGCGTCTCGCACTGCACGCAACTCACCACCGAGGGGCCAGTCAGTGCCTCACCGCAAACTCGGCAGAGCCCGGTGCCAGTGGAGGGGTCCATGCCGGATCATTATGAACCGGCCGGCCGCCCGGCGGTCTAGAGATAGCTGTAGTGCGTGCCGAGGGGGCTCTTCACGAACCAGGTGCACTCCAGGCCGACCGGGAAGGTGACCATGTCGCCGGGCTCGATGCGAACGACGCCCATGGGTGTGTGGACGGTCGCTTCACCCTCCAGGACATAGCAGACCAGTCCGCGGTCGTAGCGCTTCCGGAAGGTGGAGACCGTCTCGGTGGCTACGTGCCAGTCGAGGACCCCCAGCGCCTGCATTCGCTCCAGGTCCGGCTGCTCCTTGACGATCCGGGCAGCGGTGTCAGCGGTCGGGCTCGAGGTCACTCGGGTGGCTTCGGCGCAGAGCGTCATCTCGGTCTCCTTCGTCGTCAGGGCGCCGGTCGGCTTCTCGGCGTGCCGATACTCAATCAAGCCCCGTGCCAGGCGCGGGATGCGGACACAGAGCGACGCACTGGCCGCGCGTGACTGCGTGACTGTCCGGGTAGAGGACCGGGGGTGTCCGGGAACCGGACTCCGGTCAGCTCCCTGGGCGCGTCGTGGCGTCGGCCAGCTGCTTCCAGAGCCGGTCGCGCCAGGCGAGCATCCGAGCGTCTCCCGGGGCGATGCGCGCCACGGCTCCGAGCAGCCGGCACGCGCCCAGAGCATCCCCGCGAGATTCCAAGCTGCGGGCGGCCGCCATCGCTCGGGTCGCCACAGCCGTCCGCGCCGCGGTGGCGGGCTCTTCCCAGCGCGCCGCCAGGAGGCAGCACTCGATCGCCTCGACGACGCTCTCCACGGGACCTTCGAGCTCCCGGATAGCCTGCCTGGCCAGGGCAGCACCCGCAGCCCGGCGAGCCGATTCGAGCGAAGGTCCGTCCAGGGCGCCTGCGGTCTCCAGCTCCTCGATGTCGCGCAGAAGCCTGGAACGCGAGACGCCGCCCGCTGCATCGAAGGTGGCCACGAGCTCCTGGGCGCGGGCGCGGGCGGCTCCTCGAGAGACCAGCAGCTCGAGACCGCGTACTGATGTCACGGGGCTCGCGGGGCTGGCCGTGAGCTCGAGGCTGTAGCGTCCCTGGGGAAGCGACTCGGGCAAGGGCAGGAGCAGCCGATCACACATCGTCGCGCCGGCCGGAACTGCTTCAGGGGCAAGCCAACCGCGCGCCAGCCGGCGCTCGACGAAAGTCGTCGGGATGCCCGAGAGGCCCAGCCGCACGCGAGGCTCGGCCCCTGCGGTCATCGTCCAGTAGAGGTGCGCCACGATGCGCCCTCCCGGAGCCACGACTCGGGCGGCCGGAGTGAGCCCCGCCAGGCTGACACCGGGGCCGGGCGGCTGCGCGAGCTGGAGCTCGGGGGGCTCGCCGTCCCCGGCCAGAAGCAGCTCGCGACGCGCGAAGTTGGTGTCGCCTGGATAGTCGCCGGGCAGAGGGGCGAGCGGCAGGTACTCCGCCGCCAGCCGGCTGGAGCGACCCAGCCCGGAGGCTTCGGTCCAGACCCCCGAGAGCCGGATGAAGTCGGGGCGCCGCTGGCCGAAGATGTACTCCTCGCGCAGCACGGGGTTGGTCAGGTGACGCGAGAGGATGCGGTCGGTGAGGCCGGTGATGTCGAGCAGCTCGAGCCCGGAGGCCCACGACGTCCCGCCGGCATCGGCGTCGGCCAGGAGCGCGGACTGCAGGCCGGCCTCACGGGCCATGCGTCCGAAAATCTCGCCGCGGGCCAGGCGCGAAGAGAAGGTCACCCGGTAACGTCCTCGGGTGGCGTGGAGGGCGCCGAGCTGCGCGGCACCATAGGCGGTGAGCAGCAGAAGGCAGGTGATAGGGGCGGCCGTTGCGCGGGGGGAGGGGAGGGATGCCGGCAGGACCGAGTCGATGTGGTAGAGCCCTTCGCCAGCGGCCCAGCACAGGAATGGCAGGGCGGGGACCAGAAAGCGGTGGTGCTGCATCCAGTCGCCGCCGGTAACGACGGCGAAGGCGGCGGTGGCCGCGAGGGAGCCTCCGAGCCAGAGCCCTCCGCGCGCGGCGGGCAGCCGCCAGAGTCCCCAGGCTGCCAGGGCCGTCAAGGCGGCGGCGGACGGGGCCGAGAGCCAGTCCATGAGATAGTGCCAGCCGGCGCCGGCCAGACCGAGTGACGACAGCGAGTTGCCGGGCAGCTTCGTGTGAAACACGGTCGGCCACCAGCTGCCGAAGTAGAGCTGTCTCCAGACGAAGAAGGCGGCCAGGGCTGCCACGAACCACAGGAGCCAACGGATGAAGTGACGCCAGTTACCTGCGCGGTCCGGCGCCGCCAACGCGCGCGCGGCCATTGCGGGGAGGGCGGCCAGAGCGTAGAGCGGGCCCTCGGGGCGAGTGAGGGAGGCGAGGAAGAGCGCGAGCGCGGAGAGCGGGAACGTGCGGGGAGGGGTTCGCAGCTCGAGCGCGAAGGCGGTTGCGGCGGCGAGCAGCACGAGGGTGAAAAGGATGGTCTCGAGGCCGCCGGCCGTCCAGAAGGCGAACGGAGCGGATGTGGCCAGCAGCAGCGGTGGCACCGCGTCCGACGTGCGGAGGGGTCGGCCGGCCATGCGGGCGGGTGCCAGCAGCAGCAGGCAGAGCGAGGCCGAGCCGGCGGCGAAGGCGAGGGCCTTGGCGAGGAGAGCGGGGTCAAGGCCCAAGCCGATTCCTGGGGCCAGCAGCAGCACCCACAAGAGGTTGGAGAAGCCCTCGACGCGCTCGGAGCCGGCAGTGAGCACGAGGCCGCGGCCGGCGGCCAGGTTCTTGGCGTAGCAGAAGCTGATGCCGGCGTCGTCGGAGGTGAAATCGGCCACGAGCGCGAAGGCGATGGAGTAGGCGAGCAGGGCTGCGACGAAGGCCCAGGCGAGAGAGCGGTTCACGGGGGGTGGAGGGATTGTAGAGCCGGATGGGGGATGGGCAAGGGAGCGGCATGCACCCGGGCCGATCCGGGTGCGCGCAATGGGTCAGATCCTCGCTCATCCTGGGCCCTTCGGCAAGCTCAGGACAGTCTCGTCGAAGGGCGTGTCGCGCAGAAGCCGCAGCCAGTGCATCCTTCGACAAGCTCAGGATGAGCGGGGAGGTGGCTGGGGATGAGCGGGGAGGTGGCTCAGGAACCGCGCGCGCGCCCGAGAGCGGCTACGAAATGATGCGGCTTCCCAGCTTCCAGCATCGCTCCCGGACGATTCTGCCGGCTTGCGCGGGGGCTTCGAGTGGCGCGATACTTCGGGCCGATGAACGTCGAGGTTAGAAGGCTGGAGGTTGCGCTCGAGGCGGATTTCTGGCGGCTGATGAGAAGTGAGCCGTTCGGGTGGTGTTACTGCAGTGCCTGGACGGTGCCGAGCTGGGAGGGATGGGGCGATCGCACGGCCGAGGAGAACAGGGCGGTGCGCGAGCGTATCTTCCGGGAGGGCGGTCACGATGGCTATCTGCTCTTCGTGGACGGGAGCGTCGCGGGGTGGTGCCAGTGCAGGCCTAGGGCGGGGATGGCGAAACTGGAGCGGCAGCTGGTGCGCGAAGGGGCGCCGCCTGCGCACGCGATTTCCTGTCTGATGATTCGACCCGAGCATCGAGGTCGCGGGTTGGCCCACCTGTTCCTGGGTGGCATCCTGGACGACCTGCGGGCGCGTGGCGTGCGGCGGGTCGAGGCGTATCCCAAGCCTGGCCGTCATGAGGACGTGAACGAAGTCTGGACGGGTCCGGAGCCGCTCTTCGCGAAGGCGGGGTTTCGCGAGGAGAGCCGCGTGTCCGGCCGGGTCGTGATGGTGCTGGAGCTTGGCTGATATGGAGGCCGTTGACTCCGTGGCGTCTACCTGTACCGGGTTTTCCTTGGAAAACCCGGTACAGGTAGACGCCACCGGTCTCCCGGCGGGCTGCTCCGTTGACGGGCTGGAGCGGCGGCTGGGGGAGCTGGCGGGGCTGGCGGATGCCGAGTGGCTTGCGGGGTTGCCGGAGCGCAAGCGCGAGGAGAGCACGTTCCACGATCGCCGCAGGGCGCAGGAGCGGGCGGGCGCGCCGGGGCGGGTCGGGGCCGGACTCTACGAGGCGACGGCGATGTCGAGCCGGCACGTGGTCGAGTGGATCGAGCGTGAGGCGGCTGGCGCGGTGTTTCTGGACTACGGATGCGGGCGCGGAGGGGACGCGCTGTTGGCGGCGCGGGCCGGCGCCCGGCTGGCAGTCGGGATCGATCTGAGCGGAGAATCGATCGCCCTGGCCCGTGACGCGGCCCGCGAGGCCGGTCTCGGTTCGCGCGCTCGATTCCTCCAGTGCGATGCCGAGGAGTCGAGGCTCCCCTCGGGGTCGATCGATCGAGTGGTCTGCCGAGGCGTGTTGCACCATCTCGACCTCGAGGCGTGCCTCAAGGAGCTGTACCGGATCTTGGCCCCTGGGGGGCGGGTTCTGGCGCTCGAGGCCCTGGGCTACAATCCGGCGCTGCGGCTGTTTCGCGAGCTGACGCCCTCGCGGCGGACGCGCTGGGAGCGCTCCCACGTGCTGACGCCGGCCCGGCTGCGCGGCTCACGCGGGCAGTTCGAGGTCGAGGACCTGCGATTCTGGCACCTGGCCAGCGTTCTCTCGATCTTTGCGCCCCCCTTGCGGCCGGCGCTGGACCGGCTCGACCGGGTTCTGACCCGGGTCCCGCTGCTGCAGCTGGCCGCCTGGATGTTCAGCTTCGAGCTGGTCAAGGCGCCTTGTGGTCCGGCCGAAGCCGCGCGCCTGGGCCCTACGCGTCATGCTTGACCGGGCCACGCCCCGAAGACTAGGATTGCCCCTGTCCAGGCGGTCCCCGGCTACCTGATTGGAGAACTTCGTGAACGCTCGCAGTCTGCTCGCTCCGCTCTTGCTTCTCGGGCTTTCGGTCCCGCTCTTCGCCGGCGCTCCGGCCGTGACGGTCGAGTATGCCGGGAACTTCAGCCGCAGCCACTACTTCCGGGTCGAGAAGATCGACGAGAAGCAGTTCGTCATCCTGAGCAAGTTCAGCGAGATCGAGGAGACTCGCCTACCCGTCTTCGAGAACAAGTGGATCCAGCAGATGCCGCCCATCGTTCGGCTGAGCGCCAAGGCGGGCGAGCTGACCGCTAAGGTCGACATCCGGATGCTGATCAGCGATATGGGAGGCGCATCGTTGACGATCGAGCTGGATGACGAGGCGATCCGCCCGATTCACCTGCAGCCGCGCCCGGAGATCACGATCGAAGGCCGGGGCTACTACAATCGCTCCAACTACGTTCGGCTGGAGACCTGGAAGGAAAAGGAAGGTTCGCGGCAGTTCGTGGTGCTCTACGACTTCGCCAGCCCCGTGGAGGTCCGCCTGCCGGTGGTGCAGAACTCGGGCGAAGCGGCCGGGGACTCCACCAAGGTCATTTTGGCCGAGGCGCGAGGCCGGAAGGTACGGCTGGAGATGGGCGGTGGCCGGCTGGCGCGCGTCGAGGTCGATGGTGCCGGCTTCCGGCCCCTGATCCTCCTGGATAACTGAGTGGGCGACGCCGCATGAGCCGCCTGGAGATCGAGGCGCTCTACAGGGCGTTCGTTCTATTCGAGGAGGTTCAGCTCGCGGCGCAGTCCGTGCCTGCGCTTGCGCGCGCCGCGCGGGTGGTCGAGTTGGAGGCGCGCCAGATGGCTCTGGCCGGCTGGGATGCGCTGTTCGGGACCGAAGAGCTCAAGTCGGCGGCGCACCGAGGGTACCTGCTGCGCTGGTGCTTGAAGGGGCTATCGGCGCTGGCGGAGAGTGGCGTGCTCTCCAAGCAGGACTGGCTGGCCACCAGCCGCAAGCTCGCCGCCGATTGGGAGTCGCTAGGCCGCCCGCAGGCTGCGCACGAGTTCGACAAGCTGGGCGGCACAGAGCCCGGGATCGACGCGTGCCGGCGGCTCTACCTGCTGCACCGGATGTACCTCGAGCTCGACGACATGGCTGCCGACGGGCTCATCCCGGAGCAAGCGCGCGAGGCGTCCCTGGAGAACCTGCGGCTGCGGACCCCGCGCTACTGGCAGGTGCTGATCCCCGAGGCCGAGCGGGAACGGGCGCGCGCCGCGGGTCTGGGGGCCGCCTGCGAGACGGTGCGCGATCTTGGCGCGGCGGGCAAGCTCGACGGGGGCGACGTGACGTCTCTGCTGCTCCTGCTCGGAGCCGAGGCTCGCGAGGAGGGCGCGGTCGAAGCAGGCCCTGCTGTCGGCGCGCCACCGGCCGCCCAAGTCCCATCACGAGAAGAGGCGGAAGCGACCGAAGCTCCCAGCGAGGCCGAGCCCGGGGCGGCTCGTGAGGCAAGCTCCCCCGAGTCAGCCCCGAGCGGCGCTGCGGAGGGCCCGGCCCGGCCGGCGCCGGGCGATGCCACTCGGGTGCCGGAGCGGCCGGGGAGTGGTGACGTCCCCGAGGGAGGAGCGCTGCTCGGGCTGGCGAGAGAGATCCGGTTGCTGGAGCGCGTAGAGCTGCCGCTGAGGCGGGCGGCGACGACGCTGCCGCCGCGGTTGAGGTCGGTGCTGCTGACCTCCGTGACCGAGACGCGCGAGAAGCGCTGGCGGGAGCTCTTGGGCGTAGAAGGTGCCTCGGAGGATGCGTTGACTCCGGAGCTGTCGAAGGCTGTTCGCGAGGCGCTCGAGCGCCGGGTGAGGGGCGCCGATCTGGAGCTGGCGATGGGGAGTCTGCGCGGCCTGGGCCGGGATGCGGGACCGGCGGTCGAGGAGGCCGTTGGGGTCCCAGCGGTGGCGCCCGGGCCGGACCCGTCGAGCTTCGACCCGGCCTTCGCCCCCGACCTGCGGGCCTTCGCGGCCTTCCAGGAGCAGGTGGAGCGTGCCCGGCGCGCGGAGGCGCCGGCGGTCCGCCGCGTGCGCGCGGCCCCCCCGCAGCCGCCGCAGAGGTCCCGAAGCTACTCGCTCGACCCGGGCGGGGCGATCCCGGCGTTGCTCGGAGAGCTCTCCATCCACTGGCTGCTCTTCCTGGGCGCCTTCCTCGTGCTGGGCGGCGGCCTCATCCTGACGTTCGGCCTCTGGTCGGACGCCTCAGGTGCGGGCCGCTACATGCCGCTGCTCCTGACGACGGTGTTCTTCCACGGTCTGGCGTTGCTCGTGGAGCAAGTGTTCGGACTGAAACGGTCCGCTGGGGCGCTATCGGGAATAGCGCTGCTCTTTCTGCCTTTGAACGCGCTGGCGATCCGCTGGCTCGGGCTCTGGTCGGAGGCCTCCGGCGTCGCAGCGGGCGCCATGGGCGGGCTGTTGCTCCTGGCACTGTCGGTCCCGGCGGCTCGGCGGACGCTGGCCCCGGCCGCGGGCGCCGGCGAGCTCGGCGCGCGGCTCTGGCTTGCCTCTGCGCTGACGGCCATCTGGCCCCCCGGGCTCACGAACGGGTTGCCGGCCGCCGTGGCCGGCCTGGCCTCCGTGATGCTCCTGCTGGTCCCCGGGCTGGGGCGGCTTGGGGGGGAGGGCGGTCGCCCGGCGCCTTCGAGCATCGGCTTCGCTGGCCTCCTGGCGCTCGCCTCCCACTCCGCCTTCTGTCTCGCCAGCTACACCTCGGCGGGTCCTTTGGGTCTTTTGCTGATTGGCGCGATGCACGTCGCGGACGCCGCTGCCGTCGCGTTGAGGCAGCTGCGCGCGGGGGAGGACCCAGGAGACTTGCCCGCTCTCTTTGGAGGTGCGGCCCGAGTCTTCATGGCGGCCGCGGCGCTCTGCCTGATCATTCCCGGGATTCCCGGGAACCGCTGGCTGATCGCCGGGCTCCTCTACGCGGCTTACTCGTCCGGGCGCGCCTATCATGCCGAACGAGGGGACCAGCAGCTCTCGGAGACGTTCGCCTTGGGGCTGGCGGCAGAGCTGCTCTTCGTCTACGCGGACCCGGCGGTTTACGGCCTCTGGCACCCCGTGGCCGAGGCGCTGTTGGGAGTCGGAGGCCCCGGGTGGATCGTTCCGCAGCTGGCGATCGGGGCCGCGTGCACCGTTGCAGGCGTGCTGACTGCGGGCCGCGATCGTCGAGTGAGCGTGGCTTTCCATGGCCTCGGCGCCCTGACCGCGCTGCTCGGCGCCGTGCTGGCTGTGCCCGCCGGCGGGCGCGGCCTGGTGATCGGCGGTGGCATCCTCGTGTTCTACGGAGCGATGGCTGTCGCTAGCCGCCACGCGTACATGGCGGTGGTCGCCGTCTGGGCGGCGCTGACGGTCGTGGCCGAAGCTCTGGTGCTGACGGGGGCGACGGCGCCGGTGTGGGGGATGACCGGTGTGGCGTGCTGCTGGGCGCTGGCCGCCCTTGGCCGCATCGGCGGGGACGACGCCCTTTCGCGGATGGACCCGCTGATGGTCCCGGGGGTGACACTGACGGGTTGCGCCACGCCGCTGGCCTGGGTCGCGGGGTTCTCCATGCTGGTCGGACTGACGCAAGGAGAGGGGCCCTGGAGCAGTCTGGCGTCCTTCGTCTTGCTGGTGGCCTTCTTTGCGCACTCGGAGCTGCTTGCGGGGCGCTCGGGCGGACCACTGGCCAGCCAGTTCTGGCTGGCGGTGACGTTTCTTCACTGCTTCGGGATGGTCGCCGGCCAGAAGAGCGGCTTAAACGTGTCGGTGGCGCTTTCGGGTCTCTTTGCAGTCGCGCTGGCTGCCGTCGGTTTTGCGGCGGCGCTCGAGGGGAAGAATGCCGGCGTGGCGCTCGGGTTCCACGCGTTCGGGGCCGCGCTGGGCGCGACGCTGGCCGGAGCCGGGGCCGCCGAGCGGGCGCACTGGGCGCCGTGCCTGGTGATGGCGTCGTACGGCCTGTTGGCGTTCGTGCTCCAGTTCGCCTACCCGGCGTTCGTGGCCACCTGGGCCGGCCTGGCCCTGACGGGCGGGCTGCTAGGAGCCGCCCAGGCCCACCGCTCGACCTGGTACATCGCCTGGATCGCCTGGCTCTACGCCTTGGCCATCGGGGGGGAAGCGGGCATCGACGCGCGCCTGGCCCGCATGCGCCGGTTGCTGGTCGGCGATCTGACGCTGTCTGGCGCGGCGATGCCGCTGGCATGGCTGACGGCTGTGTCGCTTGCTCCGCAGTCGTTCGGCAGAAGCGATCAGCCCTGGACCACGGCGGCCTCGATCGGCTTCCTGTCCCTCTTCTTCGCCTATCGCGCCGTGCGGGGGGCCGACGAGCCCGCGGCCTGGGCCAGCGTGCTGGGCCCGTTGCTGGCTTATGGGCATCTGAAGGTGAACGGCATCTTGCCCGACTCGCCGCTGGTGCAGCTGCTGGCGATCGTGCTGAGCTACCCGCTCTTGGTGCTGGCACGAGCACTTTCCGGGCCGCTGGCCGTCTATCGCTCGCCGCTCAGGCACACGGCGCTGGCGCTGCCAATGTTGGTGGCCGGCGCCGGCCTCTACCTCTGGGAGGGCACCTGGCAGGCGACGATGGTCGGGGCAGCGGCGGTCTTCTACAACCTGGTGCCGATGGCGGGCGAGGCACGCGCCTGGTTCTACGCCGCCGGCCTGCTCTACAACCTGGCCAACTTCCTTTTCTGGCGGCCGTATCACCTGTCCACTGCGCTGCTCTGGACGCTCCCGGCGGGGCTCACATTGATCGCCTTCACCCACGCCAACCGAGACGAGCTCTCGAGCGAAACCCGCAGCAACCTGCGCGCGGCGGGAACGCTGCTGATCTCGGGCGAGTCGCTCTGGGGGGCCGTGGCCCACGCGCAGCCTTCGCACGCGTTGGTACTGGCGTTCCTGGCCGTCGTCGGCGTACTGGCCGGCCTCCACTTCCGCGTGAAGGACTATCTGATCTACTCGACTTTGCTGTTGGTCATCGACGCCGGCTCGTTCGTGGTGCGGCAGGTGCTGGCGTTCTCTGGGTACGGAGTCGGTTCGCTCATCGCAGGTGGGCTCGCGCTGATCGCCCTGGCAGCGGTGTTCGAGCGCGGGCGCACGACGTTGATGGCCAAGATGGAGGCCTGGCGCCGCCGGATGGACGGCTGGGATTGAAGGGCGATGCCGTCACGGGCATGACCCTCGATGCTTCAGGTCCGGCGCGCCGCTCGGCTCGGGTGCTCTCAGCGGCAATGGCCGCGGCCACCCTGGCGGCGTTGGCGGGGCGGGTCGCCGCCGGCCTGCCCGAGCTGGCGGAGGCTGGCGCGCTGGCCGAGGCTTGCTTGCCGGCGATCTTCGCCGCGTGGCTGGCCGCCACGCTGCTCGCCGCGCGCGGGGCGCTGGCCGACCTGGGCGTCTTGCTCATCGACGTCGCCATCGCCGCAGCGCTCCTGGCCGCCCCAGGCGAGACGTCCGTGGCGCTGCCCTTGGTCCTCATGCACTACGCCCTAGGCTGGCTCGCCCCGGCGCTGGCAGCGACCCGAGAGGGAACCGAGCAGCCCGCCGTCCAGGCACCCCTCCACCCGGCGCGGCTGGTCGCAGGCAGCTTTGCCTCTGTCATCCTGCTGGGGACTCTACTGCTCACCATCCCGGCCGCGACCCGGGCCGGGAGCACCACTTCCTTCGTCGACGCGCTCTTCACTTCCACCAGCGCCGTTTGCGTGACAGGCCTGATCGTCGTGGATACGGCGGAGCACTTCACTCTCTTCGGCCAGGTCATCATCGTCATGCTCATCCAGATCGGGGGCCTGGGCATCATGACGATGTCCGCCGCCAGCACGCTCTTCCTTGGGCATAGCATCGGCCTCCGTGGCCGCACGGTGATGGCCGAGCTGCTCGACTCCTCCGACATCACCCAGCTCAAGCGGCTGACGCTTTCCATCGTCGGGGCGACATTGCTGATTGAGCTCGCCGGCGGCCTGATCCTCTCCTACAGATTCCACGCCCTGGGACGCCCCGTGGCCGAGGCCCTCTGGCTGGGGCTCTTCCACTCCGTCAGCGCCTTCTGCAACGCCGGCTTCGTCCTCTTCAGCGACAACCTGATGAGCTTCCGGGGTGATGGCCTCCTCGTCCTCTGCGTCTCGGCTCTGATCATCCTGGGAGGGCTCGGCTTCAGCGTGCTGCGAGAGCTCACTCTCGTCCTGGCGGGCCGTTCGCGTGAGCTCAGCGTCCACTCCCGGCTCATCCTGCTCGTGACCGCGCTTCTCCTCGGGGTGGGAGCGGCCGGCTTCTACCTCCTCGAGGCGGAGGCCTCGATGCGCGGGCTCACGCACGGAGAACGGCTCCTCTCGTCGTGGTTCGCCTCCGTCACGCCGCGGACGGCGGGGTTCAACACGCTTCCGATGGGGCAGCTCTCCCAGGCGGGCATCTTCCTGACGCTGGTCCTGATGTTCATCGGCGCCTCGCCCGGCTCCACCGGCGGCGGCATCAAGACCTCCACGCTCGGGGTCATCGTGCTGGCCGTGCGGCAGGCGTTGACCGGACGGGCGGTGGTCGTCTTCGGCCGCAGCCTGGCTCGCGCCACGGTCGACAAGGCCTATGCCCTGGCGTTCCTCGCCCTGGCCGTCGTCATGGTCTTCGCCGGCGTGCTCTGCGTGACCGAGGACGCGCCGCTCGTCACCGTGCTCTTCGAGGCGACCAGCGCCTTCGGGACCGTCGGACTGTCGCTCGACTTCACTGCGAAGCTGACCACGGCCGGCCGGCTCCTGATCTCGGTCTTGATGTTCACAGGACGCGTCGGGCCGCTTACACTGATGCTGGCGCTGGGCGCCGTCGCCAGGCGGCAAACCCTCGAGTACCCCGAGGGGCGTGTGATGATCGGATAGGAGGTCCTGAGGGATGCAGGTGGCCGTGATCGGACTGGGGCGCTTCGGAGCGAAGGTCGCCGAGGTGCTCGCCGCGCGCGGCGCCGAGGTCCTGGCGATCGACCGGGACACCGAGATCTGCGAGGAGCTCAAGGACCGGGTGACGCAATCGGTAGCCCTCGACTCGACGGATGAAAAAAGTCTGCGGGCGGCCGGCGTCCAGGAGATGGACCTGGCGGTGGTGGCGATCGGAGCGAACATGGAGGCCTCGATCATGACGACGGCCCTGTTGCGAAGGCTGGGGCTCGAGCGGGTGATCGCGCGGGCCGTGACGGCGCTCCAGGGGGCCATCCTGCGAGAAGTCGGCGCCAGCGAAGTCGTCTTCCTCGAGGACCAGATGGGCGAGCAAGTGGCACTCAGGATCGTGGCGCCGCAGCTGCTGGAGCGGATCACGCTCGGCTCCGGGCACAGCCTCGCCGAGCTCCGGCCGCTCAGAGAGTTCGTCGGCAAGACCATTCGCGAGCTCGACCTGCGGAATCGCCACGGAGTGAACGTCATCGCGCTGAAACGCCGACGCCCGGTTCTGACCGAGGACGGCCGCAGCGCCTACGAGGTGCGCGTCAACGACCTGCCGATGCCCGACGATCGCATCGAGTCCGACGACGTGTTGGTGGTCGTCGGCAGCCGCGAGAAAGTCGACGCCCTGACAAAGCTCCCGGGCGCCGGGGACTGAGCACGCCGTTGCCATGAAGCTCACGCTCCAAGGACGAATCCAGCTGACGCTGCTGGGCGCGGGCGTTCTGGTCGCCTTCATCGGCGTGATGGCCTTCCACTACTTGAATGACCTCTCGGCCGACCTGCAGCGCCTGCTGGCCGGCGAGATCGCGGCAGCCCACGCGACCGTGCAGCCGCGGGCGGCGGTCGCCGACAGGCAGGCAGAGGCTCGTCGCGTGGCCTCCCGGGCCCAGCAGCACATGGTGCTCGTCATGGGCGTCACGCTGCTTGCGATGGTGATCCTGGCGGTTCTCGCGCCGCCCAGGGTGGTGGTGCCGCTCCGGAGAATCGTGTCGGCGCTGAGGCAGGCCCGCGAGGGACGGTTCGATACCGAGATTTCGCTCTCGGGGACCGCGGAGCTCTCCGCCATCGGCGAGGCGGTCAACAGCCTCATCCGGGAGGCGAAGCTGTTCGATGCCCTGAAGACCGATCGCATCCAGCTCGAGATGCGCAAGCTGGACGGTCTTGCGAACCTGCTGGACCGGCCGGTGTTCGTGACCGACGCGGAGGGGCGGGTGCTGCAGGCGAGCAACGCGTTCTACAGTCTCTTCGACATCGCCTCCAACGAGGTCCTGGGCCAGCGGTTGGCCGAGACGCGCCTGCCGGCCGAGCTGGCCGAGCTGGTGGGCGGCTCACTCGCGCGGGAGGAGCGGCTGGCGCGGGAGACGTTTTTCGCGCTGGCCCCGGGGAGGGAGACGACGCTCGAGAAAACCCTTCAGATCTCGTCGGCCCTGGTGCGGGACCATCGTAAGCTGGTCGCCTGCGGTATCTTCGTGCTGGAGGAGCGGGTCCGCGCCGACCGCGAGGACTAGTCCCCCCACCGCCCTGGAACGGCGGCGGCTGGCGCGGGTCTTGATGTATGATCCGGATGCCGGAAGGAGGAACCGCCATGCCCTGCTGTACTTCGAGCCTGTCTTGCCCCCACTGCCGTGAGCCTTTAGCCCCGAAGGGGGTGGAGCTCGGATGCGGCTCCTGCGGTCAGAAGGTCCCGGTCGACCTGCACGGATTCGCGCGCCGGCGGGCAGCGCGCGCCGCTCTTCTGGTGGCACTGGCGCTGGTGCCGATCGGCTTCTGCTGGACCGAGGCGGTGCGCGAGTCGGCGGGCCTGGCGGCTGCCGAGCGCGCGCGGGAATCCGAGATCCGGATCGTGCGCGCCAGGTACGAGACGGAGCAGCTCCGGCGCAAGCTGGGCGGTGCGCACGCAGCGCTGTCCGCCGCCCGCGAGGAAGTGGCGCGCCTGGAGTGCCGCAAGACGTCGCCGGCCGCGGGGCCGGACGGCAACGATGTCCTGGCCGAGGTCGAGGACTCCGAGCTGCGCGGGGAGATCGCGTTCCTCGAGGCAGTGGCCCAGAAGCTGCCCGACGCGCCCGAGGTCCACTTCCGACTCGCGATGGCCTACGACCGGCTGTCGAGCGATCCCGAAGCCTCCTCCAAGTGCTTCCAGCACGCCAAGAAGGCGATCAAGCTGGACCCCGCCTACAAGCGCAAGTTCCAGCCGATGCTCAAGAGCAGCCGTCTGGCCCGGCGGGTAGCCGAGATCATCCACGAGATCATCCAGAAGAGCGAGGACAGCCGCATCCCCGACGATGAGGCCGAGCGCTACGCCGAGGAGATCGGAAAGCTGCTGGGCGACCGAGCCGACCGCGGGCCGGCCCTCGAGACCCCCGATCCGGAGTCGATCCGCCAGATGATCCAGGACCCCCAGCGGCGCGACCAGCTCCGCCGGCTCTGGGACAGACCTGGGGCGGCAGAGCCGGACAGCCTCGGTCTGGGCAGCTCGAGGGACTGATCGGACAGGCTAGAGAGCGCCAGGTGAGCACGCGATCGTGAAGGGGCCGGCTTGAAGATTCTCATCCTCACGATCGTGCTCCTGGCGACGCTTTTCGGCGCGTTCGTCATGGACCGGGTGCGCTGGGTCCAGGGCGGGCACGGCTCGCGCGGCGCTGCGGATGGCGACGCGGCCCAGCTCTTCACGGCACCCGGGTACTCGACGCGATTCGATCGCGTGCTGGTGGTGGTGGTGCTGCCGCTGCTCGGCACGTACCTGGTCAATGTCATCAAGTGCCTTGCGCCGCCCGGCGAGTGGCAGTTCTACCTGGGGATGCTGCATTCGGTCGTCCTGGCCGTGTCCGTCTGGAAATGCGTCTGGAGCGCGGCGGACATGCCCTCGGACATCTCGCCCAGGACGCGGGCGCTGGCCATCGACTGGTACCGCGCCACCTGGACCTGGACCGTGGCCGGCATCCTCGGCTTTTCGCTCACGCAGCTCCTCATGTCGCCGCCCTCGGAGATCATCGGCGGTGCGGGAAAGTGCGTCGGCCTGCTGATTGCGCACTGGTGCTTTCGCTACTTCGTGGACCTGTCGTTTCCCGCCAATGAGGAAAGCGAGACGCTGGAGCGCGAGGCCGAGCGCGTCGCCGACACGCTGACACTGCCGATGCGGCTGGTGATCGGCTTCACGCTGCTGGTGGCCGAGGTGGTGACGGGGTGGCTGTCAGGTCACGACAAGGTGATCACCGCGGAGCTCTACCCGAAGTACTTCGTGGTCGTGGCGTGGCTGCTCTGGTGGCGGGTGCGGCTGGCGTCGAGACGGATGGCGAAAGCGTTGCCTGGGTACCGGCTCTGGAGCGTGCGCAAGGGGCTGGAGCTGGTGAGGCCGATGTGTTTCGTCGACCGCGAGGTGCGGATCGGGATGCCGCAAGGGTGGAAGCCCGAGCTGCTCTACCGGCGTTCGAGGGAGCCCGCGCACGGTGTCTGGGACCTGGTGCTGCAGGGGCTCGTACTGTTCGCGGCCTACGGGACGCCGGTGCTGGCCCTGGTGCCGCAGGCCGGGCTGGGGCCTGGGCTGCCGTTCTTCTGGGTCGCGGCGGCGGTGGCGGTTGTGGGGACCTGCGCGTTGGCCGGCGAGCGGTGGTTCGTCCTGACGGCTGCTCCGATGGTGACCGTGACCATGGCGCTGGCGTGGCTTATGAGCCCGGAGGTGGCCTACGGCTTCCCGGTTGCGAGCGCGATCGCCATCATGTGGATGCGGGTGCGGGTGGCGGAGCTGGCGAATCCGCCTCCGATGGTTGCGGCCGGGCGGCCCGGGCGATGGTGGATCGCGACGTTGCCGGTGGGGGCCGGGGCGGTCGGGCGCTTCGAGAGGCCGGTCGCGGAGCTGCCGTGGTCGGGCTGGATCGCCATCGGGGCGGCCGACGACGTCCCATGGTCGAGGCTTTGGCGGCTGCGTGTGCCCCGGGAGAGCGCGAGGGTCGGGGTGGTCCTGGCGGTGCTGGTGGTGCTGGGGCTCTTCGCGCAGCCGTTCCATCGATTTGCGCGGGAGATGGCGCCGCTTGCGCCGCTCTGGTCCAGGGACCAGCTGCCGGTGGCGGCGCTGCTGGCCAGGGGCCGGACGATGGAGGCGCTCTTCCATGCGCGAGCGGCAGCGCAGTTGGCCCCGGAGTCGGCGATAGGCCAGCTGGCGGTGGCGCAGGCGGCGCACGACGAGGGGCTGGCCGACGAGGTTGCGAAGGCGCTCGACCGTGTGAGGCAAAGGCTAGGGCCGTGGGCGCCCCAGAAGCTGCTGGCGCTGGAGGCAGGGATGGCGCGGGAGAGGCGGCTGGCGGCCCAGGCCGGACAGCTGCGAGCGTCGGCTTCGATGGGCGAAGTGCCATTGGAGGCCTTGCGGAAGATGGAGTATGCGCGGCTGCTGAGGACAGTTCCGCATACCTGGCTGGGTTACGCCTCCGAGAAGGCCGCTGCGCGGCGCGCGTGGGTGATGGCAGGCGAGGCGGCAGGCCAGATGCCGGCCAACGAGACGGCCCGGCTCGACTGGCTGCTGAGGACCATCGACTTCGAGCGCGCCCGGCTCGAGGACTCGTTAGCTCCGGATCATCCCGCGGGGCGATGGACTCTCTTTGAAGCCATCGCCGGTCACCGGGTCCACTGAGTCCTCGTCCGTCGGCATGCCAGACGGCGGCGCTCAGCCCTTGATGCAGCCCACGGGGCGAAGGCGCACGACCTTGCGGCTCACGCCGGCCTCGTGCATCACGTCGACGACCGACGCAACGTCCTTGTAGGCCTCGGGCATCTCCTCGGCCAGCGTCTTGTAGCCGCGCGCCATCACGGTGACGCCGCGTTCGGCCAGCTCCCGCACGATGTTGCGGCCGCGAGAATCCCGAGTGGCCTGGTGGCGGCTCTTGAGCCGGCCCGCCCCGTGGCAGCTGGAGCCGAACGTGAGATCGAGCGCCTTGTCGGAACCGACGCAGACGAAGCTATAGCGCCCCATGTCTCCCGGGACCAGCACGGGCTGGCCGACATCCCGGTAGAGCGGCGGCACCAGGGGATGGCCCGGCGGCAGGCAGCGCGTGGCGCCCTTCCTGTGGACGCAGAGCTCGCGGATCTGGCCGTCGACGTCGTGCGTCTCGAGCTTGGCCACGTTGTGGCAGACGTCGTAGACGAGCCTGAAGTTGAGCTCGCGGGGCGAGACGCCGAGCGAGCGGAGCAGCGCCTCTTCGGCCAGGTGCATCATCGCCTGGCGGTTGGCCCAGGCGAAGTTGGCGGCGGCCGACATGGCGCCGAGGTAGCCGCGCCCCTCCGGGGAGTCGACCGGTGCGCAGGCGAGCTGCCGGTCGGGCACAGGGATGTTGTACTTGCGCAGCGCGACGTCCATCGTTTGCAGGTAGTCCTCGCAGACCTGGTACCCCAGGCCTCGCGAACCGCTGTGAATGAAGAGGGCGAGGATGCCGATCTCCAGACCCAGCCGGCGCGCGACGTCGGGGTCGAAGACCTGATCGACCACCTGCAACTCGACGAAGTGGTTGCCGCTGCCGAGCGTGCCGAGCTGATCAGCGCCGCGATCCTTGGCGCGGTCGCTGACGCGGTCGGGATCGGCGGCGGTGAGGCGGCCGTTCTCCTCGGTGCATGCCAGGTCGTGCTCGGTGGCCATCCCGCGCGCCACCAGCGCGTGCGCGCCGCCGGCCAGCACTTCGTCCAGCTCGCGGCGGGAGAGCTTCTTGACCGCGCCGGAGCTTCCGACGCCGCAGGGAATGGTCTGGTAGAGCGCCGTCACCATGTCCTTGAGTCGGTGGGCGACGTCATGGAAGAGGATGTCGGTTGCAGCCAGGCGGACGCCGCAATTGATGTCGTAGCCGACGCCTCCGGGTGAAACCACGCCTCCCTCGCGGGGGTCGGTCGCCGCCACGCCGCCGATGGGGAAACCGTATCCCCAGTGGATGTCGGGCATCGCCAGCGAGTACTTCACGATCCCCTTCAGGTGAGCTACGTTGGCCACCTGCAGCAGGCTCTGGTCCTGGGCCAGCGTCGACATCATCGCCTCGTCGGCGAAGACCCGGCCCGGCACCAGCATGCCGGCCGTCTCCTCGATCTCCCAGAGCCAGGGAGCCAGACGCTTCAGCCGCAGATCGGTCAGCTCCATCGAACGCTCCTTGCGATTGGCTTGCTTCTCATAAGTCCACGATGAAGAACGCCCGCCAGCCGCGTGTCGTCGGTTCGCCGCGCAGCCTGTGGCGCGTGACGGCCTTCACTTCGCAGCGGAACCGGTGGCGCTCAAAGTCGAGCTCCTCGCCGCCGATCCTCGCCGATAGCCGCGAGCCTCCGGCCGTCCGGACCTGGAAGCGGCGGCCCAGGAAGTGGCGCGTCTCGAAGAGGAAGAGCACCTCCGAGAGCCAGCGCACTAGCAGCTCCGCGGGGTCTTGGGCCTCGAGCTCCAGGGAAAGCTCGCGCTGCTCGCTCACGGCATCGGGCTCTACCAACAGCTCCGTGACCGCTTGCGCTGCCGATGCCAGGAGGCCGTCCAGGTCGGGAGCCTTGACGAACACGCCCATGTCCGCCGTGTGGGCCAGGAGCCGGTGGCGCGCCGGGATGGCGGTCTGCATTGGTCGCATCCTACTTCCTCTGCGGCGCGAGGGCCAACCAGCCGTTGCGCTAGAATGATCAGCCGCCAGAGCCATGACCGAATCGACCGCCGACCTGCTGCCCAGCGACTTCCCCGCGGAGCTCGTGGAGCGGTACCGGCCGGTGCGGCTACTCGGCGAGGGCGCGATGGGGCAGGTGTTCGAGGCAGTGCAGACGTCGCTGTCGAGGCGCGTGGCGGTCAAGCTGGTCCGCCCGGACGCGTTTCGGGACATGCAGACGGCCCGCCGCTTCCAGGAAGAGGCGCGCATACTCTCCAAGCTCTCGCATCCGAACATCGTCCGGCTGTTCGACGCCGGCTTCGCTGCAGGGGGGCCCTACATTGCCACGGAGCTGGTGGAAGGCGTGACCTGGACCGTCCACCAGGGCCCCCGGCGCATGCCGTGGGAAGAGGCGCTCCTGCTGATGGCGCAACTTCTCGACGGGCTGGAGTACTTGCAGAAAAACGGCGTCATCCACCGCGACCTCAAGCCGGACAACATCTTCGTCGTCGGCGGCAGGGTCGTGAAGCTGATCGACTTCGGCCTCGCCAAGCACCTGGCGCACCGGGTTGACCTGACGCAGGAGGGGTTTGCCGTCGGGACGCCGGTCTACATGTCGCCCGAGCAGATCCTGGGGGAGGAGGTGTCGCCAGCCTGGGACGTCTACGCGGCGGGGGTTATCCTCTACCGGGCGTTGTCGGGGCGATTTCCGTTTCCGACGGGCTCGACGCAGGAGCTGGTGGCTGCGAAAGTCGAGGGCGAGCCCGATCCGCTGGCGCGATCTCTTCCGGTGGCGCCGGGCTGGCTGCAGGCCGCGGTGGACGGTTGTTTGACGGTCGAGGCAGGCCGGAGGATTCAAACGGTGAAAGAGATGCGAGAGGCGCTGGCGCCGGGGCTGGCGACGCTCGACACGTCGCAGCTCGTGGCGCGGCCGGCGAGCACACCCGCCTCACGCGCCGCGCGGCCTGCCAGGCCCGGCCCCGCCGTGGCGGGACGGGGCAGGCCGATGGCTGCTGCGGCGGCAGTGGGAGTAGCCGTCGGGTGCGCGGCGCTCTGGTTGCTGTCGGCGACGGGGGAGCGAGCGACCGTGACGGAGCCCGCGGGGAGCGGTGCGGAGCGATTGCTGGCGGGCGAGACTCGGGCCGTGATAGCGGCGGGGCGGCTCGGTGGCGCCGGGAGTCCGGGCGTCGCCTCCGGCGCGCGGCAACAGGGCGGCGCCGTGAGCTTCGAGGGCGCTGTTCCGCACCTGGAGGAGCTGCGGCGCGCGGTGAAGGCGTGCGGCTTCGATCAGGCGCGAGACGCCGTCTTCCATACGGCGGGCCGAGGAGTGACGGCTGGGCAGAAGGCGGCGAAGCTCGAGGCGTGCGCAGCCGCCGCGCGGCTCAGGGAGAGGCTGCACGCGACTGCCGAGCTGGTGGCGCGGGACGGATTTCACGACGCGGTGCCGCTTGCGTCTTCGCAGCCGTTCTACGACTCGCTCAAGGAGCTGAGGCGGACGGATCACTTTTGCGCGGTCCTCGGCATCCCCTGGAAGAGCGGGGTGGAGCGGCTGGAGAGCTCGCGCTGGCGGCTCGGGACCAAGACGACGCTTTGGGCCGGGCCTGGTCGGGCGATTGCGGAGCGAGAGGTGCCGCTCCAGGGGCGCGTCGACTTCGAGTCGAAGGCGGCGGCGGCCTGGGACCCGCTGGGGAAGAAGCCGGTCTTTCGCCAGCTGTACATGGTGACATTCGACGCACCCTGGACGGGGGACGCGGCCGAGCTCGTGCTCTGCTCTCGGGACCTGCCGCCGGGCGGCGCCTACGAAGTCTGGATCGCCGGGGGCGAGGCGCCGGCAGCGCTCTGGTTTCACCGGGAGCAGCAGGCCAAGGAGTCCTGCCTGTATCACGCCTTCGACGCGCGATGCTTGAAGCGAGGGCAGCTGGCGGTCACGGTCCGGTACTCGACGCCCGTGGCCGAGCTGCGGCGAATGAAGTCGAGACTGGACCGGCTGGCATTCCGGTACGTGACTCCCGTGGCCGGCCGGTGAAGGGCAGCCCCTAGCGGCGCGCGGCGGAGAGCTGCTGGCGCTGGCGCTCGGCCAGCTTCTCCATTTCGTTGCGATAGGCGGCGACGGCCGCCGCCGACGGCAGGGTCTGCTTCGGCGGCTTGCCGGTGCGCCCGTAGGTCCAGTTTTCGCCCGTCACGACGGTTTTCGAGGGCGCGAAGATGGAGGTGCGCGCTGGCTTTGCAGGTCGGGTGGCGATCATCGGAACCACCTCGGCGGGTCCGGCGGATGATTTGAGGTAGAGGACCACGGCCGCCGCAAGCAGGACGAGCCCGCCGGCGGCGGCGGGCCAGACGGGGCGGCGTCGGGGAGCGCCCGGGGCGACCGGCAGCAGTACCGTTGTGCGGGCTGTTCCGGGCGAGGCGGTCGCGGCGCGGTCCGGAGCTTCCCCCGGCTCGAGGACGGCGAAGACGCGTGCGGGCCTGGGCCGGCCCGAGTTGTGGAAGTAGGCCACCGGGTCTGAAGATAGGGCCGCCGAGGGCCGCTGTCAACGTGAGCCGGCGCGCGCGAAGCGCTGGGCCATGGCGATGCGCTCTGAGGTCGGCGGGTGCGTGAAGAGTAGCCAGACGGCCAGGGGCGGCGGGTCGGGGTCCGAGAGGTTCTGGCGGGCCAGCTGCTCTTCGGCTCTGATGAAGGCCTCGGCCCTGTTCGTGTAGCGGAGCGAGAGGAAGTCGGCCTGGGCCTCGATGGCGCGCGAGACGGCATTTTCGACTGGCAGGCAGGCCACTCGCAGGATGAAAACCGTCAGCAGGATCGCCGGTACGTCGCGCGGGGTGGGAACCGGGAACAACGCCGAGAAGAGCATCATTGCGAGAGCCAGTCCGACCAGGGCGAGCGCAGTGCCCAGGGCCACGTGGCCGGCGCGCCAGTGGCCCAGCTCGTGGGCCAGGACCAGCTCGGCCTCGTCGGCGCGAGAGGCCTCCAGGAACGTGTCCCAGAGCGCGATCCGCTCAGTCGGTCCCAGGCCGTTGACAAAGGCGTTGCCCTTGGTTGTGCGATGGCTGACGAGCGCCACCGAGAGCCTGGCGGGGTCGAACCCCGCGCGGCGCGCCAGCTCCATGAGCCGTTCTGAACCGGGCGTTCCTTGGAGTGGGATGTAGCGGTCGAAGAGCGGATCGATCAGCAGCGGCTGCGCGGCGACCAGGGCGAGGGTGCCGGCGGAAAGAACGGCGGTCGACACCAGCCACCAGCCGCGCCCGAAGCGGCCGGCGGCCCAGATGACGGCCGCCGCCGCCGCGACGGTCACAGAGGCCGCGAGCGCGTGCTCCAGCAGCTGCTCGGTGAGCCAGGCCCAGGTCGACTGGCGCGTCAGGCCGTAGGCTCGGTCCAGCAGGTGTCCCGACGCGAAACCGAACGTCAGGGAGAGACTACGCGCCAGGGCGGTACAGGCCAGGGCGATCGCCGCGGCTCGCGCCACCGGCGAGAATCGCGCGACGGCCGCCTCGAAGGCCCGGCTGACAAGCGGCGAGGCTAGCGCCAGCCAGAGCGCCAGCTGTGCTCCGCAGGCCAGCGCGAACCAGCCATACCGTGTTCTGCAGTAGGCCGACGCCGTCGTGTAGGGGCCAGCGCCGAGCCGGGCCAGCATCTCGGATGCACCCTGCGGGTGAGGCCAGAAGCAGAGCTCGATGATGAGCCAAGCGGGAAGCACGGTGAGCAGAGCGAGCGCCATCCGACGGTTCATGCCGGCGATTCTACGACGCCGATGGCGCGGTTGCGCGCGCGGTTCATGAGTCGCTATCCCGTTCGTGGTGAGCTTGTCGAACCACAATTCAGGCTCAGAGTGGGTTCTCGCCTGCCCGCCCTTCGACAAGCATGTCCTGAGCTCGCCGAAAGGCGAACGGTCACCGTGTGATGCGCCCTCCCCCCTACCGCGCGTGCACCCCGATGCCGCGTGGCGCTTGAAATGAACGCCATTCCCTGATATAATGCGGCTCCCGTTGCCTCCGGAGCCGGTGGGCCCGGGTTGTTCTGCTGCGGAGAAGGAGCGGCATTCCGATGATGAATCGCGACGAGATTTATGGCAAGGTCAAGCGCTGTCTGAATCAGGCCCTCGGAGTCGAGGAGGAGCGCATGAAGCCGGACACGTCGCTCACGCGCGATCTCGAAGCCGAGTCGATCGACTTCGTCGACATCATCTTCCGTATGGAGAAGGCCTTCGGCCTCAAGATTCCGCAGGGCGAGCTCTTCCCGCAGGAGATCTTCAGCAACAAGCAGTACGTCAGCGCCGGCAAGCTGACCGGCGAGGGTCTGAACGTTCTTCGCACGCGGTATCCCTACATCGACCTCAGCGACGTCAACGGCGACCTCCCCGTCTCCGATCTCGCCAAGTACTACACGGTCGACATGCTCGTGAAGTACGTCGAGCACAAGCTCCGCGTCCAGTAGCCGTCCCTAAGCGAGAATCGAGAATCGGGAACCCTTCTCACCTCTCACTCCTCACTTCTCAAGCCTCAAGCCTGATCCCTGACGCCTGATCCCTGAAGCCTGATCCCTGATCCCTGAAGCCTGATCCCTGATCCCTGATCCCTGAAGCCTGATCCCTGATCCCTGAAGCCTGCCGTGACCGGCGTCATTGACACCGGGCGCCTCCGGGTCCAACCTGTAGCGTCGATGGCACGCGCAGAAGGCAAACCCGACGTCGACCGCCGCCGGCGCGAGCTGGCCGCGCGGGTCCGCGCCTGGTCGCTCGAGGAGTTCCGGCGGATGCTGGAGGACGCGGGCGTGACGCGCGCCTTCGTCACCTACGAGAACGGTGAGTTTTCGGTCTCCCACCCGGCGCTCCTGGAGCCGGTGCGGGCGTTCCTGGAGCTGTCGGGCGACTTCGCGCGTCATGAGGCGGTCTTCATTGGTCGTGAGCATGGCCTGGCATCCGTCTTCTTTGCCTTCGTCCATGACACGCGCCGCGGGCTGGCGCAGGGCGGCCTGCGCTTCAAGCCGTACCCCAACGTCGCGGAGCTCCTGGTCGACGGGCTGAGGCTGGCGCAAGGCATGACGCGCAAGAACGCCCTGGCGGGACTCTGGTGGGGCGGCGGGAAAGGCATCCTATCGTGGCCTGCCGACTGCGCCTCGCCCGACGAGCTTCCGCCGGGAAGCGCTCGCCGCGCGGAGATTTTCCGCGCCTACGGCCGATTCATCGCCAGCCTGGGCGGCGTCTACTACACGGCCGAGGACATCGGCACCAAGACTGCCGACATGGACGCCATCCTGTCGGAGAATCGCTTCATCACGTGCATCTCGCGATCGCGCGGCGGCAGTGGAAACCCGTCGCCCTACACGGCCCGCGGCGTCTTCCGCGGCATGCAGGCCGCCTGGCTCTTCCTGACGGGCACCGACCGTCTGCAGGGCGTGCGCGTCGCGGTCCAGGGCGCGGGTAACGTCGGCGCCCCGCTGGTCGAGCTGCTCGACGATGCCGGGGCTTCCGTCTGGGTCGGGGACGTCAACCAGCGCGCCGTGGCCGAGCTGATCGCGCGCCGCCCCAGGGTCCAGGCGGTCGGCGGGGCCGACCTCTTTGCGCTCGACGTGGACGTGGTGGCCCCTTGCGCCATCGGAGCCGTCATCAACAGCGAGACCATCCCGCGCCTGAAGGC
The DNA here is from genome assembly GCA_016190005.1 of Candidatus Wallbacteria bacterium. Lineage (GTDB taxonomy): Bacteria > Muiribacteriota > UBA6191 > JACPRK01 > JACPRK01 > JACPRK01. The sequence continues at coordinate 55,494 of JACPRK010000127.1, read as the reverse complement.
CCGGCTCATCTGCGGCGCCGCCAACAACATCCTGCGGGCCCCCGAGGACGCCGAGCGGCTCCGCGAGCGGGGTATCGCGTTCGTGCCCGACTACGTCTGCAACCGTATGGGGATCGTGAACTGCGCCGACGAATGGCACGGCTACCTGGACGAGGACATCCAGTTCGCGGCCGAGCGCGTCTACCCGGACACGCTCCGCGTCCTGCGACACGCGCGCGAGCTTGGCATCACCACGCGCGAAGCCGCCGACAAGCTGGCCGACGTCGCCGCCGCCGAGCTGCACCCCTTGCTGGGGCACCGCGGCCGCCGCATCATCGACCACCTGATCGACAGCGGCTGGCACACCCCGGGTGAACGCAAGGTTCGCCGCCGCGCTCCGCCGGCCTTCGTGCCGGCCCTGGACGAGCCCGAGCTGCGCGTGGCCTGGCAGCGCGACGCGCGCTTTGCCGGCGCCGGCCATTCCGTGGCAGCTTCGCCCGTATCAGCCGCCTGCCGACCGAGCCTTGCCACCTTCTTCTCACCGGTGCTGCTCGACGTCCGCGCCCGGGCGCTCGAATGGCTCTCGGGCAAGAACCCCCGCCGCATCCTGGGAAGCGAGCACGGGGGGCTGGAGCTGCAGCTCTCGGTGGAGCGATCGCTGCCGCACGAACGGCTGGAGATCGGACGGCCGAAGTTCGTCGAGCTCTGCCGAGACTTCCACGGCCGAAACGACGCCGCCATCCGGGAGCAGCTCCACCAGCTGGGCGTCGGATTCGACCCGGTCACCTGGCTGGACCCGATGAGCCCGCAGGGGCGCGACGCCGTGCGGCGACTCTACTTCGCGCTGGCCGACGCGAAGCTCATCGCGCAGGACAACCCGCTCACCTATCGCTGTCCGCGCTGCCGCACCGTTTGCGTCGCGCTCGACATCGTCCGGCGCGAGGTCGAAGTCACCGAGCGCTACGCGATCCGCGTCACCACGGATGCCGGCGCCGCCATCGAGACGATGGAGTTCTTCCCGGAGCTGCTGCTCGGTGCCGTGGCGGTCGCGGTCAATCCTCGAGGCCGCTATCGCGAGCTGGCCGGACAGGCGGTCCGCATCCCCGTGCGCCAGGGCGCGCTGCCGGTCGTCACCGTCGAGGCGCTTGCCACCGACGCCGAGTTCCTTGTGCCGGCCTGGCGTCACCTCGACGCGGCGGCCGCCGCGGCGCACGGCATCCTCGACTGCCCCGAGCTCTTCGACGAGCGGGGTGAGATCCGCGCGGCGGAGGGGCGTGCAGCTTCGTCACGGGACTCCGCGCGCAAGGCCGTACTGGCCTCGCTGGCAGGCGGGGCAGTCTGCGAGACGGGCCGTTGGTCGGTCGAGGCGCGGCGGTGCCGGCGCTGCGAGACCGTGGTCTTGCCGGATCGATCCGCGCAATCCTACGTTCGCTTCGAAACGGCCGCCGGCCACCTCGAAAGAGCCATCGAGTCCGGGGCCGTCACCCTGGAGCCCGCTCGCTGGAAGGAGCGGGTGCTGGAGCACCTGCGAGGGCTGGAGCCCTGGTGCATCTCGCGCCAGTACTGGTGGGGTAACGACAACCCGGAGCGTCCTCAGGAGCGGCTCAGCACGTGGTTCTCGATGGCCGCCCTGGCGCTCGAGGCCGCGGGCTGGCCTTCGACGGCCACGCCGGCGCCCATCGACGAGGTGTTCGTCGACCCCGACTTCCTGGTGCGCTGGGTGGTGCCGGCTCAGCTCGCCTCGTTCGCCGTGACGGGCAGGCCGCTGTTCAGGACCATCCACGTGCATGGCTCCATCCACGTCGTCGAAGGCTCCCTGAGCGTGGACGCGCCCAGGGAGAGCGGCGATCGGCCTGACGAGCAGCGCCTCGTGCGGCGCGTCTATCCCCGCCCCATGCGAAACGGCCGAGGAAACGTGGTGGAGCCCTCGACCCTGATTCGCCGCTTCGGGGCCGACGCCTTGCGGCTGGGTTACCTGCTTTGCCTCGATGTGGACGGCGGGCGGGTCGTGACGCTTTCGGAGGGCCGGCTGCGCGGGGCGCGACGGGCCGTCCAGAGCTTTGCCGGCAAGGTGGCCGGCCTGTTCCGGCTCTTCCAGCCGCCGATGGTCGCGGGCGCCGCGCACCTGTCCGACCATTGGATCGTGGCGCGTGCGCGGGCGGCCCGGGAGGCCGCGCGAGATGCCTACGAGAGGCACTCGCTGCGCGAGGTTGCCGATATCTTCCTGGACGTGACGGACGACTTCTCGCTCTACGCGGGTCTGGCCGCCGCCCGGCGCCGGGAGGGGACCGACCTGGGCGCGGTGCGTGCTGCGACCGTGCGCGTGCTCGAGGAGCTCGGGCCCGCCTTCGGACCGCTCTGTCCTTACGTTTTCGAGAAGCTCGCCGCCTGGACGCGCGAGCGCCGGCCGGCCTCCGACTTCGATGTATCTGCGGACGTCTGGCAACACGCGCTCGTCGTCGAGTTGCGCCGGGCGCCGGCCGCCGGCTCCAAGCTGGCAACCTCCGACCCCGCCGTGGCCGCTCTGCTGGCCGCCGGTCTCGCGGAGCTCGCCCGGATCACGGGTCGCCCGGTCGAGCTGGCCCAGGGGCCGATCGCGGGTGCGACCGTCACCGTCGGACCCGTTGTCGTGCTGCGTTCGGGCGCTCGAGAGGGCTCACTTCGCACTGGCGTTTCGGGTCGGCATGGTGTAGAATCCGCCTCCGCCGTGGGCGGTTAGCTCAGCTGGTTAGAGCGCCTGCTCGACACGCAGGAGGTCGATGGTTCGAGTCCATTACCGCCCACCACTGCCTCCTTGGTTCGACGAGGCCGCTGCCCCGACAGGGTCCGCCCAGGCCGCTCCGAGAACCGAGTAACGGCCCGGTTACGTGAGTGACCGGGCTGTTACGTTTGCGGAGGTCGTCGCTCGGGCTTCGATGGTGCGAGATCTTTCGCACGAGGCCGCCTGCTCCCGACCGTCCCAAAACCCGCAAAGAATGGGGGACCAGGGGGTTCTTGACCCCCTGGTCGGGGTTCGGGAGCGACGCCCCCGACAGGCTCTATTCAGTACCCCTTCTCCCCCCTGGCATCATGCCTGCATCCCTCGCCGCCAACGCTAACGCGCTGGCCGCTTGCGGCCGGCCCAAGACGAGGAGGTTCGCATGGGCAGGCTTCTGCCCCGCTCGGGGCTGCTCCTGTTGACGGTGGCGACGATCGGGCTGACCGGCTGCGGAGGGCGGCCGGTGGACCTGTCGATCTCGCCTTTCACGGGCCTGCAACTGCACGTCGGAGGCGGCTCGGGTGGCTCCGGCGGGCAGCCGGGTGTGGTGGCGCTCGCGCCGGGCGGCGGCCAGCCTCCGGCGGCGCCGATCGACCCGGGCCAGACACCGCTGCCGGTTGAGCCCGGCCCCGCCGCGCCGTCGGAAGACTCGCAGGCTCCGGCGGCTCCATCGGGTCGAGACGACGCCGGGGCGCCCCTTCCCGAGCTGCGCGAGGACGGCACGGTGGCGGCCGCGCCAGACGATGTGCCCGCGGACGGATTGCCGCCCGAGGTTTCAGGCGGCGCCGAGCCTGCCGGGGAGGCCGCCGGGGACGCTCCGGCTGCTCCCGAGACCCCGGCCCCCGAGCCGGTGGAAAAGGCCGCTGCACCCGACGAGGACCCCGACACGCGCAGCCTGCGCGTCGCAGGCGTCCCCTTCGCCGATCTCGTCTCTCGCCAGACCGGTTCCACCGAGGCTCAGCGAACCCTCCAGGCGCAGCGCGCCCTCGACACCATGGACCCCACCGCCAACTGATCTCCTGCGCCTCGCCCGCGCCCCGCGCGGGCGAGGCCCCTCGGAGGCACCGTTGGGGGAGCAGGTCGGTAAGCTCGTAAGTGGTACTGATTCCTGCTGGGGCCATGCCCCAGGCCCTGGCAAGGGGCCGTCGGCCCCCTGCACCCCCATTTCCTTGCAGAAGCGTTCGATTGGTCCTCGCAGCCTTCGAGGACAAAGGAGAGTCTCTCGGCCGAAGGGGTTCCAAGGGGCACTGCCCTTTGGCGGGGGCTCGGGGGCAGAGCCCTCGATGGGTAGACTCCAGTACAGATCTACCAGCCTACCGACGTGCCCCCCTCCGTTCTGGACCGGGTCTTTCGCCGGACGCTATACTCCGGTGCCATGCCGCGCGCGAAGACCGTCGTTCGAACCTCCTGCAACCGCGACTGCCCCGACGCCTGCGTCATCCTGGCTGAGGTGTCGGAGGGGCGCGTCACGGCTCTCAGGGGCGAGCCCGAGCACCCCGTGACGCAGGGCTTTCTCTGCAGCCGGACCAGCCGGTTCCTGGAACGTCAGTATGACCCCGAGCGGCTGACGACCCCGCTCCTGCGCCGCGGGGAGAGGCTAGAGCCTGCGAGCTGGGATGAGGCGCTCGACTTCGTGGCCGAGAGGCTCTTGTCGATCCGGGCCGAAAGCGGCCCAGCGTCGATCTTCCACTACCGTTCCGGAGGGTCGCTCGGGATTCTGAAGGCGCTCTGCGATCGGTTCTTCGAGCTCTTCGGCCCGGTGACGACCAAGCGCGGAGACATCTGCAGCGGCGCCGGCGAGGCCGCGCAGCTCGCGGATTTCGGCGAGTCGGACTCCAGCGATCTGCACGACCTGTCGAACGCTCGCCACATCTTGCTTTGGGGCAAAAACCCATACGTCTCGAACGTGCACCTCTTGCCGGTGCTGATGGAAGCGCGCAGGCGCGGCGCGCGGCTGGTGCTGATCGATCCCGTCTGGCACCGGACGGCGGGGCTCTGCGAGCGTCATGTCCAGCCCAGGCCGGGGGGAGACTTCGCCCTGGCGATGGGGGTGGCGCGGGCTCTCGAAGAGGCGGGCGGGATCGACGACGAGGCCACGGGCTACTGCTCGGGGCTGGAGGAGTTCGCGGCACTGTACGGACGCCGCCCGGTGCGCGACTGGGCGCGCGCGGCCGATGTGACCGAAGAGGAGGTCCGCGACCTGGCGAGGCGGCTGGCCGAAAAGCCCTGCGCGATCCAGGTCGGCTGGGGGATGCAGCGCAGGGCCAATGGAAGCGCCATCGTCCGGGCGTTGGACGCGCTCGGGGCTGTGTCGGGCAACCTGGGGATATCCGGCGGCGGCGTCTCGTTCTACTTCAAGCGGCGGGGCGCCTTCGACTTCGGGCCGGCTCACGGGGCCAACGCAGAGCCGCCCCCTCGGACCGTCTGTGAGCCGCGGCTGGGGCAGGAGCTGCTGGAGCTCGACCGGCCGCCCATCCGGGCCTGCTGGATCACTGCGGGAAATCCCGTCGTGATGTTGCCCGATTCGGAGACGACCGTGCGGGCCCTCTCACGCCTCGACCTGCTGGTGGTGGTCGACTCGTTCGTGACCGACACGGCCCGGTTGGCGCACGTGGTGCTGCCGGCGGCGACCATGCTCGAGGACGAGGACCTGGTCGGCGCCTATGGGAATCACTACCTGGGCTCGGTGGTGCCTGCCGTCCGGCCTCCGCCGGGAGTGGCGACCGACTTCGAAATCTTGCGGCGGCTGGCGCCTCGCGTGGGCCTTGGCGCCGAGTTCGGCGGTACGGCGCGGGAGTGGAAGCGGAAGCTGCTCGGCAAGATCGCGCCGCTCGGCGTCACGCTGGAGCGGCTGGAAACCGAGGCGGTCCGCAACCCTCTGGCGCCGGTGGTGCTCTTTGCCGACCGCAAGTTCCCGACCTCCGACGGCCGCGTCCATCTGGTGTCGGAGGAGCCGGTGGAGCTTTCGGGTGAAGACGGCTACCCGCTCTACCTGATGTCGCTCTCGACGGAGAAGTCGCAGTCGTCGCAGTGGGCCGGGCCGCCGCGCCGCCCCCAGGGGCCCGCGGTCGTGCGCGTGCATCCGGAGGCGTCAAACGGCCTGCCCGACGGGTCGACGGCGCGCATCGAGAGCCGCATCGGCTGGCTCCTGGTGCGCGTGGAGCACGATTCTCGGCAGCGCACCGACGTGGCCGTGATGGACAAGGGCGGCTCGCGCGCGCTCGGCCGGTGCGCCAATTCGCTCGTCCGGGCCCGCCTGACCGACGGCGGCGAGGGCGGCGCCCTCTACGACGAGCGGGTCCGGCTCGTGCCGGTGTGAAGCCCCGCATCCGGCAGTGGCGTCCGCAGCAGGGTTACGGTACCCTCTCGGTGCCCGATCCGGGCACCGAGTGACGTCGCGAGCCGGCGTAGCTCAGTTGGTAGAGCAGCTGATTTGTAATCAGCTGGTCGCGGGTTCAAATCCTGTCGCCGGCTCCAGCTCGCTCCTCCGGGTCAGCGCAGGAAGCGGCCGGCGAAGCCGTCGCAGCCGACGCCCACCCGGCCCGGGAGGTGGCGGGCGGCCACGGCCACCATGCGATCCCGGTAGTCGAGGGTCAGGGCCTCCGGGTCGATGGCGGCGATGGCGGCGGGGAGTTGCGTCCTGAGAGTGCGACTTCCGTTTGCGGAGCCGTCCCCGCCGATGAAGTGGTCGACCACGACGGCGTCGGCCGCGGCGCGGACCCGCGCGAAGAAGCGCTCGGGGTCGGCGATCGGCAGGAGCGGCGAGACCGTGATCCAGGTCGTGATCCCCGCCGCCTTGAGCCTCTCGGCGGCCTCGAAGCGCTGGGCCACGCGGCTGGCGTGCGGGGCCAGCCCAGGGAGCTCCTCGCGGTCGGTCTCGATCGACACGTGCACCCTCAGTGCGCAGCGGGCCGCCAGCTCGCGATAGAGCTCCAGGTACTCGGTGACACGGTGCGAATGGGTCTGCAAGACCAGCGCGTCCGGCGGATCGTCGCGCATCGCCTCGAGCAGCCGTCGCGTCACGCCCAGCCGAGGCTCGATCGGCTGGAACGGCTCCGTCGAGCTCGACACGTAGACGGCAAACGCGCCGCGATTGGCCCACGCCCAGCGTCGCTCCCGGGCCGCCGATCGGCGATACGAGTCGGCCGCGCCGGTCCGCACCTCCAGGAAGCTGCCCCAGGCGCGCCCGCGGGTGACGTACCTGTTGTGCTGCACGTAGCAGCCCGCCCCGCAGAGCGAGTTGCCGAGCGCGCATCCTCGGTACGGCTGGGCCGAGTGCGAGCAGACGGTGCGCAGGTACCCGCAGGCCCGCGTCAGGATCTCACCGATCGACGACTCGACGATCTCCACGAGGCTCTCTTCGACCTCCCGGCCGCTCGGGCCGCTTGATTGTCCGGCGCGGGCGCCTCACGATGTTCGAAGCACCGGCCGCCGGAGCTCACTCCATGATACGAACGCCTTCGAACGACGTCACGCGCCATCGCACAGCCGCTTCCGGGGAGGCGGCCGGTGCGGTGCCCGGGCCGTTGCGTCCATGAGCCGTCCTGCCGGCCTGCGGGCCCAGATCACGAAGTTCTTCCTGGCCAGCGTTGGCCTTGCTTCGCTGCTGGCTTTGCTGGTGCTCTACGCGGGCGGTCGCGCCGTGATGGAGGCCTGGGTCATCCGCTCCAATCGCTACCTTGCGCGGGCCGTCAGCCGCCACCTGGACCACGCCCTGACGCGCGGCGTGGATGCGGCCCAATCACTGTCGCGAAAGCTGGAGGCCAGCCGCGGCGATGAGGTTCGCCGGGCGCAGCTGCTGGAGGCTTTCCTCGACTTCGGCGAGTTCTTCTCCAACGCCTTCGTCTTCGATGCCGGCGCCAAGCTCCGCCTGCTCAGGTACGCGCCAGGAATCCGCTCGGGCCACGCGCGCGTGGGCGAGAGCTACAAGAGCTACACCGGCCCATTCGCCGCCGTCGCCGACCGCGTCATGGCTACCGGCACGCCGGAGTTCACGCCCATCTTCTTCACCCCGTCGGATCGCGCGCAGCTGGTCTACGTCGTTGCCCTGCGGGGCAAGGGCGGCAAGCCCGAGGGGCTGCTGTCTCTGGCGCTCTTTGCGGCTACGGAGCAGGTCAACGTCTGGATCGACGGCCTTGCGCCCGGCCGGCAGGGTTACATCGCAGTGCTCGACGACCGCGGCCGGATGGTGGCGCTGACTGGTAACCCGCCGCCGCGGCTGCTCCGGGCCCGCAAGGAGCAGCCCTTCGTCTTGCCCGCGGACGGCCTCGAGCGGATCTCCAACGTCGACTTCGACGGCCGCGAGCATCTGTTGATCGAGGAGCCGTCCCGCACCCGGGCCCACTGGGTGGTGGTCGGTCTGCCGAAGGACGTGGCGCTGGCGCCACTGGCGAGCCTGCGGCTGCCCGCCGCCTTTGCCCTGGGCGCGGCGCTGCTGCTGGGATTGACCGCCGCGTGGATGCTGGGGCGCCGCATCCTGGGCCCCGTTCACGAGCTGGTTGCCGGCATCCGGAAAGTGGGTGACGGAGCGGTCTCGCACCGCATCCCGGAGCGCGGCTCCGACGAGCTCGGCGAGGCCGCGCGCGCGTTCAACGGCATGGCCGAGCGGCTGCAGCGCGACCAGCTGATCGAGGACGTCTGGCGTGACTCGGCGCTCCCGCCGGAGGGTTGACCCGTGGGCCGCATCGCCAAGCTTCTCGGCATCCAGCCGGCCGCTTTCCCCCGCTTCGCCGCCATCACCGCCGCCTTCGCGCTGACGCAGTGCGTTGCGCTGATGGTGTACCTCGTCTCGACGACTCTCTTCCTGCAGCGCTGCGGGGCCGCGTACCTGCCATGGACTTCTCTCTCGGGGTACGTTCTGGCGCTGGCCCTGAGCGCCGTTTTCCGCTCATTGCGGGCCGCGCGGCCATTTGCGCTCCTCACGGGCTACTTCATCGCTTACTCCATCTTCCTCGGACTGGCTCGCGTCAACGGCTCCTCCGGGTCGTTTTACGCCCAGGCAGCCATTCAGTCGATGGTCGTCCCGTTCCCCATCCTGTGCTGGATGCTCTTCTGGAACACGCTGGAGGGCGTTCTCGTGATCCAGGAGGTCAAGACCTGGACCCCGCTCGTCACGGCCGGAGCCTTCCTCTGCCAGATCCTCACCGGCCTCGCCACCGGACCGTTGGGCAGAGTAGCCGGGCTCGAGAACCTGTTCCTCGCGGGAATCCTGGGGCTAGCTCTGGCGCTGGCGATTCTCGAGGGGGTCGTGGCGGAGGCGCGAGGCCCGGCCGGCTCTGCCAGCACCGAGCCGAGCCCGGCAGCCCTGGAGCTCGGCAAGGAACCGCTGCTGGCCGGCATCGCGCGCCTCGTGGCGGCCTTCGCCATCTTCAAGTACCTGGTCGACTACCAGCTCAATCGCGCCGTGTCCGAGCAGTTCACCTCGGCGGCCGACGTTGCGGCCTTCCTGGGCCGCTTCGACTCCGTCATCAAGACGACCATCTTCCTGCTCCAGACGAGCCTGACCGGGCGGCTCCTCGCCTGGTTCACGCCCGGCAAAGTCCTTTCGGCCATGCCCGTTCTGCTGGCGGTCGCCTGCGGCGCAGTCCTGGCCGGCGGCGGCTTTCCCGCGATCCTGGCTGCCAACCTCGCCTTCACGGTCTTCGACAAGGGCGTCAACCGCTCCTGCCTGGCGCTCTTGCTGGCGCCCTTCCCGCCGGACAAGGCCCGGCAGGCCCGGCTGAGGCTGGACGGGCAGATCTACGGAGCAGGTGTCGTCTAGGTCTCGGTGGCGATGATCGCCCTGCCTGTTCTCCTGGTTCCAAAGGTGACCTTCACGGTGCTGCTGGTGCTTGCCGCGGGCTACCTGGCAGCCAGCCTTCGCATCGACGCCCGCTACGTGGCGGCGCTCGAGACAAACCTGCTAGCCGGCGCCGATGCGGACCGCGCCAGCGCCCTGTCGCGGCTGCGCGCCTTTTCGGAGCGCCGTCGTGTGGTGGCCCTCGAGGCGCTGCTCGCCTCGCCTGACCCCGATCACCGTCGTCAGGCTGCCGCCGAGCTCGGACGCGCTGGCGGCGAGGAAGCCGGGGCGGCCCTGGCCGCGGCGATCTCAGGCGAAAAGGACTCGATGGTACTAGCGAGTCTCATTTCACACTTGCCTTCGAGCGCCGGCGCAGAGGCGGCCCTCATACTCTGCGCAACCTCTACGGATATGCGCGTTCGCGCCAACGCGGCCGAAGGACTCGGCAGGCTCGGCGGAGACCGGGGCTCCGTGCCGCTCGGCGCGCTTCTTTCGGACTCCCACCCGCGCGTTCGCGCCAGCGCCGCGGCGTCCCTGGCCAGGGTGGCGAGCACCCGTGAGGAGGTCGTCGCGGGGCTCGGCACCCTGCGACGGATGGTGACGGCTCCGTCCGCCAGCGATCGCGCGGCCGCCTGCTGGGCGCTCGGAAAGATCGGTCACCGGGCGTTGGTCCCGGCCCTGGCCGAGCGGTTGGGCGATGAGTCTCAGATCGTGCGCCGGCAGGCCGCCCTCGGGCTCGAGCGCGCATGGGCGCCTGGCGCGCTGCCGGCTCTCCATGCGGCGGTCGATCGGCCCGACAATGCCCCGATCCTGGGCGTGCTGCAGCGGACCATTGCCCGGCTCGAGGACCGCACCGAGTCCGAGGTGCTCTGGGCAATGGGACGGCTCGACCGAGTCGAGAGGCAGACGCTGGCCACGCAGCTGGCCGGCTTGGGACGCCGCGGGCCCGGGATGCTGGCGCGCGTGCTGGCGGTCGAGGACCCGACCTACCGCTCCAGGCTGGGCCAGGCCGTACGTGAGGTCCGCTCCGCCGAAGCTCGGGATGCCCTGGCCGAGGCGCTCGGCCCCGCGGACGCCGGCCCGGCAGGCGCGGGCGCCGTAACGCTGGCGCCCTTGCTCGAGGCCGCACGTCGTCCCGGTGCGCCCGCAGACGTCTGGCGGCTGCTGGCCAAGCTGCGAAGCCGCCGCAATGCCCCGGATGTCGTCCGGTTTGCGCAGGAGTCCGTGGCCGAAGCTTGCCGGCTCCTGGCAGCCGGTGCCTTGCCGAGCTCCGTGCCCGTCAGGCGTGCCGTCGTCCGCTCCGCCCGTCTGGTTGCCGTCGCTTCGGGAGACGCGGCGCTGGCGCCGGCGCTCTTGAGCGCGGCCGCCGCCCGTGAGCGCCGCCGCTCGGGGCTTACCATCGAGCTGCTGGAGAAGCGGCTCGACGAAGGGCCGCTGCGTCGGGACGTGCGCGCGCTCCTGGAAGCCTGCGCCGACCCTGCCCGGCTCCGTGCCGCTGCCGCGCAGATCGCCGGGGCGTCAGGCTGAAGTCTCGGACCGCTTGCGGCTTGCCAGCAGCCTCGGCGCGCCGACTGCGGCGCCAATCGCCAGCGCAACCGCAGCGCCCACCAGGTAACTCCGGTGACTCGTCGAAAGCAGCAGCAGACAGACTGCGAGCGCAGTCACCGGGATCAGATTCCCGTAGGGGATACGCACCGGCCGCGGCAAGTTGGGCTGCGTGCGTCGCAGGACCAGTACGCCCAAAATGGTCGGCAGGTACTGGAGCAAGCTGGCGAGCACCGAGAGCACCGCCAGCGTTTCGAAGGTTCCGCTCGCACAGAGCGCCAGCGTCAGGCCGCTGGTAACGAACACGGCCGCGCGCGGCGTTCCCGTGCCAGGGGTGAGCCGGGCCAGCGCCGCCGGCATCCACCCATCCGCCGCCAGGACCCAGAGCGAGCGTGGTCCCGTGAAGGCGATGCTGGCATTGACGCTGGCCAGCGCCGCCAGGGACGACGCGGCGACCACCAGAGACAACAGTCGGCTGCCGCTCGCGGCATCCTCCAGTGGCGTCGCCGAGCCCGCGCCCCCCAGCGAGACCACGGCCGCCTGGATCACCACGTAGAAGCCCGTCGCCAACACGAGCACCGCTCCCAGCGCCTGCGGCACGTTTTGCTCCGCGTCACGTGTCTCCCCGGCCGGCACCGGGATCTCCTCGAACCCCGAGAATGTGTAGAGCACCAGCAGCAAGCCCCCGAGGAGGTCCTGGCCCGGCGTACCCAGGATGGGAATCGCCTTCTCGTCGATCTCCGGCAGCGCCCAGAGCGCGAAGAACGAAAGCGGCGCCAGCTTGAGCAGCGCCAGCCCGTTGTTGCTGGCCGCGCCGTGACGCGCCCCGCGCAGGTTGACCATCGCCAGAATCACGATGACCGCGCACGCCAGCGTGGTGGCCATCGCGGGCGTCGCGTCGAGCGGCAGCCCCACCGCCGCCGCCAGGCCGGACAGCCGCCGGGCCAGCATCTCGCCGAAGGAGACCGCCACCGCGGCCCCGCCCACCAGGCAAGACAGCCACATCACCCAGCCAACCAGGAACCCCGTGAAGGGCCCGAAGGCCTCCCGGGCGTACGCGCAAGCGCCGCCGTTGCTCGGGAACATCGAGGCCATCTCCGCGAAGCAGTAGGCGATGGCCAGGCAGAGCACCCCTCCCGCGGCGAACGCGGCCGCCGCCAGCGAACCGAGCTTGCCTGCGATGAGTCCCGGCGAGAGGAAGATTCCGGACCCGATGACGGAATTGAGTCCCAGGCAGATCAGGTCGAAAAGCCCCAGACGTCGCTGGAGCCCGTGGGTCTGCCGCTCGGCTCCGGCACAGCTTGTGTCCTCGGTCACGGACTGGGATTGTACAGGAGCCGCCGTGCGAGAGTCGCCCGCGCCGCGGCCCCGGGCCGTCCGTCCAGAGGCGGGCCAGTTCTTCACGAGGAAGTGGTGTAGCCGGGTGACGGTCGAGTCCGAGACCAGCACGTCCTTGAAGGCAGCCAGGGCCCCCCGAAGCTGCCGAGACGGCCCCCGCCAGCTCGACGATGCGTTGCTCGGCCCGGAAGCCGAGCAGTGCATTGAGCATGCCGCGCAGCGCCTCCACGGGCTGAGGGTGCCCGGTCCTTCTTCTCGAACAACGAGCGCACCACGGACCGGGAGGCCTGGCGCGAAGGCTTCGGCCCCAGGGCAAGCCGATCGTTGGCGCGCAACAGGAGCTGGTTGAGCCGGCGCAGCTCCTCGACGCCTCGACGTTGACTCACGAGCATCTCCGACGCCAGGTCGGGCGGCACGGGTCCGGTCGCCGGCAGCGGTTGCAGGCGAGCCGCCTTGCGCGCCGGCGGCGGGGCCGCTCTGGAGCGAGCGCTCCATCCGGGAGATGGCCTCATGAAGCGCCAGAGCGCCCACCACAGAGGAGTGACCCAGCCAGCCCGGCGCAGGTGGATGACCCTGCCCATCGAGGCCTCCTGTGTCCTGCGTGACACATCGGCAGAGGCCGGCACTTCACGCAGTCTTAGCGTGCCGGCTTCAGGCGCGCGCGCACCTCTTTCAAGCCCGTGCGGCGCGCGAAGTCGTCCAGCGATTCGAAGGGGCGATGGTCCCGCGCCCGGGCGACCAGCCGCCAGAGCGACGGGGCCACCCCGATGGCGAGCAGCACGCCCTGCATCGGATGGTGGTCAGGCGCGTAAGCCCAGGCAATCGACACCAGCCGGCGGGCGAATCGCGCGGCCTCGTTGTCCAGGAGGCGCATGACCGCGGCGTGGCGCGCGTCGGTCTCAGGAATCGGCCGGTAGAGCGGCAGCTCACCGGTCGTGGGCCGGCTGTCCGCGGCCGGCTCCAGCAACAGGATGTCGGCCAGGGACCACTCGGCGTACGCCGGGCTCGCCAGGAAGCAGACAGCGAGCGCGAGGAGGACCCATTGGCAATTCATGACGGCCTCTCCAGTCGCAGCGTTGAAGGCTGCATCCGCATGATGACAGAGGGATGACGACAAGGTCCAGCGATCGGGGCCGGAGCCCGCATTGGGGGACGCGGATCACGGATCCAGAACGAGGCCCGGCAAACCCGTTCGTGCGAGGCCGAAATCAGGAGTCCGCATGCGACGATGGGCGCCGCATCCCCGCTTGCCGGCGGGCTACGATCGCGAGTGGGGAGCGCCAAGTTCCCGAACCCCTCGACGCTGCACTCGCCGCCGTCCTCGGCCACCGCGGCGACGCTCGGCTCCGGCGCCTCTCGTGTCCTCGGTCACGGACTGGGATAGCACAGCAATCGCCGTGCTAGAGTCGCCCGCGCCGCGGCCCCGGGCCGTGCGTCCACAAGGAGTCGTGATCATGTCTGAGGCGATAGTCATTCGGGGTGCCGTGTTTGCGCTAGCGCTGGCGCTCTGCCCCCAGGCGCTTGCGCGTCCGAGCGTGGTGGTCTACACCTCGCTCGATCAGCCCTTTTCCGAGCCCGTGCTCCGAGGCTTCGAGAAGGCGACGGGCATCCGCGTCAAGGCACTCTACGACCTGGAAGCGAACAAGACCGTGGGGCTCGCCAACCGCCTGCTGGCCGAGATGAAGCGGCCGCGCGCAGACGTCTACTGGAACAATGAGCCGATGCACACCGTGATGCTGGCACGTCGCGGCGTGTTCGAGACCTTCGAGACGACGCGGGCCGCCGGCATTCCCGATGCCTACCGGGACCCGGCGAGCAGGTGGTACGGCTTCGGCGGCCGGGCACGCGTGCTGCTCGTGGACAGCTCGCGCGTGACGGAGGCCGAGATGCCGAAGGCGGTCTCGGAGCTGGCGCACCCCCGATGGAAGGGCAAGGCGGCGATGGCCAAGCCGCTCTTCGGCACCACGGCCACTCATGTCGCCGCGCTCTTTGCCGTGCAGGGCGCCGCCAAGGGCCGGACCTTCCTCGAGGCGCTGCGCGCCAACGCCATCCGGCTGGCCGACGGCAACTCGGGCGTGCGCGACCAAGTCGTGCGTGGCGAAGCGCTGGTCGGGCTCACAGACACCGACGACGCGCTCTCGGCAGTGCGGGCCGGGAAGCCGGTGCGGATGATCTTTCCCGATCAGGGCACGGGCGGAGCGTTGCTGCTCCCGAACACGGTGTCGATCGTCAAGGGCGCTCCGCACCCGCAGGAGGCCCGGCGTCTGGCGGAGTACCTGCTGAGCCCAGAGGTGGAGGAGGCCCTGGCGCGCGGACCCTCGCAGCAGATTCCGCTGCGCCCCGGGCTGGCCGGCCCCGAGGGGATGGGCGACGTGCGAACCCTCGAGACGATGCGGGTCCGGTTCGAGGCCGTCGAGGCAGCGATGCCCGAGGCCACGCGCGCGGTGCAAGAAGTTCTGCTGAATGACTGACGCGCTCGATCGACTCCGATTGCTTGCGAGGGTCCTCCGGCGGGCCTGGGGGAGGCTCGTAGTTCTCGCGCTGCTGGCCGCCTGGATCGCCTGGCCCCTGGTCGGTTTCCTTGGACAGGCTGCTGGCGGGACCGATGGGCCCGGTCTCGGCGCGTTCGGGCGCGTGTTCGGGGAGGGACGGCCGCTGATGGTGCTGAAGAACACGGTCGCCGTGGCGTTACCGGCGAGCTTGATGGCGCTCGCGGCGGGCGGGCTGGCCGGCGGGCTTCTGGCGCGCGCGCGTGTTCCCTGGCCGAGGGTTTGGCTTGCGGGACTGGCGGCCGGCGCGGCGCTTCCGCCGTATCTCGTCGGCGTCGCCTGGCAGGTGGTGTCGGCGCCTGGGGCGCCTCTCGCGGGGGCGCTCGCGGTCGAGGGGACGTGGGGCGCGGCGAGTGTCCTGGCGAGCTGGCTGGCGCCGGTGGTCGCGCTGGTGGCCGTGGCGACCTTCTCGGCGGCCGGCTACGACGCTGAAGAGGCCGCACTCATGGCGCGCGGCCCTTGGGGTGCGCTCGGCTCGGTGACGCTGCCGCTCGCGGCGCCCGGGCTCGCGTCCGCCTGGGCGCTCGCCTTCGTGCTCGCAGCGGTGAACTACTCGGTAGCGGACCTGGCGTGCGTGCACGTCTACCCGGTCGAGATCTTCACGCGCTTCTCGGCCTATCACGACGTCGGCGCGGCGGCGGCCGCGTCGGTTCCGCTGGCGGGTTTGCTGGCCGCAGCGTGGGGGCTGGCCCGGCTGGCCAGGCCTCGCGGAGCACCCTCCGGGCTGAGGCTCGGCTCAGCGCTCGGGCGGCGCGTCGAGCCCCGTACGTCCGGGTGGGTCGACGCCCTGGCACTGGCGGTACTCGCTCTGGTGGTCGCCTGGAACCCGGGCCTTCCCCTGGCCGCCTTCGTTTGGAAGGCGGGCGGCCCCGCCCGCTACACCGACGCGCTCGGCGCCGCCGGGGAGGACATGGTCTTCTCGGGGTGGACTGCCCTCCTGACGGCCCTCCTGGTGACGGTCAGCGCCCTGGCCGTGGTGGCGGCGCGACTGCGGCACGGGCGTGGGCTTCTCGGAGAGCTCTGCGGGCGGCTCGCGTACCTGAGCTTCTTCGTGCCGCCGAGCGTGCTGGGGATCGCGCTCGTGGAGCAATGGAGCGGCTGGAGCTGGGCAGAGCCGCTCTACGGCACGGCGCTCGGGCTGGCGGTCGGCCTGGCGGCGCGCGTCCTACCCGTCGGGGTCAAGGTGCTGGAGACCGTCTTCGAGCGGCTCGATCCCGAGCTCGAGGAAGCCGCGTGGGCGTGCGGGGTCTCGCCCGCCCAGAGCCTCTACGGCATCCTGCTGCCGCTGCTGCTTCCGGCGATGGGGGCGGTCGCCGTACTCGGGGCGCTGCTCTCGCTCGGCGAAGTGGACCTGGCGGTACTTTTGACTCCACCGGGCCAGGCGCCGGTGATGGTGCGGATCTTCAACTTCCTCCACTACGGCATGGACGAGACGCTGGCGGCTTGCTGCGCCCTCATGGTGCTCGCCGTGGGGGCAGGTGCTCTCGGTCTGGTGGCGATCTCATCGCTGGCGGTCCGGCACATGTCGCGGCAAGGAGCGGCGCCGTGAACGTGCTCGAGCTGAGGCGGCTCTCCGTCGCCCACGCGGGGCTACCCGTGCTCAGGGCCGTGAATCTGCGAGTGGCTGTCGGAGAGGCGCTCACCCTGACCGGTCCTTCGGGCGGAGGGAAGACCACGCTGTTGCGCGTTGCGGCCGGGCTGGCGCGGCCCGACGAGGGCGAGGTCTGGCTGCATGGGAAGCTCGCCAGCGGCCCGGGCGCCTGCACGCCGCCGCACCTTCGCGGAGTTTCGATGGTCTTTCAGGGGCTTGCGCTCTGGCCCCACATGACGGCGCTCGCCCACCTGACCTTCGTGATGAACGGCGGGACGCGCACCGAGCGGCTCGAGCGGGCGCGCGCTGGCCTGGAAGCCGTCGGCCTGGCGGACCGCGGAGGTGCCTACCCGCACGAGCTCTCCGGCGGGCAGCGCCAGCGGCTGGCGGTCGCGCGGGCGCTTGCGGCGCGGATGCCACTGCTGATGCTGGACGAGCCCTTCGCCAACGTCGAACGCGTACTCGCCGGCAGGCTGGTCGAGCTGGTCGCGCGCGAGCGCACCGAACGAGGGGTCGCCGTGATCCTCGTGACCCATCAAGATGGAGATGGCCTGGGTCTGCCCGGCTCGCGCCGAGTCCGGCTGTCCGAAGGCGTGCTCTCCGAGGAGGAAGAACCGGCATGAACCCGAGAACCGCAGTGATCGCCCTTTGTCTCATCGCCCAGCCTTCACTGCTCGGCGCCGCGGAGCCCGCACTCTACACGACCTGGGCGGGCGGGATGGAGCCCGACAAGTGCGCCACCGCCTGGCTCTTGACGCGGCGCGTCAGCCCGGGCGCCCGGTTCGAGTTCTTCCCGCGCGGACAGAAGATCGCCGAAGGCATCACCTTCGAAGTCCCGTTCGCCAAGCTGACCCGCGGCGGGAACCTCTCCGGCTTCGAGTGCGCCCTGGCGGCCCACAAGCTCGATGAGCCGGCCCTGCTCGAGTTGGGCCGCATCATGCACGATATCGAGATCAACACCTGGCAGCCGAAGGCCACCGCCGAGGCCGCGGGCCTCACCGCCGTGATCCGGGGACTGGCCCGGATCAGCAAGGACGATCACGAGGTGCTCGAGCGCAGCTTCGTCGTGCTGGACGCCCTGCACGCGGAATTGGCCGCCAAATACAAGTGACGCGGAAGAGCGTTTGACTTCTGATAGGCGGCAGGCCCTGGCAGCCGCCAGTTTCCGGGCGGCGTTCGGTCACCCAGGTCACCGAACGCCCCCTCATCTCCAGGACCCGCCTTGCGCCGCCGCCGGTGCTCGGCGTAGCGTGGCCCGTGGTCGCAGCTAGCCGCTTCGGACGGCTCCGCCGGATGCCCTCGAACCCGCCGTCGCGGACCGGATGCCGCGACCGTAGAGGTGAAGCTCTACCAGCTCGATGAGACGACCGCAGGGGCGGTCCTGCTAATCCTGGCCGCGGGTCTCTCCGCCGCCTGGGTCTGGTTCGCGCTCTTCGACCGGCGCACGGCCCGGCTGCCGACCCTCAAGGCCTTTCTGCTCTTGTTGCTGTTCCTGCCCGCCATGTTCGACTACTACGCCGCCAAGATGGCCTGGGCCGAGTTCGTCAGCGTGGGCCTGGGTGAGGACCGGCTCGAGCTCGCCTTCGTCTGGCCGAGGAAGCCTTCGCGCGTCGAGCTCTCGGCGGTCAAGTCGATCCGGCTCCTCGAGATGTGGCACGGCAGGGGCGATGAGAAGCGCAGCAACTTCAGTCTGATCTTTGAGGGGGCCGCGGGTGAGCTTGGCCGCTCGGTTCCTACCAAGCGGGTGGCCGTGCTCGAGGAGGCCGCCCGACACGTCGCGTCGGCGGCGCATGCCCCGGTGAGCCGTTGGTCGATGAAGGGCCGGCTTGGCACGCCGGAGCAGGTTCAGGAGTTCGTGGGCCGCCCGTGAGGCGGCAATTCTTCCACAACTTTCGAATGGGGGGGCGCCCGGCGGGCGCCAGGGAAGCGCCAGCAGCGTCTCTCGGCGGCGGACGGCCGGCCGGCGCGGCGGGAGGAGGAGGCGTGATGAACAGTCAGACGAGAACGACCGAAGGGTCGAGCTATGGCGCGTCCGGAGCGTCCGGCGTGCTCCCGCGCGCGCCCCGGATCGCCGCGTTTGCAGCACTCCTGGCGCTCGCCGCCGTGTCCCCGGCTTGGGCGCTTCTCGGCGACCTCGACGGCTCGGGTCGCGTCGACGGCCTCGACCTCATCCTCCTTTCCCGGGCCCTCGGCGCCGTTCGCGGCGAGCCCTCGTTTGCCGACGCCGGAGACCTCGACGGCGACGGCCGCATCACCGACCGCGACATGGCAATCCTGCGAGCCAACTTTGCCCGGACCGGCCGGGACCAGAACCTCTGGGTGGCCGACACGGGCGCCGGTCGCCTCGTCAAGGTCAACGTGCAGACCGGCCACACGCTCCTGGCCGTGCCGCTGGCCGAGCCTCGCCACGTCGCGGCCGACCCCGCTTCGGGTGACTGCTGGGCCACCGAGTCGACCTCGGCCGTCGTGCGCGTCACGGCCGCGGGCCGCGTGGTCGCTCGCGTCTCCGGTTTCGTCCGCATCGAGGATCTGGCGGTCGACGGCGCGACCGGAGCCTGCTGGCTCGTCGACTCTTCGCTGCAGAAAGTCTTCCGCGTGCCGCGTGCGCCCGCCGCCGGCGCCACGGTGGCGATCGACGCCTCCGCCGCGGCCTCGGGGATCACCTCGGTCGGAGGCTTCAACTCGCCCAAGTCGCTGGCCCTCGACGGCCTGCGCGACGCCGTCTGGGTTCTCGATTCCCCGAACGGTCTCTACCGCCTCTCAGGCTCGGTCCCATCCGGTTACAGCGTCCGATCCAGCATCGGCTACCACCTGCCGAACACCAACGTCCGCGGTCGCTCCACCGCCCTCAACAAGCTCGACGGCAGTCTTTACATCAGCGGCAGCCAGGTGCAGATCTACCAGGGCACCCGCACCATCGTCCTCGACAACCGCCTGATCCGCGTTCCCGCGTCCAACGCCGGCGAGCTCTTCAGCGGCGATCGGGGCGTCGGGAACTTCGCAGGGCCGGGTGACGTGGCCGTCAACTCGCTCGACGGCTCCGCCTGGGTCGCCGACACGGGCACGGGCGGCGTCACGCTCGTGGCGATCGCCGCCGACGGCGGCGAGATCGTGCGCGTCGGCGGCTTCCGCGGACCGGTCACGCTCTCTGTCGATCCGCTCTCTGGCGCTCTCTGGGCCGCTGACGCCGGGGCCGATCGCATCGCCAAGATATCCCCCACGGGCTCCGTGCTGTTCAGCCTCTCGGGCTTCTCCAGGCCTGGCGGCCTGGCCGTGCTCCCCGGCGACCCCGTGCGCGGGGCCCCGCTCGTCAACGCTCTGGCCTCCCCCGCCATCGTCCAACCGGGCGATCCCGTCGGATTCAGTGCCGTCGCTGGCTCCTCCGTGTCCACGTTGGCCCGCTTCGAGTGGGACTTCGACGGCAATGGCAGCTACGACTTCGCAAGCGACAGCTCTGCCGTCACCTCGCGCGCGTACTCTTCCGAGGGCGTCTACCGGCCGGTCTTGAAAGTCACGGATACCGACTCCCTCGTCGCCGTCGACTACTCCCCCATCGTCCGCGTCGGCCGGCTGAAGGCCTTCGCCTCGGCCACGCCGGTCCGCGGAGAGGCCCCGCTTCGCGTCGACTTCACCGCGCGCGCCGTCAACCCGCTCACCGGCCGCATCGACAACGTGCAGTGGGACTTCGACGGCGACGGCAGCTTCGAGAGCTTCCAGCAGGCCAACACGACCACCGTGACCGCTTCTCAGACCTATGCCAACGCGGGCGTCCGCCGGGCTGTTCTCAAGGTGACCGACGAGGCCGGCCGGACGGCCCAGGATACGGTCCGCATCGAGGCCCTGCCCGCGCAACCCCACGTCAGCGTTTCGGGATCGCCTTCGAGCGGCCTGACGCCGCTGCGTGTCAGCTTCTCCGCGTACGGCAATGTCGGCGATGCCCAGATCGCGCTGCACCGCTGGGACTTCCGGGGGGACGGCACCTACGACTTCGCCAGCCTCTCCGGGGGGCAAGCCGAACACTACTTCACCAGCCCGGGCAGTTATCCCGTGCGCGTCGAGGTGACGGACACCAAAGGCCTCACCGCCACCGCCGTCACCACCGTCACCGTCACCGGTCAGCCCGCCGTCAGCCCCGTGCCGCCGGTTGTGCTCGCGGAGGCCTCCTCGCTCGAAGGCTCGGCCCCCTTCACCGTCGACCTGGGCGGCCGCGTCAAGGACCCCGACGGCCGCATCGTCCTCTACGAATGGCGCTTCGACGATCCGCCCGGCGCCTCCTTTGCCGACTCCCCGGACGGCCTCTACACCGGCAACGCCAACGCCACCCTGACCTCCCGCTCCATCGCGCTTGGCGGGGCCTCGTCGGCCGTCCTCACCTACTGGCAGTCCTACAGCACCGAGACGAACTACGACCGCGGCGTCATCGAGATTTCTCTCGACGGCGGCGCTTTCTCCCCTGTCGCCGGCACCGCCGCCACCGGTCAGCAGGAGGAGTTCGCCCGCGTGCAGGTCGGCATCCCGGACCTGACGGGCAAGTCGAACCTGGTCTTGCGCCTCAAGTTCACCTCGGACACGGGCATCAACCGCGAGGGCTGGTTCGTCGACGACCTGGTCCTGCGTTCCTCCACTGGCTCGCTCCTGTTCTCCGACGACGCC
Source organism: Candidatus Wallbacteria bacterium (assembly GCA_016190005.1). Classification (GTDB taxonomy): domain Bacteria; phylum Muiribacteriota; class UBA6191; order JACPRK01; family JACPRK01; genus JACPRK01. The sequence continues at coordinate 34,303 of JACPRK010000127.1, read as the reverse complement.
CAGCAGGGCATGGCCAACTTCACCGCTGCCGGCGGATTCGGCGTCACCACCAGCCGAGGTCTGTCGAGTATCGGCGCCAGCTCGACCTCCACGGCCGCGACACGCCACACTTACTCGAGCGGCGGCGTCTACCGCCCTCGCCTCTTCGTCCAAGACGACGGCGGCCACATCGCGTCCTCAGCCGTGACGCTTCGCGTCGCGGCGGCCGGCCTCCCGCGAGTCGCGGCGACAGCCTCGCCTCAGTCCGGCCGGGCGCCGCTCTCCGTCCTGCTCGACGGCAGCGGCTCCAGCGACCCGGGCGGCGAAGTGACGCGTTATCAGTGGTCCTTCTACTCCGCGGCCTTCTTCGACGATGTCGAGGGCGGCGCGTCCAAGTGGACCAACACAGGCGGCTGGCAGATCTCACCGGAGCTCACGCTCTCGGGGAGCGGCGCCTGGAATGACTCCCCGGGTGGGATGATGCCGCCCAACCGGGAGGTCTCGCTCGTCACCGTCCCCTTCGACCTCCCCACGACCGGCACGGCCACGCTTTCCTTCTGGCACCGCGTGCACATCGACGACTGGGACGATTACGCGCGTCTGGAGTTTTCCGGCGACGGCGGTGCCACGTGGACCGCCCTATCCCAGTGGAGCGGCATGCGCTTCGAGGGTCTCCAGGAGTTCACGCTCACCCCCTATCAGCAGAGCCAGTTCAACAACGCGACCGGCCGGCGCGGCGTGCTGGTCCGTTTCCGGCTCACCACCGACGCCGACACGACGACCGGTGACGGCTGGGTCGTCGACGACATCGTCATCCGCAACGCCGGCGCGCTCACCTTCGATCAGGACTCTGCCAGTCCCACGGCCCAGAACACGTATCGCATCCCCGGCGCCCACCCTGCCACCTTGCGGGTCTCCGACTCCGCCGGGGGCTCCTCTCAGACCACCGTCACCGTCTTCGTCTCTTCGCCGGCCACCTCCAACGCTACGCCCGTCGTGCAGTCGTTTTCCATCACTCCTCGGGAAGGCCCGGCGCCGTTCCACCCGAGCTTCTACGTCTATGGGCGAGACCCCGACGGCAGCCTCGTCCTCTACGAGCTCGACCTGGACGGCGACGGCGTCTATGACTACGCCGAGAACTACTCGTTCAACAGGAACTTCCTCTATCCGAATCCCGGCCGCTACACGCCCCGGCTACGCGTGACGGACAACCGCGGCATGACGGCCGAGTCGACCGCCCTCGTCATCGTGACTGGCCCTGCTCCCGACGCGGCCGTGACCGTGTCGCCAAGGCGAGGCCGCGCGCCCATGCAGGTCGAGTTCGCCGTGACGGCGTCCAGCCCCGCAGGCAGTCCCGTCACGAACGTCCTCTTCGACTTCGACGGATACGCCCCCGCGGAGTTCAGCGACAGGTCGTCACCCTTCACCACGTCGGTGACCTATGCGGTCGCCACCTCCCGGCGGCCGAAGGTGACGGTCCTGACTGCCGATGGCGGCAAGAGGGAGCTCGACTGCGGTGACATCGTCATCCGAGACGCCACCCAGGTCCTGGCCCAAGCCTCGGCGTCGACCCGCACGGGCCCCGCGCCGCTCTCTGTCCAGTTCTCGGGCTCGGCGTCCATCACGCGAGTGGGCGACACGGTGAAGGCCTACCGGTGGGATTTCGAGAATGATGGCCGCGACGACTACGAGTCCGCGACTATCCCCAACGCGTCGTGGGTCTATGGCTCCCCGGGAAGCCGCGACGCCCGGTTCTCGGTGGAGACCCAGTCGGGCGATCGCGACACGGTCCTGGTGCGGATGGGTGTTGGTGCCCCGCCGGTCTCCAGGCCGCGCGCCGCACCGCTCACCGGCACGGCCCCGCTCACGGTGATGTTCTTCTGCGACGGCGTCGATCCGGACGGCACGATCGACAACTTCGAGTGGGACTTCGACGGCGACGGCAGCTTCGACACCTCCACGCGCATCTCGCGCAACTTCAAGCGCGTGCTCGACTCGCCCGGAACCTATGACGCGCGCCTTCGTGTGACGGACCAGGAGGGCTTCGTCGACACGAAGTCGGTCCGCGTCGTCGTCCTTCCTGCAGAGGGCGCCGGCGAGGCCAGCGTCACCGTCGATGCGGAGCCGGAAGAGGCGTTGGCTCCGATGGTCGTCAGGTTCTGGGCTCGGCTCGACAGGGCCGGCAGTCGCGCTACCCGCTATCGCTGGGACTTCGACGGCAACGGCACGATCGATCTCGACACCACCGCGGCTGGCGTCGAGCACCTCTATCTCGAACCGGGCGAGTTCGACGCCCGCGTCGCGGTCACCGACTCCGAGGGCCGCACCGGCACCAAGTCCGTCTTCGTCCGGGCCAAGTTCCCCGGCCAGGCTTCCCTCACCCCCTACGCCAATCCCACGTCCGGAGCGGCGCCTCTACGGGTCAGCTTCTCGGCCTACGTGGCTTCGTCCACCGGCGGCTACACCTATGAGTGGGACTTCGACGGGGACGGCTCCCCCGACCATGTTTCCGCCAGCTCGGGCTCCGTCACGCACCTCTTCGAGCGGCCCGGGCGCCACCTGGCCAGGGCCCGCGCTATCGAGCCAAGCGGCCGCATCCTCTCGGGCCGGGTCGCCGTCGACGTCAAGTTCGGCCTGAGCGCTACCCGGCAGCCGAGCGTCTTCGATCCCGATATCGGCCAGAAGGTGGCCATCCGGACCGTCCTCTCCTCCCCGGCGCGCGTGACGCTGCGATTGCAGGACGACGCCGGACGGACCGTGCGGCACCTGGTGCGGGCCCAAGAGCGGCCGGCGGGGATGAGCACCGACGTCTGGGACGGAACCGATGAGCTGGGACGCCCAGCGCCCGCCGGCGTCTACTCCTACGCCGTCGATTACGAAGCCGGCTCCGTGCGCGGAGTCCTCGATCCCACGGGCGAGGTGTCTGAGAACCAGCTCAGCATCACGCCCGATTACGACCGACTCTTCAACCCTCTGCAGAACAAGTTCCTCTCCGTCCGCTTCACCCTCGACCGGCTGGCCGAGGCGACGCTCTACGTCGTCGACTTCCCGGGCTATGCAAAGCGCCGCGTCAAGACCATCCTGCTCCGCGAACCTCTCGCGGCCGGCTCGTATGTCGTCCCCTGGGACGGCACCGACGATTCGGGTAACCCCGCGCCCGTCACCGACTACATCATGCCGGTCTTCTTCTGGGAGCTGCCGGCCAACGCCGTGGTCGTGGCAGGCCGCCCCATCCTGAGCGACCCGGGCGCCACTTCGAACGTGATCAACCCGGTCGACAACCCCTACTCCGACGCAGGCGTCACGCCCGCGGAGATCACCTACTCGGTCTCCAAACGCTCGCGCGTGGACGTGGCCATCTTCGACGAGACGAATCGAGTCGTCCAGACGTTGCGCATCGACGACGTGCCCGCCGGAAAGAACGCGTTCACCTGGGACTGCCGCTCGGGCGGGCAGCTCGTCGACGAGGGTACCTACCGCGTGCGGGTTCTGGCCACGGATGGGCGCGGGAACACTTCTCCGCCGCTGTTCGTGCCGGTTAAGGTCGTCTACTGAGAGGAGAAGCGGTGATGAAGCGATCGAGCCGAGTGAATCGATGGTTGGCGCTCACGCTCGCGGCCGCCGTCCTGCAGCAGTCGGCGCCGGGCTTGCTGCTGGCGTTCGACGCCGAGTTCGACACCGGCCACCAGGTGACTCAGCCCGTGGCCAATCCCCCCGAGCGGCCAGACTCCAATCCGGGCAACGAAGACAACCCGTCCGGAAACGAGCCGGGCAGCAAGGACCCCGAGGGCCCCGACACCTCCAAGGGGGACGACCCCGAGAAGCCCGACAAGGGCGACAAGAACCCGGGTCAAGGTAACGACTACGGAGAGCCGGTCAACCTCTACTCCGGCGACTTCGAGTACGACTACCAGGATCTCTACATCCCGGCTCCCGGCTTCCCCCTCAAGATCCAGCGCACCTTCCATACGCACAACCGGACTCCCGGCGCCTTCGGCAACGGCTGGTCGACCACGTTCGACCAGCGCCTGGATGTGGTGAAGGGCGAGGACGACGCCGTCGTCCTGATCCAGCGCCGCACGGACGGCGTCCGGCTGCGATTCCTTGGCGCATCGCTGAGCAGCGGAACCCTCTACGCGCCGCCCTCGGGGGTGCGCGACACACTCGAGCGCGCCGGCAGCAGCTTCGCGCTGAAGCGTCCCTGGAAAAACACGTATCTCTTCGATAGCTCGGGTCGGCTGCTCTCGATGTCCGACCCCAACGGCAACACGATGACTGTGACGCGCGATGTCCGGGGGCGCGTCACGCGCGTCACCGATGCGGTCGGCCGCGCCCTGACGTTCACCTATACCCCCCTCAACAAGGTCGCAGTCGTCACCGATCCCGCGGGCCGGACCTTCCGTTACGCCTATGACGTGAAGGGCAACCTGATCCAGGCCGCCGACCCCGCCGGCCGCTCCATCCGTTACTCCTACGACCTCAAAAACCGGATCGCCTCTATCACGGACGGCTCGGGGAACACCTGGCTCACCAACACCTACGACGACCAGGATCGCGTCATCGCGCAGGTCGTCAACGGCGGCAACTTCACCTACAGCTACTCCAACGGCAGCACGACGGTCACCGACCCTCTCGGCAACCGAATTTCTCACTTCTTCGACTCCGAAGGTCGGATGATTCGCGCCGACGACCCGAGCTCATCCTTCCAGACCTGGGACGTGGCCGGCAGGATGGTCCGCGCGCGCAACCGTCTGGGTCGCGAAACGGGCTACGAGTACGACGCCGCCGGCAACGTCGTCGCCGTCAGCGACCCCGCCAGCAGGAGGACCACCACGGCCTATGACCTGCGCTTCAACAAGCCGGCCCGGATCACCGACCGGCTGGGGTTCGTCCGCCAGTTCACCTATGACGATCGAGGCAACCGGCTCACCGAGACGACTCCCGACGGAACCATCGTCAACACGTACGATGCTCGCGGGCTTCTCGCCACGCGAATCGATGCCGCTGGCCACCAGACCACGTACGCCTACGACTCGCACGGAAACCTCACTCGCGTGACCGACGCGCTGGGCGGGTCCCGCAGCTGGACCTACGACGTTCTCGGTCGGATGTCCACCGCCACCGACGAGCTCGGCGCCGTGACCTCCTTCGCCCATGACGACGCCGGCAGCCTCATCGCCCGCACCGATGCCCTGGGCAATGTGGAGCGCTTCACCTACGATTCGGCCGGCAACTTGACCTCCCGGGTCGACCCGATCGGCGCTACCTGGCGCTATGAGTTCGACGTCTTCAACCGCAAGACCGCCCAGATCGATCCCCTGGGCAACACCCGGCGCTTCACCCACGACGCTCTGGGTCGCATCACGACGGTGACCGACGAGCGCGGGTTCGTCAGCCGTCTGCAGTACGACCCCCGCGGGCGGCTCACCCGCGTCACCAGTAACCTGGGCAACTCCCGCACTCTCGCCTACGACGCAGAGGGAAACCTGACCAGCAAGACCGACTTCCGGGGCAACACCACACGCTACGAGTACGACGTCATGGGCCGGATGAGCGCGACCTTCGATGCGCTCGGGGCAGCGGACCGCTTCGAGTACGACGCCGAGGGGCAGTTGACCAAGATCACCAACCGCCGCGGGGGCATCGCAACCTTCACGCGCGGGTTCGGCGGGCGATTGCTCGCGGATGTGGACCCGGCCGGGAACTCGAAGAGCTACGCCTATGAGCCGCGAGGGTTGCTGGCCTCCGCGACCAGCGGGCGGCGGACCACGACTACCTATGCCTATGACGCCCGGGGTCTGCGGACGACGGTGACCGACCCGCTGGGCCGGCAGAACCGGGTGGACTACGATGCCGCCGGCAATCCCGTGGCGGTCCGTGACGCGGCCGGCCCGTCTCTGATCACGACCTATGACGCGCTCGGCAGGCCACTGGCCGTACGCGACGGAGCCGGAAACGTCTCGCGCACAACCTATGACGCGCGCGGCAAGGCCGTCAAGCTGCTCAACCCGTCCGGCGGGGAGCTGGTCTACGGCTTCGACCTTGCGGGGCGCATGGTCTCGATGACGGACCCATCGAAGCGCAGGACATCCATCACTCATGACCCGTGCGGCAACCGGACCAGCGTGGCGGCTCCCGACGGGAGCGTGACCCGCTTCGAGTATGACGCCGAGGGCCGGATGACGCGCCGGATTGAACCGGGGGACCGCGCCACGAGTTTCACGTATGACGCGGACGGAAACATGCTCACCCGCATCGATCCCGACGAAGGCGTCACCTCCTGGACCCATGACGTGGCCGGCCGGATCACGAGCAAGACCCTGCCCGGCGGCCGCCGCATCGACACCTCGTATGACGTTCAGGGGAATCCCCAGCAGCTTTCGGCCGTCGACGCCACGAGCACCGCCGTGTCGACTCTCTCCCTGACGCACGATCAAAACGCCCGTGTCACGCGTGCGGTGACGGCGGCCACAACGCACCAACCTGCGACCACCGTTGACTTCACCTATGACGCCAACGGCAACCGCACGCGCGTCAGCGGGCCCGGCAGCCGGATCGTCACGTACGCCTTCGACGCTGGCGATCGGCTCGTCGGCGTCGACGCACCCGGGTCCGACGCGGACGTCACGATCTCCTACGCCGCCGACGGCCAGCCAGCTCTCGTAGAAGCCGGGGCGAGCCTGTCTTCGAGCTATGTCTACGACTCCGCGGGCCGGATGACCTCTGCCGTTCACCGGACCGGTTCCACCACTCTCGCATCCTTCGTCTACTCTCTCGACAGGGAGGACCGCGTCGTCTCCGAGACGCTCGCCAACGGTCAGAAGAGTAGTTTCGCTTTCTCCGCCAGCGGGGAGCTGCTCACGGCGACGCATCCCGCTTCCGAGTTGCCCGGTAATCCCTCGGAGAGTTACACGTACGACGCGGCCGGCAACCGGCTCGGTGACGGCGCGACCTATGCCGCGGGCAACCGCCTGTCCGCCGACGATCGCTTCACCTACGTTTACGACACGACCGGGCGCTTGACGTCACGCTCGCCCAAGGCCGGTGGTTCGGCGACGACGTTCGAGTACGACGGCGAGGGACGCCTGACGCGGACCTTGACGGGCTCGAGCGAGAGCACGTACGCCTATGACGCGCTGAACCGCCGGATCGAGAAGATCTCCGGTGGCGTGGTGACGCGCTGGATCTACGACGTCGAAGGGAATCTGCTTGCCGAGTACGACGGCACGGGCACGCTCGTCGCCAGCTACGTCAACGGCACGCGTCGCGATGAGCCCGTCGTGATGGAACGTGGCAATGCGCGCTACTACTACTTGCTGGATCGGCTCTTCAGCGTGCGCGCGCTCGCCGACGCGAGTGGAGCCGTGCAGCGCGCGCTGGTCCATGCCGCCTTCGGCCGGCTGACTTCCTCCACGGGCAGCGTCTCCTGTGCCTTCGGGTTCACGGGCCGCGAGTACGACGAGGAGACCGGCCTCTACTATTACCGTGCCCGCTACTACGACCCGGCCGCGGGCCGCTTCATCAGCCCCGATCCCGTCTGGGCGCCGAACCTCTATGCCTACGTCGGAAACGATCCCGCCAATCAGCGCGACCCCGAGGGCGAGTTCTTCTTCACCATCATCGGCGCCGTGGTCGGCGGTGTCGTCGGCGGTGTCACGGCTGCGCTCGACGGCAAGAGCGGCCGCGAGATCATCGCCGCGACGGCGGGTGGTGCGGTCTCGGGTGCCATCACGGGCGCCGTCGCCGACGCCACCGTCGCGACGGGCGGCGCGGCGGCAATCGTGGCCGGAATCGCGGCCGGCACGGCCGGAGGAGTCGTGGGGAAGGGCGTCGAGAACGCCATCAACGGCGATCCGCTCACCAAGGACACGGGCAAGGCGGCCCTGGGCGGGGCGCTCGGCGGTGCTCTCGGCGCGGGCGCCGGAAAGCTGATCGGCGCGGGCGCCGGCAAGGTCCTGGGGCAGGAAGTGATCGAGGGCGCAACGGGCCAGGCTGTGAAGGCGACCGCCAAGAAGGCGCTGGACGAGGTCATCGGCGATGTGTCCGGCGGAGTGGTCGGCGACAAGCTCGGCGGCAAGATCGCCGATGCGTTGCTCCCCGACGAGAAGGGCGGCAAGAAGGACACGAACAAGGACGGCAAGCCGGACGGGACCAAGGACGGCGCCAAGGAACCCAAGCCGGGAGAGAAGAAGCCAGACAACGACCGGGCCAAGCCCTCGAAAGCCGGAAAGTGAACACACCGCAAGGAGAGTCACGGGAGCCAATGAGGTCACGAGAAGGTGAAGAGATGATTCACAGCAGATGGCGCCGGGTACTCTGGCTCGCGCTCGCGCTTTCGGGCGCCGGGGCCGCATCTCTCCTGGCCGATGCGCCGGCCGGGGTCGTCCCCGACCGGTTCGCGATGAGCCTGGGGGCCGGCGAGAAGGTCAACCTGCGCTTCGTTCTCCAGGAGCCGGCGTCGGTGCGCATCACCGCCCACGACGCCGACCACGCACCGGTTTGCACAGTGCTGGCGGACTCGCCCAGGCCCGCGGGTGAAAATGCCGTGACCTTCGACGGGCACGCCTCTGACGGCAGACAGTTGCCTCGGGGCGTCTACTACTTCGTCCTCCGGGCCGAATCCCGCTCAGGTGTGATGGAGCACGACCCCGGCGCGCTCTCCGGGGGCGAATCGGTGCCCGTCGAGTTCGGCGAGTACGGGTACAATCGCGCCTCCCGGCGGCTGGAGTTCCGGCTGGCGAAGGACGCGGCGGTCCGTGTCCGCGCCGGAATCCATGGCGGGCCGTTGCTGGCCACTCCGCTCGACTGGCAGCCGACGGCCGCCGGCCCCCACTCCATCCCGTGGGACGGCAGGGACGAGGACGGTCTGGTCGACCTGGCCGCCCACCCGAAGTTCTCGCTCGTCTTCGAAGCCTTCGCGCTTCCTGCGGGCTCGGTCACCATCACCGACGGGCCTGAGCCCGAGCCCACGACCGCCAAGGCCTCGGAGCTCCTGCAGCGGCGCGCCGCGCTGCGCAAGGCCGCCCTGGCGCGCGGCCGGATCGACCCGCAATACCTGTCGCGCGCCGGCTACCGCACCTCACCCCGCTTCACGCTCACCGCGTCGTCCGCCAAGGGCGAAGCGGGCCCGCTGGAAGCGACGGGTGTCGTTCCGCTCACCGTCAAGCTCGACGAGTCGAGTCTGCAGCGCATGCTCGAGCAGCGCTTCGAGATCGTGACCTTCGTCGACTTCCAGCGGATCGCCGAAGAGGAGCAAGGCTACTCGCCGTACACCGTCGAAGTCCCGATGGCGGGGCTTCCGGAAGGCGAGCACGTCGTCTCGGTCAGCGTCGTGACGCTCACCGATCAGTCGGCTACCAAGTCCATCCGCGTCAACGTGAAGCTCCCCGCGCGCGCGCCATGACGCGCCGGGAAGTTACGGGGTGATCGCCATGTCGAACCTGCACCGAAGATTCCCGGCCGCCTGGCGCCTGGCGCTGAGCCTTCCGGTCGCACTGGTCGCCTCGTTGGCTGTCGCGCCCGGCGCCGAGCTGGCCGTCACCGCGCCGAACGTCGCAGTCGACAGGACCTTTCAGATCGACGTGACCGTCCGGGACGCCCAGGATCTCTATGGGGCAGCCCTCGACCTGTCCTACGACCCGACCGTCGTGTCGGTGGTCGATCGCGATTCCAATCCCCGCAACGGCATCCAGCCGAGCGTCTGGGAGGGCGCGTTTCTCGGCGCCGGCGGCTCCAGGCCGACCGTGCTGGCGTCGGCGCTCGAAAACGATCGTCAGGGCCGCCTGGTGCTGGGGTTGGTCCGCAAGGGGCCCGTCCTCGGCGTTAGCTTCGACGAGTCCCGCGTCCTGCTCTCCGTGCTGATGCGCGCCCGCGCGGAAGGCACCGCGCAGCTCAGGGTCGAGGCCGTGGCGTTGCGCGATTCCGGCAACGGTGCGGTGCCGCTCACCACTCCGTCCGTCGCCTCGCTCGTCGTGGCCTCCAGCGTCGTCAACACCGCTCCCGTCGCCCGCGCAGGGGCCGACCGCAGCGCGCGCCCCGGCGTCCTCGCGTTGGACGGCAGCCTTTCCGGCGACGCCGAGGGCGATCGCCTCACCTATGCCTGGAGCAGAGTCTCCGGTCCGACCGCCACCATCGATGGAGCCAACGCATCCATCGCATCGTTCAACACCTCGTCCGAGGGCGTGTACGTGATGAGGTTGACGGTGAGTGACGGGATGCTCACGGCCGCCGACGACGTCTCCATCACCGTCGCCGCCGCTGCCAACACTCGCCCGACCGCGGCCGTCCGCACGCCTGGGCCCGGAGACCTGGTCGGCGCCGTGCCGATCTCCTACGTACTGTTCGACGCAGAGTCGGATGCAGCCTCGGTCACCGCCGAGTACTCCCTCGATGGCGGCACCAACTGGAGCACGGCGCGAGCCGCGGGTGGCGACGGCACCTCGTCACTTGCGGCGGCCGCAGCGGGCAGTCCTCATCTTTTCCTCTGGAACTCGCTGGCCGACGCGGGCGCCCGCCGCGTCGCCGGCGCGCTCTTCCGCATCCGCCCGCTAGACGCCGGCGGGGAGGGGAAGGCGGCCGCTTCGGGCGGCTTCGACGTCGACAACTCGGCGGCCCCCGTGCTGGTCTCCATCCGCGCTCCGCTCGCGGGCAGCCTCTTCTTCGAGGGGCAGACCATCCGCTTCGAGGGGCTGGCCACCGACGGCGCCGGCACGGCCCTCTCGGGCTCGAGCCTCGCCTGGTCCTCCAGCCTCTCGGGCCAGTTCGGGACCGGCGCTAGCCCGGCGACCACGCTCACGACCGGCGAGCACGTCATCAGCCTTACGGCGCAAGACAGCCAGTCGCGGACCGGCTCAGCTACCATGGCTCTGCGCGTGCTGAGGCGTCCGGAGGCCGCCGGTTCGCTCACCGTGACGGGGCGGGTGACGCTAGCGGGGACCGGCGCGAACGCGCCGGACGGGACGCTCGTCACCTTCTTCAACCTGATGCGCCGCGTCTCCACCGGCGCGCGGCTGGAGAGTGGCGACGGCGTCTTCAGCGCCGTGCTCTCCAGGTCCGATCAGATCGCCGCGGCCCCCGGCGACCCGATGCTGATCAGCGTCCACGACTCCGACCGCATGCTGCTCACCGCGCAGCCGGCCAGCCTGGTCTTGACCCTGGCCGACTTCCTCGAGCGCATCCGGGTCCAGAACATCGCAGTCGAGCCCCGCACCTCGCTCGACCTGGAGGCTGGCCTCAACCTTGTCGCTCTCCCCTCCGATCCCGGCACGACGGCCATCCCCTTCACCTCGGAGCATCTGTTGAGTCGAACGGGCGCGCGCTTCGTGGTGCGAACCGTGGCGCCCGACGCCAGCGGCCGTGGCCGCTTCCAGGTCTACCTGGGCGGAGGCCTCACCGGGGCCTTCCCCATTTCGGGCGACCAGGGCTATCTGGTGCATGTGCCCTCGGCCTTTCGCTTCACCTTCACTGGCCGTGCCTGGCCCCAGGCCGCGCTCTCCCGCAAGCTCCACGCGGGCGTCAACATGCTCGCCTTTGCCCGAGGCGTACCGGCGGGCTTCTCCCTGGCCGACCTGGCCGTCCAGGCAGGCAGTACGGTCGTCTCCAGCTACGATCGGGCGCCCGAGGAGACCTCGGCGGTAAGACGGTTCCGCGCCTATCTACCGCGCCTGGGGGTCGACCCCGAGCCGGTCGAAAACGGCAAGGCCTACCTGGTCGTCGCTCCGGGCCCCAGGGACATCTTGTTGCCTGCCCGGTAGCCTGTCGGGGCCAGATTCTGGCCCCCGAGTGAAGGAATTCTCTGCGCGCCCGCGCTGGCCCTAGCGCTCCGAGCGGCTCCCCGGCTGCGATCTCCAACTGGCATCCCGCGTGCTTGCCAGCTCCCGATAACGAAGGAGGTCGCAACCATGCCTAGACGTTGGGCGCGCTGGAACGTAGCGCTCCTGCTCAGTGCGGCGATGCTGGCCGACGTAGGATGCCAGCCGGGCGCAGCCGCGGGGATGGCCCCGAACACCGTCGGACCGCTGTCGCAAGGCGGCCAGGTGGCCGTGGGAGTGCTCGACAGGGTCGCAGGCGCCACCGGGCTTCCCGGCGTGCCGCTGGCCCGCAACATCACGGCCGTGTCGACGGACGCCGGCGGCGACAAGGCCACGCGGATTCTGGACACCATCTACCAGGCCACGGGCATCCCCGGCGTGGGGCTTGCCCGGGACATCACGGGCATGGCAACCGCCCAGGCCCGCGCGCAGCTTTCTGCTCAGGGCGGCCTGAACGGCGGCGCGCTCGCCCAAGGCGGCGGCACCGTTCCTCTGCGCTGAGCCCCTCAAGTGCTTCGGCCGTCGGCCCCGGGCAGGAGCCCCGAGGCCGGCGGCGCTTGCAGTCCGCCCGAAGCCCTCTGCCCCCTCCCGACCCTGCCCTCGTCGGGATTCTCATGACCCGTCATGACCAAGAAGGGAGGGTTGTCGGTCTATCTCGCGACCGCACTCTCCGCCTTCTGAGCCAGGAGTCGCGCGTCGCGCTCGCCCGCGAATTTCGGCGGATTTCGTAGCGAAGGTCACTCTTGACACCGGGAAGCCTCCTGTCTATCATGCCGCCCCTTTACAATTCCAGATGGTTACTAGGGTGACTTTGTCGAGACCGGGCCCGCAAGAGATGCCCGTCCAACCGGGTCGCAGCGATGAGTTTCGGACGCCCCAAGAGCAGGAGCTAGAGATGACTTCCCCGTTCAACGTCCTTAGGTTCACTCCGGGTCGCACACTTCTGTTCCAAGCGCTTGCCCTGCCAGTGCTCATGCTGGCAGCGGCCTCGCCTTCGATGGCGCAGAACACCGGGAACAGCTCCATCTCGCTCACGGCCAGCCCTTCCAACCCCGAACCCGGGCAGACGGTCACCTACGACATCACCGTCTCGAACCTGAACACCCAGGACGATTTCATCTTCATGAGAGGCGACTGGACCGTGACGCTCCCGCCGGATACGACCTTCGTCGCCGGAAGCGCTAAGCAGGCTGGCGTCGCGAATCTCGACAGTGATCCGGTGGACTTCAGTGCTGTGGGCGACTCCGCTTTCGATTCCAGTACCAACACGATCAAGTTCGGGAGCGGACTCATACCCCCAAGGCACTACATCCGGGCTCAGTTCCAGGTCAAGGTGAGCGACAGCGCCAGCACCACGGAGCGCTGCCGCCAGGCGACGCTCACGGCAGTCAACAGCTTCGACTCAGCGGACACCGCGGTCAAGCAATCCGCCGACGCCTGCTTCACGCCGAAGCCCTCCGCCCCCGCCGCAACCCTCACGCTGGCCAAGAAGGTCGAGCCCGCAGGCGCCCTTCCCGGCGACACAGTCACCTACACCATCGACTACGAGAACACCGGCAACCTCGAGGCCATCAGCGCCAAGATCACCGACGCCATCCCCTCCGGTCTTTCGTTCGTTTCCGGCAGTCTCAAGTTCGGAACGAAGACCTTGACCGACGGCGCCGACACCGACGAAGGCGACTTCGGCGCGACCACCGCCGGTGCCGCCAGCTTCAACGTCGGAACCGTCGCCATTGGTGGTAAGGGCTCCGTTGCCTTCCAGGCGACCGTGGCCTCCAGCGCTCTCGTCGGCAATCTCAACAACATCGGCACGGCCGTCTGTGAGGGCCCCGGACCCCGCGGTCCCTTCTTCACTCCGAGCGTGGCCCTGGCGATCTCGCAGTCCTATGGAGTCGATCTTTCCCCCAAGTCCGGCGACTTCGCCGGTGTCGACTCCCAGGTCGTTAACGTTCCAGCCACCATCACCAATACCGGTAATGGCGCCGATACGATCGGGCTCACGGCCATCCGCGATAACAACCCGTCGAATCCGATCGTGGTCATCCTCGACGCCGATGGCGACGGGATTCGCGACAGCAATGAGAACACCGAAATCACGGACACAGGCTCCCTCCCTGCCGGCGGCGCCAAGAAGGTCTTCCTCAGCTTCACCCCCACGGGGAGCAATGGGAAGGTCTTCCAGCTCGTTCTGATCGCCACCTCTCAAGGCAACAGCTCCAAGTCCGCCAACGGCGCTTACACCGTCACCCTCCGCCAGGCCGACCTTCAGCTCGTCAAGGGCGTCTCCCCCAGCAATCCTGCCGCCGGTGCCACGGTCACCTACACAATCGCCTACAAGAACAACGGCGCCGTCACGGCATTCGCTTCCGGTATCTCCGACACTCTCGATGCCAGCCTGGCCTATGTCGCTGGCTCGCTCAAGACAGGCACCACGACCGCCGCTGCCACCAGCCTGACAGATGCCTCCGATTCGGATGGCGGTTCCGTTTCGGGCCAGAATCTGGAGGTGGTCCTCGGCCCCGTCACCGCCGGAGCTGCCGGCGTGGTCGTCTTCAAGGCCACCGTCAACGCAATGACCGCGCCCTCCTCGGAGATCGGCAACATTGCCAACACGCGGTTCAATAGCCCCGAAGACTTCCCCCGAGGGCCCGTCCCCAGCACCAACGTCACGTTCGCAGTCGTCGCACCCGTCGCAAGCGTCGAGGTCACGCCCCCGACCAGTGGCCTCAAGGGCTCGCCCGGCACCAAGGTGGCCTACGCGGCAACCGTCACCAACACCGGCAACACGGATGACAACTTCGATCTGACCACGAGCGGCCTCCCAACGGGGTGGACAGCCAAGGTCTTCGAGGACACCGACGAAGACGGCATCCTCGATGTAGAGGAGATCACCGAGGCGACCAGCACTGGTTCGCTGCCCCCCGCCGGTTCCAAGAAACTGCTCGTCCAGGTCTCGATCCCCTCCAATGCCTCGCCGGCCTCCCTTGGTGAGCTGACCCTCAAGGCCACCTCCCAAGACGACTCGACCAAGTTCGACACCGGCGTCTACACCACCACTGCCACTGGCTTCGGCGTGAGCGTGACCCCACCGACGACTACGCTCTCGGCCCCTCCTGGCGGCAAGACCACCTACATCATCGAGATCGGCAACCCGGGCACCGGGACCGACACCTACTCCATCAATCTCACTGGAGTCCCGCCGGGCTACACGCCCAAGATCTTCGAGGACACCGACGGCGATGGCGTCCACGATCCCGGCGAGGACAAAGAGATCACGGAGGCAGGTCCGATTCCTCCCGGTGGCGGGACCAAGATCATCGTCGTCATCACCTATCCCCCGACCGCCCCTCCCGGCGACGTGTTCTTCCCGGAGATCATCATCACTTCAGGCGGCGATCCGACCAAGAATCGCACCGTCGAGATCACCGGCAATGTGGTTGGCGCCTCGGTCGACGTGACGCCGGCAACCAGCACCTCCAACGGCTTGGCCGGTGGAAAGGTCAGTTATCCGGCCACGATTGCCAACAAGGGCACCGACCCCGACACTATTGGTCTCGGGACCTCTGGGCTGCCACCGGGCTGGACCGCCAAGATCTTCGAGGACACCGACGGGGACGGCGTCCTCGATCCGGGCGAGACCACCGAGTTGACCAGCACGGGCGCGCTCGATCCGAAGGATGACAAGAAGGTGATCATCCAGGTCACCGTTCCGCCGGGCGCCAAACCCAACGAAACGGGACCTGTGACCCTGACGGCGACCTCCGGAAACGACAAGACGAAGTCCGACACCGGCGTCTACACGACGACGGTCACGGGCGCCTCGGTCGATGTGACGCCGCCCACCAGCACCTCGTCCGGCAAACCGGGCGGCAAGGTGAACTACCCGGTCGTCGTGAAGAACGACGGCTCGGACCCCGACACCATCGGCTTCGGCACGTCCGGCCTTCCGTCGGGCTACTCGGTGATCGTCTTCGAGGACACCAACGGCGACGGCACGCTCGGCCCCGACGAAACCACCGAGCTCACGGCGACGGGCCCGCTTCCGCCGGGCGGCTCCAAGAAGCTGATCGTCCAGGTCACCGTTCCGACCAACGCGCCGCCGAATGACACCGCTCCCCTGACGTTTACCGCCACCTCGGGCAGCGACGACTCGAAGTCCGACACCAGCGTCCTCACGACGACCGTTTCTGGCGCTTCGGTCGAGGTGACGCCTCCGACGACGACGTTGTCGGCCCCCCCGGGTGGCAAGACCACCTACATCATCACGGTCGGCAACCCGGGCACCGAGCCCGACACCTACGACATCAACCTCACCGGCGTTCCTCCGGGCTACACGCCCAAGATCTTCGAGGACACCGACGGCGACGGCGTCCACGATCCCGGCGAAGACAAGGAGATCACGAAGCTCGGGCCTATCCCGCCTGGTGGCGGCAAGAAGTTCATCGTCGTCATCACCTACCCCCCGACCGCCTCGCCCGGCGACACCATCACGCCGGAAGTCGTCGTCACCTCCGGCAAGGACACGACCCAGGTTGACGGCACCAAGATCACCGGCAAGGTGGTCGGCGCCTCGGTCGACTTGACGCCGCCGACCAGCACCTCCAACGGCACTGCCGGCGGCACGGTCAACTTTCCGGCCAGGCTCTCCAACAAGGGCACCGACCCCGACACGATCGGTCTCGGGACCTCGGGGCTTCCAGCAGGCTGGACCGCCAAGATCTTCGAGGACACCGACGAGGACGGCGTGCTCGATCCCGAGGAGACCACCGTGATCACCAGCCTGGGAGTGCTCGACCCGAAGGATCGCAAGAGGGTCATCGTCCAGGTCACGGTTCCCCCGGGCGCCAGCCCCAACGATATCGGCACCCTGACGCTGACAGCGACCTCGGGCAACGATCCGACGAAGACCGACACCGGCGTCTACACGACGACGGTGAAGGGAGCTTCCGTGGACGTGACGCCGCCCACCAGCACGTCGTCCGGCACGCCGGGCGGCAAGGTGAACTATCCGGTCGTGGTGAAGAATGACGGCTCCGACACGGACACCATCAACGTCGGCACCTCGGGCCTCCCGTCGGGCTACACGGCCAAGATCCTCGAGGACACCAATGGCGATGGCACGCTCGGTCCCGACGAGACCATCGAGGTCACGACGACGGGCCCGCTTCCGCCGGGCGGAACCAAGAAGCTGATCGTCCAGGTCCTCATCCCGCCCAACGCGCCGCCGGGTGACTCGGCGCCGCTGACCTTCACAGGAACCTCCACCAAGGACCCGGAAAGGAAGGACACCGCCGTCCTCACCACTGCGCTGAAGAGCGCCCAGGTCGACCTGTCCCCATCCGTGGCTGACGGTTCTGGCCGCGCCGGCGGCACCGTGGACTATCCGTTCACCGTTACCAACAAGGGATTCTCGCTCGACACCATGGGCCTTGGCTTCTCTGGCCTGCCTACCGGGTGGACCGCGAAGCTCTTCAAGGACACCGACGGCGACGGCATCCTCGACCCAGAGGAGACCACCGAGGTGACTAGCACAGGCTCCCTTCAGAAGGAAGGAAGCTACAAGGCCATCGCGCGGGTCTCCATCCCGGCGGGCGCCAAGGAAGGCGACACGGGCGCGATCTCGGTGAAGGCCACTTCGAAAAACGACCCCACGCGTTCGGACACTGGCGTCTACACCACCACCGTGACAGCGGCCAATGTCGTCGTCACGACCACCGTGTCGCCGCCCAAGCGAAAGAAAGGCGAGACCGTCCTGGTCACCGTGCGCTTCAAGAACATCGGCACGGCCCCGGCGTCCGACGTCGTCATTCGGACTTCCGTCCCGCCAGGGCTCACCTACAAGCCGGGCACCATCAAGCGCGGCGCCACCAGCGAAACGACTGCTCCCCGCACGGATGGTCCCGATGGCGACGACGCCACGTTCGGCGGCCCGGGGACGGGTAGCGTGACCGGCACGGTCGACCTGATTCCGCCGGGCGACGGCGGCGTCATCACCTTCGAAGCCATTGTCGATGACAACGTCCCGCCGGGGACGGAGATCCCCGTCTCCTCGGAGGTCGAGTTCGACAGTCCAAAGGGTACTCGCCGAGGTCCCTTCGACGGTCCCGGCGCTGTAGTGACGGTGGACGGGCCGGTCAAGATCGCACGCATCGATGTGACGGCTGAGCCGCCCGTCATCATCGGTGACGGCGTCAAGACTTCGACCATCACCGCCAAGGTCTTCCTCTCCGACGGTTCCCCTGTGCCCGACGGAACTCCCGTCAAGCTCACGATCCCCTTCGGCGAAATCGTCGGAGCACCGTCTGCCACGCCGCGTGAGTTCTCCGGCGTCACTCTGGGCGGGAAGGTCTCCTTCCTGGTCCGCGGCAACCTCGTCGGAACCACCCCTCGGGAGGAGATCGCCGTCGTCACGGCGGGAACTCCCGAAACCGGCGAGACGTCGGCGGAGGTCAAGCTGATCTTCACGCCTGCAGCCGTCATCGGCGTGCTCCGGTCGGGCGGCGCTCCCGTGGCCAACGCGACCATCGTCTTGGTCAACTCGATCACGAAGCAGGAGATCACGGCCGAGACCGATGCTGATGGGCGCTACTTCGTTCCTGTCAGCTTCGCCAACGCGTTCTCGGTCCGAGTCACCAAGCAGAACGCCTTTGGTGTCATGGTCGCCGTCGAAGTCGAAGGCACGATTCAGGCGCTTGGTGAGACGGCCTTCCCCAAGGGCAGCATCACTGGAACGCTAGTGCGGCGCCAGACTCAGGCGGGGAAGACGGGGTTCGGCCGCCAGTCGGACCGGATCGTGACCGGCTGCACCGTCACGCTTTTCCGGACCGACGGAGGCACGCGAGAGGTCGATCGCCGCGTCACTGGCCCCGACGGCGTCTACCGGTTCATCAACCTGGAGAAGGGTGACTATGTGCTCGTGACGACCGACTGCGAAGGGCTCGACCCGGCGCCGCGCGTGTCGCGCACGGTGCCCCTGCAGGACAGCGGCGAAGTTCGGCTCGACGAGGATCTCTTCCTCGGCGCCCCGGCGCCGGCCGTCCTGCTCATCACCAAGCGCGCCAACCAGACCGTCGCGTCGCCAGGCGACATCCTCTCCTACCAGATCGACGTGCAGAACCTCTCGGGTGTCGTTGCCACAGGAGTCGTGGTAACGGACACGCCGCCGCCCAGCTTCACCTTGCTGGCAGGCAGCGCCACGGTCAACGGCACGCGTGTCGCCGACCCGGCTGGCCGCGGAACGTTCACGATCCCCGTACCCAACATCGCGGGCGGAACGACGGCCGTCATCACCTACCGGCTGGCCGTCGGCCCGAATGCTGACCGCTCCCGCAGCGTCAATTCGGCCACCGTGGTCGCCACGATCGGCGGCGCCTCGGTCGTCTCCGGCCCCGCGCAGGCCAGCGTCGAGATCAACAAGGGCATCTTCTACGAGGAGAGCATCCTGGTCGGCCGCGTCTACGTCGACAAGGACGGGGACGGGCGCTTCACCGACGGTGACGAACCTGTTGCGAACGCCCGGGTCTGGGTGGAGGATGGCACGTCGGTCTTCACGGACCGCCAGGGCCACTACTCGATTGAGGGTCTGAGCGTCGAGCGGCACGCCATCATGCTCGATCCCAAGAGCCTGCCAGGCGATCGCGGCAATCTGAGGCCCCGCAAGGGCGAATACATGGACCTCGGCAATCCCTGGTCTCGATTGACTCTCGGCCGTGTCGGCACGCTCATCCGCGTCGACTTCCCGCTCGAGATCGTCGGCCAGACGCCGATGGAAGGCTCCCTGGTGCCGCTCACTCCGGCGCCGGCCACGGCCTCGGTCTCGGCGACCGGACCTGGCGTCGCCACTGCAGGGACTTCCGGGTCGATGCCTCTGGCCGCCGGCAACATGGCCAGCCGAATCGATCGGAGCACGCCCCCGACCTCGCCGAGCCTGGTCGGAGCCGAGCACCTGGTGGCCGGCGGACTCTCCCCGGCCAAAGTCGCCGGCGAGCCAGCGCGCCTCGAGATCCGCAATGAGACCGGCAGCCTGGTCGCTGACGGTCAGCGCCGAGGAAAGGTGCTGGTCGACGTCAGCGACTCGAGCGGCGCTCCGGTGGCCGATGGCAAGCACGTCACCGTGGCGCTATCCGGCGCCGTGGCGACGACGCTCGACGCCGACCCGGAGCGTGATGGACTTCAGGTTCCCGTTCGCGACGGCAGAGCCGTCGTCGAGCTGGAGCCTGGCGCTCAAAGCGGCGGTTTCGAAGTCTCGGCCCAGTGCGAGCGCGTTCGCGCCACGCGCCAGCTGCGATTCGACGCCGACCTGCGCGACATGGTGATGTTCGGTGTCGGTAGCCTCGAGCTGGGCAATCGCACCGTGCGCGGAACGCCCGACGGCTTTGCGGATCTGCGCGAGCTCCAGCCCGGCGGATACGACCGCTCCCGCGCGGCCGTCTTCGCCAAGGGCCGCGTGATGGACGACTACCTGTTGACCTTCGCGTTCGATTCCGCCAAGGATTCCCGGCAACGGATCTTCCGCGACATCGACGTCGATCGGTTCTATCCGATGTACGGCGATTCGAGCCGGATCGACCGCGATGCGCAGAGCGCCAGCAAGCTCTACTTGAAGCTCGAGCGCGGCGAGGACTACCTGCTCTGGGGTGATTACCACACGGCGTTCCAGGACAACGAGCTGGCCGCCTACAACCGTCGCTTCACCGGCTTCAAGGCCGAGAAGCATGACGAGGACTTCGACCTCACCCTTATCGCCAACGAGAGCGACCAGCGCCAGGTGCGCGATCTCATCCGCGGCGGCGGCAACTCCGGTCCGTACTTCCTGTCGGCCACGTCACTCCTCATCGGATCCGAACAGCTGCGCATCGAGGTCCGCGACAGACGGTTCATCGAAGTGGTTCGCGAGGCGCGCACGCTCGTGAGGAACGTCGACTACACGATCAACTACTTCGAGGGAACCATCCTCTTCAAGGAGCCGGTGCCCTTCGAGACCTCCGCGTTCGAGCCGGTCTTCATCGTGGCGCACTACGAAGTGCGGCCCGGTGCTGGCGCTCCGAAACAGACGGTCCTCGGCGGTCGAGGCCGGCTGCGGGTAGGCGATCACTTGACCTTGGGCGCCACGCGCATCAGCGAGGACGACCGGCTCGAGAACTTCGACCTGTCGGGTCTCGATGCCGCCCTCGACCTCGGCCGCTTCACCCTGAAGGCGGAGTGGGCCGAGACCGACAGCCTCACCGCCCGCAGGGGCGAGGGCTACCGGTTGCACCTGTCCGGCAAGATCGACGATGTCTGGCAAGTCGATGCCATTTACAGAAACCTGGACGGCACCTACCGCAATCTCTCCAACCAGATCGCCGATCCGGGTGAGGAGCGGTTCGGGCTTACCTTACAGGGCCGGCCTTCGGATGACACCCGCTACCTGGCGTCTTACACCAAGCGGCACAACGCGCTGCGTGGCGAAGACAGCGAGGGCGCGTCGGTCGAGGCCGTGCACCAGATCGAGAAGGACCTGTCGGTCACGGCAGGTGTCGAGAAGCTGGATCGCACGCTGCAGGCCGGGCTCACTCCGCCGGCGGCGCTCGCCAACCCTCGGCCCTTCAACGACTACCCGACCTTCGGGCAGTTTGGCCTGGCCACTCCCGTGTCCGGCTCCAACTGGATCGGACGCCTCGGCGTGGAGAAGAAGACTAGCGACCGGTTGAGCCTCCGCGCCGAGCGGGAACAGCCGTTGTCGGGGTCGGACGCGACGTTTCCATCTGCCAACACGTTGTCGGCCCGCTATGCGCTGACCGCGGACACCAGCCTCGTCGCTGCTGGTCGCAACGAGAGCTTCGGCAGCTTCGACCGCAACCTAGGGAGCCTGGGCGTCGAGACCCGCCTGGACGGCGACACGTTCGCGTTCTCTCGCTACACCCTGCAAGAGCAGGAGCGAGGCCTCGAGAACTTCGCCTCCTACGGCGTGAAGACGCGACGCCAGATCTTCCGCGACCTCGGCGCCAGCGTCTCTTACGAGACGGCCAAGCAGATCGACGGGGATTCCCCGGTGGACTTCGACGCGGTCGGGCTGGCGTTGACCTACACCACGCCCGAGCAGGACAAGAACGCTTCGGCGCGCCTGGAGCGCCGGTTCGGTTCGGCCGGCACGGCAGCCCTGATGGAGTTCGGCGTCGGCTACCACGTCACCGACGGCCACAGCCTGATGGGCAAGGTGCTCTTCACGGACACCGAAAGCACCCCCATCAACGGCCCCGCCAGTGTGCTCTTCCGGGCTCGCGAACGGCTCGACACGATCCTGGCCTGGGCTTACCGCCCGACCTGGACCGACCTCTTCGATGCCCTCTTCCAGTACCGCAAGCGCAACGAGCTCAGCACCCTGGCCGGTGTACCCCTCGACTCCGAGGCCGACATCTTCAGCCTCGACGTCCACGTCCGGCCCACGGACGACCTGTTCGTGGACCTGCGGCACGCCGAGAAGTTCGCCGAGGACAGGTCCGGCGGCATCCTCAGCTCCGTCACGAGTGAGCTCGATGCTTTGCGGGTTGGCGTCCAAGTCGCGCCCAAGGTCGACTTCGCGGTCGAAGGCCGCAGGCTCGATCAGGGCGTCACCGGCGAGACACTCGAGGGGTACGGTGTCGAGGTCGGCTACGAGGTCATCGAAAACGTCCGCGTCGCGGGAGGCTACAACTTCAGCGGCTTCGACGACCCCGATCTGACGCTGGGCCACTACACCGCCAAAGGGCCGGTCGCTCGAATCGACTTCAAGCTGACCCGGTTCTGAGGCGCTGGAGCGCAGGTAGCTCGGTTTCAGCCCGGTCTCTATTGAGGCCGGGCTGTTCTTCGGTGTGCCTGGGCCATGCGCGATGGACTTGAGTGGCAAAGCGTCGGCTGGATGTACCATGGGAGAAGTTCCACCGACTTCACGCTCCCGCCAGACATGGACGCAGCTCGAGGACGAGGCGGAGACCCGGTCGGCAATGCCGGCCGACTCCAGCTTGTTGTTTCGAGGATCGACCGACTCCTGCTGAGGCGACGGGACACCAAAGAGCTCCTCGATCCTGCGCAACTGGGCGACCTGCGACTCGGTGTCCACGCCCCACCGCCGACGGCGGCGCCTGCAGTCGCTGCTTCGCCTGTCCAGGAGCCTGGAGTTTGCGCAGACCTACGCTCAGGCGTTGAAGGCTGCCCTGGAGCTGTCCAAGCTGAGTCGCTGCGAGCTCAGAGCCGGGTCTGGGCTGAGTCGGAGCCGGATCGCGGTGCGACCTTCTGGTTCACCCTGGCCAGCGAGGCGTGAACCGCAGGCGCTCGCCTCGACCGAGCGCGAGCCACTTGCGATGCCGAGGTTTCGGCGCCTGGCTGCACCTCGGCCCCCGATCACGCCGCCGCCGAGATCGGCAGCGCGAAGCCGAAGGTGGCGCCCGCGCCGCTGGCCCCCTGTGCCCAGACCCGGCCGCCGTGGCGCTGGATGACTCGCTGCACGATGGACAGCCCGACGCCGTTCCCGGGGAACTGCGGCGAGGAGTGGAGGCGTTCGAACGGTTTGAAGAGCTTCGCCGAATGCCGCATGTCGAAACCCGCGCCGTTGTCAGTCACCGTGCAGACGACCTCGCCGCCCTCGAGCCCTCCTCGCACCTCGATGACACCCTCGGGTCGCGCACTCGTGAACTTGATGGCGTTGGAGATCAGATTCAGCATCACCTGCCGCATCATCGCGCGGTCGGCCGCCACGAGCGGCATATCGTCGGCGACCAGCCTCAGGCGTCGCTCGGGAGCCAGCTTCGATAGCGACTCGAAGGCGTCGCGCGCCAGCTCGCCAAGGTCGATCGGCTGGCGCTCCAGGTGGCAGCGGCTCATCCGGGAGAACTCGAGCAGATCGCGGATCAATCCCTGCGCATCCCGGGCGGTCTTGCGGACCAGCTCGAGCATCTGTCGGCCCTCGTCGTCCATGGGCTCCGAGTGGAAAGAGGTCAGCAGCCCCGCCAGCGATTCGACCGCCGCCAGCGGCGATCGCAGGTCGTGCGAAACCGAGCGCGTGAAGGCATCCAGCTCCTGGTTGGCGAACTCGAGCTCACCTGCCCGCTCGGCCAGCGACCGGTTGAGCGCGAGGATCTCCAGCTCGGCCCTGCGGCGGCCGACCAGGTTGCCGACACGGGCGCGCAGCTCCTCGGTCGAAAACGGCTTGGTCAGGTAATCGCTCGCGCCTCCGCGCAGCAGGCGCACGCGCAGCTCGTCGTCGCCGCGGGCGGTCACCAGCACGACCGGTACGCCGTCCATCTCCCGGGTCGAGCGCAGCGCCCTGAGCAGATCCTCGCCGCCCATCCGCGGCATCATGATGTCGCTCAGCACCAAGTCGGGCCGCCGCGCGAGCGCCAGCTCCAGTGCCTGGGCTCCGTCCGTTGCTGCGACCGTATCGAACTCCGGCGCCAGGCAGGAGCAGATGTAGCGGTTGAGGTCTGCGTTGTCCTCCGCCACCAGCACCACCCCTCGACGCGCGGCGGTGTCGTCGCCGTCGCCGGCGGGCGGCGGCCCCTCGGAGACGCCGCCTGGCATGAGCTCCTCAGGCGCCTCGATCGGCGGCAGGGCACCACCCTCTTGGACCGGCGTGCCTGCCGGCGCGCTTCGAGGCAAGATCACCCGGAACAACGCACCGCCCTCCAGGGCGTCGAGGACGGCGATCCTTCCGCCGTGCAAGGCGACCAGGTCCCGGGCGATGGCCAGTCCCAGCCCCGTCCCGCCGGCGCGCCGCGTCATGCTCCCGTCGAGCTGCCGAAACCGCTCGAAGACGGCCTCCCGGTCCTCGATGCGAATGCCCGGGCCGCTGTCGGCCACTTCCAGCCCAAGCTCCCTGCCGTCCGGACCGGCCTCGAGCGAGCAGCGCACGGAGCCGCCGTCCGGCGTGAACTTGAAGGCGTTGGAGAGCAGGTTGAGCAGGACCCGCTGGAGCCTCTCCGGGTCGACCTCGGCTTCGAGCCGGTCCGGCACCCGCGTCAGCAGCCGGACTCCGTGCTCGCGGGCCGCGGAGTCGAACTGTCCGACGACTCGTCTGCAGAGCTCAGAGACATCGGTTGTGGCGTACCGCAGGTTCATCCTGCTCGCCTCGAGCTTGGACGCGTCGAGCAGGTCGTTGACGTGCGCCAGCAGCGTGCGGGCGTTACGCCCGACGAGCTCGAGCTGCCCAAGCTCGTCGGCGTTCAACCGCGCCGAGCGCGACAGCGACTCGACCGGTCCCAGGATCAGCGTGAGCGGCGTGCGAAGCTCGTGGCTGACATTGGTGAAGAACTCCGTCTTGAGCCGGTCCAGCTCCCTCAGCCGCTCGTAGAGCCCCGTGACCTCGCGCTCCTTGCGCGCCAGATCCTCGTTGGCCAGCACCAGCTTTCGATTGGCCTCGGCCACCTCCTGAGCGCGCAGGTAGACTTCCGTCGCCATCCGCTCGTTCTTGGCGCGAAGCTCTTCGGCCATCTGGTGGCTGGCTGTGCCGAGCCGCTGCACGCGCACGAACTCCGTGACGTCCTCGACGCAGTGAACGATGTAGATCAGCTTGCCCGACGGGTCCAGGACAGGGGAGTTGCGAGGGCTCCAGAACCGCTCTTCGAAGCCGCCGCCCTCCGACTCTGGGCGGCGGATGTCGTACTTCTGGACCGCCATCGTGTCGGCGACTTGCTCGGCCAGTACCCGTTCGAGCGACGCCCGTAAGTTGCGCTTTCCCGTGGCGGCGGGGTCGTCCGGGTTGTCGGGGAAGACCTCGAAGAGCCCGTGTCCCAGGATCGCCTCCCTGCGGGTCATCGTCGCCGCCAGGTAGGCGTCGCTCGCCGCCACGATCGTCAGGTCTGGCGCCAGCACCAAGTACAGCCCGGGCGCCGCCTCGAACAGCGCCCTGAAGTTCGGAAGCCCCGAAGACCCTGCCATCTTCTGTATCGAACTTTGTCTCCGCGGGCGCACCTGGCGGAGTTTGTCCGTCCCGCAGCCGCCTCGTTTTCAGACTACAGCGGACGTGACGGATTCGCCAGGGCGGGGTAGGCAGCGCCTGTCGCGCCATAGGCATTGCTCCGGCATCGTGCGGTCGCTGGCGCAACTCTGAACGCACAAAAGCCCGCCTCGCGGCGGGCCCTTCGCACCCACGAGCACGCGCTCGTGGCCTGAAAGCTGGCGGAGAGACTGGGATTTGAACCCAGGAGGGACGGATTAGGCCCCTACACGATTTCGAGTCGTGCGCATTCGACCGCTCTGCCATCTCTCCGCATCGTGAACTGCTCCGAAGTCCAGGGGGTAGATGGCGGAGAGGGTGGGATTTGAACCCACGATCGAGCTTGTGACCCGATACCCGCTCTCCAGGCGAGCGCTTTCGACCACTCAGCCACCTCTCCGCGCGCCTGTCCGAGGACTTCGCTTGCTCCAGCTATTGGACTGTCAAAGAACCCGGATCGTGCTAGCGGAAAAGCCGCTTCGACTTGCCCTCGAGCCCGTCCATGACGGCTCCCGCTTGATACGCACCTTCCGGGCCGGCCAAGGCCACGAAAACGTACCCGGCCAGCTTCCCCGTGATGACCGAGCTGGTGTACCTCTGCCCGCCTGGCTCCGCTATCAGCGGCGCCTCCTGCCCCTCGGGGCCGAACACGGCTCCCGAAAACGGCTGGACCGGCGGTTGCTTCAGCACGACCGTCGCGACGAGACCGCCGCTCCGGGCCACCAGCTCGACTTCCCCCAGCTTTTCCGCCAGACGCCCCTCCAGCGCGGGCTTCCAGCTCACCGGTGGCCCATACAGGAAAAGCGCCGTCGACGTCCCGGCTCCGCCGGACTCGCCAAGGGCCGTCAGCACGACGACGCCGTTGTATACCATCGAGTAACTTCGGCTGTCAATCGGCATGAGAAGCGTGAAGACGCCATCTCCGGCCTTCGCATCGCCGCTGCCCTGATGCCCGGGAACCGAGGGCTCCAGGTCCCTCCCGCTGCCGTCGTCGGCCAGCTCCGCCAGCCGCTTGCTTCCCTCTGGTGAGAAGAAGCTGGCCAGCACACTCACCGGCCGCTCCTGACCCTCGAGGTCGACCTTCGCAGAAATCCGGAGCACGCCATGACCCCCTTGGCTCCCCGGGTCCACCAGCGGGCGAATCTCACCCTCCAGAAGCTGCGGCCGCGCGCGCGCCGGCCCCGGGCGCGCTGGCGTCCTCTCTTCCTTGGTCCCGTCCGCGTTGAACACCCGAACGGTCTCTCCGGGGGTGCCGTACTCCACCGTGTCTTCCGGGTACGTCGTCTTCACCAGCCCCCCGGGCTCCATGGTTCTGGTGTACTCGATCCCCGGCGCCCGGTAGTCGATCGCCGCCCGCACGACTGCCTCTCGGCGATCGCCGTCTTCGTCCAGATCGGCCAGATCCTGGCCCGCTAGCACCAGCTGCGCCCGTGCCCGTGCCCGTCGCTCCAGCGGCAGCGGCATCGTCGTCAGCGCCCGGATTTCCGACCCCCGGCTCGACGTGCTCACCTGCAGACGGTAGTTCCCTGGCCGCAATCGCCCCAGCTCGAAGCTGCCGTCGGCCCTCACCGCCGTGCGGGCTGGCGTCGGCCCGCCGGAGAGCGTCACCGTCAAACCGGAGAGCGCCGCACGCTCCCAGTCCTCCCAGGTCGGCCCGGACGCCACGAACGCCGCCGGCGGCGCCTGCTCGAATCGCGACGACAGATGCTTGCGCCACCCCGTGTCGAACGCTACCCGCCCCTTCACGGCCGCATCGTCGCCCTTTGTCTGGACCCGTGCTCCGCCCCCCGCAGCGCCCGCTCGGCCGCCGCAGCCCACGGCCGCCGCGCTCGCCCCGATCACGACCCAGGCTAGCAGCCCTACCTGCCACCGAATGTTCGAGTCCTCTGCTCTCATTTCCCTCTAGGCGGCAGGCCGCTGGACGGCTCGAGGGCTCGCGGTTTCGCGTGAGCTCGCCAGCCTTGAAGCCCAGCGCCCCCCTGCCTGCGAAAGAAACGGGCCGAGGCGCCTGGCCCCGGCCCGTCGTTGAAAGTACGTTGCGTCGCCTGCGACGCCCGAGACTAGGGAATCACCAGACGCTGTCCGACCTTGAGCTTGCGGGGGTCGGTGATGTGATTCGCAGCCATCAGCTTCTTGGCCGCCACGTTGTGCGTCTTGGCGATCCGGTAGATGCTGTCGCCGGGCACCACCGTGTAGGCCTGACCGCCCGCGGAGGCCTCCTCTTCGCCGCCTTCGGGGCCGGCCGGAGCCGTCTCCTCGGGGGCCGAAGCAACGGCCGGGCGGTAGGCCTTGGCCCGCGACCGGCGAGAGCGGCGAACCGGCGCCGGTGCCTCTTCGGCGGGAGCCTCTGCCTCACTCACTTCGGGCTGTGGGGCTGCATCCTCGAACCGCTGCGGAGCAGTGGCTTCGTCGTATGCGCCGGAACCCTGGGGAGCCGCAGCGGTGTCCTGCGCATCGGCTGACGACGTCTCGGGAGCGGCCTCGGCGGGAGCGGCTTCCTCGGCGGGGGCCGCAGCGGCCTCGCCGGCAGCCTGCTCGGCGGCGACCTCGTCGGATGACTTCGCCGTCACGGTCGGCGCCTTGTCGACCTTCGCCTCCTTCTTCTTGCTGCGTCCTGCGCAGCCAGGCAGGGCGATCAACGAAGCAGCCAGCAGCACGCACAAGCCGGCCGGCAGCAATTGAGTTCGGGTCAACATCGAGGACTCCTTTCCGTGGCTCTGGAAGCCGAAAAAAGCAGATACACTAAGTCGGCGGGAGGGTAGCCCAAGTTCCTACATTTGTCAAGCCCTTTGGCTATTTTTTGGGCGATCTCCGGCGAACGCCCGGTTGGAGTGCTCCGAGCTTGACGGTTGACTCGGAACCACCCGCGTGATACCATCGCTGCCCCGGAAACTCCGGCGTTGAGTGGGCCATTAGCTCAACTGGCAGAGCGACGGACTCTTAATCCGCAGGTTATAGGTTCGATTCCTATATGGCCCACCATTTTTTCATTCCAGCGATCGAGAATTCCCTCGTAGACCGTGGAAGACGTCCAGGAAGTCGCAGCAGGCTCGCTCGAAAACATCGAGACCCCTCTACTCATTCCTCATGACCGCATCGACCCCGATGCGCTCAAGGTCATCCATCGGCTCACGAGACACGGCTTTCTAGCCTATCTCGTCGGAGGTTGCGTCCGCGACCTGCTCCTGAGCTTCACTCCGAAGGACTTCGACGTGGCGACCTCGGCTTGGCCCGGCGAGGTGCGGGACCTCTTCCGTAACTGCCGCATCATCGGTCGCCGCTTCCGGCTCGCCCACATCCTCTTCAGCGGCAAGTTCATCGAGGTATCCACCTTCCGCGGCAGCGCCGCCGAGTCAGACGCCGCCGAGGGGGAGGACCTGCTCATCCGCGAAGACAATGTGTTCGGCTCCCCGGAGGAGGATGCTCGCCGGCGCGACTTCACGCTCAACGCTCTGTTCTACGACGTCGAGAATCACGAGATCATCGACTACGTGGGCGGCCTCGACGATATCGAGGGCCGGATCGTCCGCTGCATCGGAGATCCGCAGATCCGCTTCCGCGAGGACCCGGTGCGCATCATGAGAGCGCTCAGGTTCGCCACGCGACTCGGGTTCGACCTGGAGCCGGAGATCCAGACGGCCATGGCCGACGTGAAGGCGGACCTCACCAAGAGCGCTCCCCCGCGTGTCCACGAGGAGCTGCTCAAGACCATCGCGTGTGGAGCCTCCGCCAGCGCCATCGAGATGCTCCACGCGACGGGCGTTCTCCAGGTGCTGATGCCCGGTATCTCGGAGGCGATCCCGGATACACGCGAGGCGTTGTTCGGCTACCTTTCGGCGCTCGATCGCCTGGCCGGCGGCCGCCGTACGAGCTCGGATGCCGTTCTGCAGGCTGCGTTGCTCTACCCCATCTATCACCGGCAGACTGGCGGCGACACCGATCCCTACCTCTGGCTCGATGCCGAGCGGGAGCGCTCACCGCTCCTGATGTCCACTCGCAAGCGTGACATGGAGCGAATGCTCCAGATGTTCCGGGCCCAGCGCCGCTTCGTGAAGGAGGGGAGGGGAAGGCGGTTCTCCACGGCTGCCTTCGTCCGCAAGGACTACTTCGAGGACGCCTGGGCGCTCTTCCGGATCGGTAACGCGGCGACGGGCGAGTACTCCGACATCGTTGCCGAGTGGGAGTCTCGTTTGGCCGCGCTCGAGGGCGGCCGGCCGCACCAGCCCAGGCCAGCAAACGAAGGCCGGACGGACGGAGCACCCGAGTCCGGTGAGGGCGATTCCCCGGCGGCCGTGGGAGGCGCGCCCGAGGGCGAGCCGGCACGCGGCACGCGGGGACCCTCCGGCAGCCACGGGCGGACTCACGGCCGCAGGCGCCGCCAGCGGCATCGCTTCCGCGGGCGGGAGCGACAGGGCCCGCAGCCCGACTGAGCCGCGCTCGAGACAAATCTAGCCGATCTTCGGCTCGCCTTGTCACTGGCGGGGGCCGGAATGCCGATGGAAAGGGGTGTGCGGGCGCTCCTCCACATCGCCCTGGGTTGTCTTCTCCTGGCGACAGGTGCGGCAGCCTCGGACGCCTTCAAGAACCTTCCGGCCGGGCACTGGACGCGGCGGCTGGCCTGCAAGCTCGAGGCGTCCGGCGTGAAGCTGGGCGTGGCCGGCGAGGGGCCCGTCACGCGCTACCGCTTCGCGCAGGCGCTCGACAAGGCCGTGAAGACACTCGACTCCGAGGCGGCTCCGCGGCTCACCACCGGGGACGTCGGGGAGCTCGGCCGGTTGGTTCAGGAGTTTGGGGAGGAACTGAGTCTTCTGGGCGGATCGCCGAAGGTCCTGCAGGGTGCGCTTGCAGCCTATCGCCCGCGCAAGGAGGCCGTCTCCGAGAAGGTCGATCGGCTCATCCGGTGCGATCGGCGGAAGGTGCGGTTCGCCGGCGGGCTGGTGCGCGCGGCCGAATACACCAATGACGCCGGCTCCTCGCGCGGCAACTTGGTCCTGGGGGCAGAGCTCCGCGCCAGCCCGCATCTGGAGGGCCGACTCGACGCGCAGTTCGTGGCCCGCCCCGACGCACGCGAGGAGGACGGGCTCGGTCTCTACCAGGCCTACCTGGAGCTGGGGCGGCTCGGCTCTCCCGTCGAGCGGGCGCGGCTGGGGCGCTTCAACACGTTCGTCGGCGCCGGCCAGGTGCTGGTCGACCGGGTGCAGGGGCTCGATCTGACGGGTGCCTATCGCCGCAATCGCTACGAGGCGCTCCTGGGCGATGACCTGGTGCTCCAGATGGTCGTCCCCGGGCCGGCCGGCGGCGAGCTGGGCTACTACTACATCAAGCGCGAGGCTGACGCCGGCGGATACCGTCCGTTTCACGTCGGTCTGTTCGCGCGCGGGTCCCTGGGCGATCGCCTCCGCTACGGCTTCGAGTTCAGCGACTACGACAACCGGGTTCCCACCGGCTTCAACAACAACAGCCGGACCCGCGGTTATCTGACGACGCTCGACTTCAAGATGGGGCGTCGCCTGGGCATCTCGGGCGCCGCGATCTTCCAGGAGGAGGACTTTCGCGGATTCTCCATCGACCACGATCTGCAGTTCCGGGGAGCCCAGGCCAGCCCGCTCGAAGACGTTCTCCAGGCTCTCGACAGTTTCTCCGGCGGCATCACTGCGCAGAAGAACGAGATCAACGGCCTGCGCGACTGGAAGCTGGGCCTCTGGGCGAAGCCGTTCGACGATCGCACCACGCTCGCCCTCGGAATGGACGACGTCGGCAGTCACTCATCTCTTTTCGACACGAGCCGCGACCGGTTCACGGTGTGGACAGCCGGTGTCAGCCGCGCCCTCGACGACGCGAGTGATCTATCTTTGCGGCTGCGTGCGATCGACTTCGCCTTCGAGAACCCGACGCGCCTCGCCGGCACCGTGCCGATCCTCCGCCAGGACGCCTCCGAGCTGCGCGCGCAGTACGTGCGCCGGTTCTAGGGCTGGTAGCGAGTAGCGAGTAGTGAGTAGGGGGCTCGCCCAGGGTCTCGGCAAAGTCGCGAGCCCGGAGGCGGAAGACCGGGACTGGCTCCGGAAGCCCGTTTGAAATCTGGCAGTCGTCCGGTCGGTTGGCCGGGCTTCCGGTGGCTGTACCCGCTTTTGGCCAACTTTGTCTGTCGCCCTGGGGGCTCGCCAACGGCTCCTTCTGAATCGTCGCCGGGAGTCGTAGCATGGCGGTCATGTCCTCTCAGCTCGAGCTGGCGGGCACGTCTGACGAGATGATCGAGGGCGTGCTGGAGGCGCTGACCTACACGCACGATGTCACCAACTTCCTCGTGGGGAAGCTGTTGCCCGACGGCGCCGAGGAGCGAGTCACGATCGTCGGCCGAGTACCCGTGCCGCGGCTGGGGCAGCACATGCGGCTCTGGGGACGCTGGGTTCTCGACCCCAGGTACGGGCGTCAGTTTCGCTTCGATCGCTACCACGTCACGCCCCCCAGCACAGTGGACGGGCTTCGCCGCTACCTGGCCAGCGGCGCTGTTCCCGGTATCCGCGAGCGCATGGCCGAGCGCATCATCGGCCATTTCGGCGATCGAGCGCTCGAGGTCCTCGAGCGAGAGCCCGATCGGCTCCTGGAGGTGCAGGGGCTGGGTCGCAGGCGCGCCGAGGAGCTGCGGCGCCTCTGGGATTCCAACCGCGAGGATCGGGAGATCATGCTCTTCCTGGCCTCCAACGGGATCATGGGCGCGCTCGCCAACAGCATCCGGGAGTTCTACGGGCCCGAGACCGTCTCGGTTGTCGGGTCCGATCCGTTTCGAATGGTCCGAGAAGTCTCCGGGATCGGCTTCCGCACGGCCGACGCCATCGCCCAGAAGATGGGGATGCCGCTAGACGCCCCCGCGCGCGCCCAGGCCGCACACAAGCACCTGCTCGACGAGGCTTCGAAGCACGGCCACCTGTTCCGCCCCGGTGCCGAGCTTGTCTCGGAAGCCGGCTCGCTCTACGGAATCCCTCCGGACGCAGCCGAGTCCGCGCTGCGGGCACTCGTCGACCGGGCCGACCTGATCGCGGAGGGCGAGCTGGACGCCCCCGACGTCTATCTGCCCCTGTACCACGAGGCCGAGCGCGAGACCGCCCGGCTGCTGCAGGGGATGGGCTTGCGGCCTTCGGAGTTTGGTCGCGACGAGATCGTCGACGCGGCGAGCGCCTTCGAGCGCGAGCAGGGCTTCGAGCTGGACCCGCTGCAGCTCGAGGGGCTCTGCCAGCTGGCCACCGGCCGAATCCTCATCATCACCGGCGGGCCGGGCACGGGCAAGACGACCCTTCTCAAGGCGTTGATGAAGCTGGTCGACACGAAAGGTCTTTCGACACTTCTGGCGGCGCCGACGGGCCGCGCCGCCAAGCGCATGGAGGAGGCCTCCGGCCGCCCCGCGGCGACCATCCACCGGATGCTCAAGTTCGATCCGAAGAACCAGGAGTTCGTGCACGGCAAGAACAACCCGCTCGAGGCTCGCTGCGTGGTGGTCGACGAGGCCTCGATGCTGGACATGCTGCTGGCCTACGCCCTGGTGCAGGCGCTCAAGCCCGACACCTACCTCGTCCTGATGGGGGATGTCGATCAGCTGCCCGCCGTCGGTCCTGGCAGCGTCCTGCGAGACCTGATCGCAAGCTGCGCGATCCCGACGGTCACCCTGCGGCAGGTCTTCCGCCAGCAGGAGACCAGCGCCATCCACGTCAACGCCCACATGATCAACGAGGGCAAGATCCCGGTCCTGCAGCGCGCCAAGAACGCCGAGGGCGGCCAGGACTTCTTCATGATCGAGCGCCAGGCCCCCGACGAGATCGCCAGGACCGTCATCGACCTCTACTGCTACCAGATCCCGCGCGCCTACGGCTTCGACCCGCTCCGCGAGATCCAGATCCTCACCCCGATGCACAAGGGCGACGCCGGCACCGCCAGCTTGAACAGGATGGTTCAGCAGGAGCTCAAGATGCCCGTCCACGGCCAGCCTTCGCCGGGCGACCGCGTGATGCAGATCGTCAACAACTACAACAAGGAAGTCTTCAACGGGGACGCCGGCGTCGTCACGGCGCGGGATCAGCGGACCGACGAGCTCGAGGTCGACTTCGACGGCAGGCTCGTCCGCTACTCGGCCCTGGAGCGCGGGCAGCTGCAGCTGGCCTACGCCGTCACCGTCCACAAGAGCCAGGGCAGTGAGTACCCCGCCGTCATCCTGCCTCTCACCGAGCAGCACTACGTAATGCTCCAGCGGAACCTGCTCTATACCGCCGTCACGCGCGCCCGCAAGCTCGTGGTCATCGTCGGCACGCGCCGCGCCCTAACGCTGGCCGTCCGCAACAACCGCATCCAGCGCCGAAACTCCCGCCTCGCCGACCTGATGCGCCGCGCAACCTGAGGCTCGAGGCTCGAGGCTCAAGACTCGAGGCCTGACGCCTGAGAGGCTGTGAAGTAATCGGGAGTGGACTTGTGGTTTCCCGGGAGCGGTGGCCTCGCGCGCCTGTGAGGTCATTGGCTTCCGTTTGAGTTCCCTGCTCGGGTTCCTGTGATTTGGACCGCTTGGCGGAGCATCTGC
>JACPRK010000132.1 GCA_016190005.1 Candidatus Wallbacteria bacterium | reverse complement strand
TTTTCCGGGCGGATCAGCGGGCGCCTTCCCGGCCGCCCGGAGAGCGTCGGCGAGGCCGCGAGCAATGGCGATCGCAGTGCCGGATGGGTTGGCGGCGTCGGCCGCAGAGAGGTTCAAGAGCACGGCGGTTCCGCCGGTATTGCTCAGGACGTACTCGCCGGACTCGACCGGCTTGGCGCCGGAGGAGAGCAGCCCGGCGACGGCCACCGCAAGCGCCTTCCCCCTGGGACTCGCGGCATAGTGCTGGAGCGACGACACAGGCTCCTTCGATGACCTGACCGCCAGGTAGAGGTCGTCGGCTTGCGCGTTGGAAGCGCGCACGCGCTCCGTGACGTCCGGATCGGAGCGCGGTCGGACCCGGCAGCCCGCAGCCGTCAGCGCCGTTGCGAGCGCAGGCTCCAGGCCTGCGGACGCCCCTGCCGCCGAGAAGTCGAGCCCGACCGAGAGGCCCCTGAGCGCGCCACCCAGAACGGGCGTGAGCGCCAGGGTCAGCGGGGACGAGGCCGGGAGGCTGACGCGCTGCGTCACATATCCCGGCGCTTCCGCCAGGAGCCCCCCTGTGCCGGCGCGGGCGGCGTAGAGCCCGTCGTCCGTCGAGTAGATCGTGGCGGTCGCGCCGTGAAGGCGCAGCGAGGAGAGCGGGCGGCCCGTCGTCAGATCGAGGGCGGCGCCCCAGAGCCAGCGCGGGTCAGCCTTCGCTCCAGTCTGCAGGGGCGGCGACACGGCGCGCCCGCTCTCGAAGCGCACGCCCTGGGCCAAGGGAGACGGTAACGCGAAAGCGACCCCGCCGGCGGTCGTCGGCCGGGAGACGCCCGAGGAACGCTCGCGGATCATCGTCCCGTCGATCACCGTCCGCCCAAACCGATCTCGCGCCTCGACGCGCAGCAGCACGGTGGCGCCCGGGACGGCGCCCGGCGGCGGCCCCGCCGACACGTGCAGCGTCGAAGCAGGTGCACTCAGGGTGACGGATCGCGCCTGGGCCGCAGAGGATCGCCCCCGCGAATCCGTGCAGACCACGCGCACGACGTGGGAGCCAGCCGCAGGAAGCGGCACCACCGCTCGAAGCTCGCCGTCAGGAGCCAGCGCGCCCCCCGCGATCGCTCTCCTACCGTCGAGCCAGACGTCGGCCGTTGCCCCCGGACCGCATCCAAGGACCCGCCCTCTCACGACGAGGTCCCTTCCGGTCAGGATCTCGCCCGGATAGGGCGCCGTGAGCTCGAGCTCGGGCCGCTCGGCAGTGAGGAAGCTCTCGATGGCCCGCCGATAGAGCCGGGCGTGCGCCGCTGGAAACCGCGGGTTGAGCGCATAGCGCTCGAAGAGCGCGATGGAGAGGTAGAACGGCTCGCCCAGTACGGCCGGACGCGTGTTGTTACGTAGCACCGCGAAGTTCGACGGGAAAAGCTGATTCCTGGGCGAACGGGTCAGCGGCCGCATGCGTGCCAGCAACAGCGCGCCCAGCTCGCCGCTGGCCGGGTCCTCCATCTTGAAGTAGACCTCGCTTCGATTGCGCCGCAAGAGGTCCCGCGGGGACTTCGCATCGGGTGTGGCGTTGTGGTGGAGACTGACGAAGAGGTCCGCGTCGGCGCGCTCGGCGAGCACGGCCCGTGCGCGCAGCTCCTCCTTGAGGGGGGAGGGCTGTGCCAGCAGGTCGCCGTCCCCGACTCGCGTCATCACAACCGTAGCGCCGTCCTGCTTCAGCATTCGCGCCAGGGCTCGCGCGACGGCCAGGTTCATGTCGGCCTCGCGCTTCTGCCCGGGTGCCACCATGCCGGAAGCGCTGCCACCGTGACCCGGATCGAGCAGCACGACCCGCCCGTCGAGTGTCCCGGCGAAGGCCGAGGAGCCGGCGAGCGTCAGCGCGGCCCAGGTGAAGAGGGGAAGGCGACGCAGGAACCTGGCAGTGGACTTGTTCGCTAGCTCTCGCCGGGCGATAGCTTCGGCTCGGAGCAAATGCGGAGTCGAATCGCGGCGTCCCGCGACCAAGCGCCCAGGCCTCTGGTTGCGTCCGGGGCGGCCGCCCGGCGTCGAAGGCAGCGCGGCCTCCTCGAACGACCCACGGAGATGGATGACGAGCTTCACGACCGGGAGTAGAAGTCCCGGATGGCTGAAGCGACCCTCTCGAGCTCCTCTACTGTCAGCTCCGGGAAAAGGGGCACCGACAGAATCTGGCCCGCCAGCCGCTCGGAGACCGGGAAGTCGCCCGACTTCAAACCACGCTCGGCGAAGGCCTCCTGCAGGTGCAGCGGCACGGGGTAGTGGATGAGAGCCTGGATGCCCCGGGACGCCAGATGAGCGACGAGCTCGTCACGGCGTGGGCAGCGGACCACGAGCTGGTGATAGGTGTGGACGCCGTATGCGGGCATTTCCGGAAGCTCTGCCGGCACTCCTTGGAGGGCGCCGTGGTACCTGCAGGCGAGCGTGCGCCGCTTGCCGATCCAGTCGTCCAGGCGCGTCAGCTTCACGCGCAGCATGGCGGCCTGAAGCTCATCGAGCCGGCTGTTGAACCCCGTAGTGGCGTGATAGTAACGGCGGGTCTGGCCGTAGTTGCGCAGGTGGCGGAGTCGCTGCGCCAGCGCGGCGTCATTGGTGACGACCAGACCGGCGTCGCCATAGGCGCCCAGGTTCTTGGACGGGTAGAAGCTGAAACACCCCATCGCGCCGAAGGTGCCAACGGGGCGGCTCTTGTAGCGGGTTCCGTGGGCCTGACAGGCGTCCTCGACCATCGCCAGCCTCCGCTTCGAACAGAGCGCCAGGAGCGGGTCGAGGTCGGCGGGGAACCCGTACAGGTGGACGGGAATGACGGCGCGTGTGCGCCCCGTGATGCGCGCCTCGACGGACTGGCAGTCGAGGTTGGCGGTGACGGGATCGACGTCGGCGAAGACTGGCGTGGCGCCGGCAGCGGTGACGGCCGTGGCGGTCGGAAACGCCGTGTTGTCGGGCACGATGACCTCGTCGCCGGGCCCGATGTCGAGGGCGCGCAGCGCCAGGTGGATCGCGTCCGTCCCGTTGCCCACGCCGATGCCGTGCGCGGCGCCGTGGTAGGCGGCGAACTCGCTCTCGAACGCCTCGAGCTCCGGACCCAGGATGAACCAGCCGCTCGAGAAGACGCGCTCGACGGCAACACGGATCTCGTCGGCGATCTCCCGGTACTGGCGCCTGAGATCGCTCTGTGGGATCTGCGGCGCGTCGGTCACCAGTAGTGCTCCTTGTGCTTGCGGTAGAAGTGGACCGTGCGCCGCAGGCCGTCGGCGAACTCGACCTTCGGCTGCCAGCCGGTGGCCTGGGTGAACTTGGAGAAGTCGGCGTAGTAGTCGCCGATCTCGATCTTCTTCTTCTCCTCGGGGAAGGCGATCTGCTTGAGACGGCCGGTGCCCGCAGCTTCCAGCACGGCGCGGGCGCTATCGCCGACGCTCACCGGCTTGCCGCTGCCCAGGTTGTAGATCTCGCCGTCCGTGGCGGGCTCGGCGCCGGCCACAAGCAGAGCCTCGACGACGTCGTCGACGTAGTTGAAGTCGCGCAGCTGCTCGCCCTCCCCGTAGATCGGGACGTCCTGGCCGTCGATGGCGAGCCGGACAAACCAGTTGAGGTAACCCTGGCGCGAGTGGCGCATCTGGTGGTGAGGCCCGTAGACGTTGGTGAGCCTGAGCGAGACGGCGCGGATGCCATAGACGTTGTTGTAGAGGATGTGATAGAGCTCGCCCGCCATGTTGTTGATGCCGTTTGTGTCCGTCGGACACAACGGATGCTTTTCATCCACCGGCAGGTACTGGGCGCGTCCGTACTCGCCTCGGGTGCCGCTGAAGACGACCTTGACCGTCGGGTTGAACTTGCGGCAGGACTCCAGGATGGAGAGCTGGCTGCGGCAGTTGATCTCCAGGTCCGTGAATGGGTCGGTCATGCTGTCGATGTGGCTGAGAGTGCCCGCGAGGTTGAACAGGTAGTCCTGGTTGCGGACGAGCCAGTTGGTGCTGGATTGATCGCGGACGTCGCTGATGTTGATCCGGATGCGGTCCTTGATGGCTTCGACGTTGAAGAGGTTGCCGCCGTAGCCCTCGATCAGGCTGTCGACGACCGTGACCCAGGCGCCGAAGCCCGAGAGGCGCGCGGCAAGATGGGAGCCGATGAAGCCGAGCCCGCCGGTGATGAGGCAACGCGTGCCGCGAAAATGGTCTGCAAGGTCCATGGTGAGCGGGGCTGACTCTATAGACAATGTGGTGGGGATTCAATGGTGACCCGCGCCGCGGGAGCGCCGGGCAAAGCAAGTCGCCCCTCCCCGCATCAGCGCTTGCGCGCCAGGCAGTAGAGGGAGAGGCCGAATGGCAGGTCGAGGCTGTCGAGCAGCAGGTTTTCGACCCGCAGGACGGCGAGCAAGGTTTGATTGACCAAGGGAGATGGAAGCTCGACGTCGCTCTTCTCGGGGACTTCGCCCGGCACGGGGCGACGCAGCTTGCGGACCAGCCAGGCGATGGGGAAGAGAAAGCAGTTGCGGTATGTGACGCGCACGGGCTCGAAGCCGGCCGACGAGAGCAACGTGACGAGCTGGGGTCTTGCGAAGCGCCGCCGCGTGTGGACGACGACGTCATGCGTTCCGCGCATGCTCTCCAGCGCGGGCAGGTTCATCAGAAGCGCGCCGCCCGGCTTCAGGACGCGGTGGAACTCCTCCAAGGCTGGCGCCTCGTGGGCAGTGCGGTGATAGAGCACGTCGTTGCTGACGATGGCGTCGAAGCGCCCGGGCGGGAAGGGGAGCTTCTCGACGCTGGCCCTTGCGACGACTGGGAGCCCACGTTGGCGGCAATGGCGGATGGCGTCCTCGGAGAGGTCGAGCCCCACCGTCCCCGGGTAGCCAGGTAGAAGCCGCGACATCAAACCGCCCGTCCCGCAGCCGGCGTCCAGCAGCCGGCAGCCGCTGGCGGCCGGGACGGCCGACGCCAGCCAGCGCTGGGTCAGCTCCCAGAGCCCCTGGTACCACCAGTGGGAGTCCTCGACCTCCCGGATGGTGTCGTACTCGCGGCGCTCCACGGGAGGCTGCCGCTTACGGCCTGCGCTCGGAACCTGCGGCGCCCTGGGTGGAAAGGTGATCCTTGCGCACCACCAGCTTCCACCAGAGCCCAACCAGGTTCACGGCGACCGTGAAGAGGCGTTTGAAGTTGAAGAACTGCGAGCGGCCGTAGGCACGGTGGAAGTGGTGCACGGGCACCTCCGCGAACCGGGCGGGAAGGTCGTGGAGCTTCTTGATCATCTCCACGCAGATGATGCCGCTGTCGTACTCGAGGTGGATGCGCTCCATGACGCTGCGGCGGATGAGCCGAAAGTCGCAGTCGACGTCGCGCAGGCCGAACCCGAAAGCCAGCTTCATCAGGTGGTGGTAAATGCGGCCGATCACGATGCGGTGGAACGGGTCGTGACGCTCGATCTTGTAGCCGTTCACCACGTCGATCTGGGGCCCGAACTCGCGCAACAGGTCCCGCATCTCCGTGACGTCGTACTGCATGTCGCCGTCGGTGTAGAAGACCAGCTCCTTGGTCGCGCTGGCGAACCCGCTGCGGAGCGCGCCGCCGTAGCCGCGGTTCTTCTCGTGGCAGACCAGTCGCAGCTTCGGGTAGAGCCGCGTCAGCTCATCGAGCAACGCCCGCGCGTGGTCGGTGGAGCCGTCGTCGACGACGATGATCTCGTAGTCGTCCGTGACCTGCCGGAGCGTCAAGTCCATCAGTGCGACCATGCTGGCGATAGTGCCCCCGTCGTTGTAGCAAGGAAAGAAGGCCGAGATCGACGGCGCGTCGGGCAAGCGGGCTGCGGCTGGCATAGGCAGTCGCCATCTTATCATCCAGAGAAAACCGGAAAACCGGGGACACACGACCTATTTTTTTAAAATAGGTCGTGTGTCCCCGGTTTTCCGGTCTTCTACTTGGGGCGCTTCAGGTGGGTCTCGAGCTTCTGGTAGGACTCGTTCAGGAGCGCGGTGAGCTTGGTGGCGGACTCGCGCTTCTTGGGCTCGTTGGCGTAGCGGTCGGGGTGGTACTTCTTCATGAGCCGCTTCCAGGCTTCGCGGACCGTCTTGAGGTCGGAGCCGGCAGGGCAGTCGAGGTTGGCGTAGGCGCGCGCGATCTCGTCAGGCGGGCCGGCGGCCGCGGGCGCGGCGCGGTGGTGTCCCGCGCGCTGGCGGGCTTCCTGCGCTTGGCGGGCCTTGGCCGCCTGATACCAGGCCTCGTCGTCCATGGTCGCGCCGTCGTCGGAGAGCGGGTCGTCGCCGCCGGGAAAGCGAAGCCTGTCCACCTTGTCGTGAAGCTGGCTCTTCAGAATGCGTTTCGCCCTGTCGAGGATGCCCATTGCGGCCGGCTGCTCTCGAGCGAAATATAAGCGCGCGTCACCGGACTGTCAACGCACCCGGGCGGCAGGACCCCTGCGGCGTGTTCGCCAGATCCACGCGAACGGCAGACCCATCAGGAGCCAG
The DNA here is from genome assembly GCA_016190005.1 of Candidatus Wallbacteria bacterium. GTDB lineage: Bacteria > Muiribacteriota > UBA6191 > JACPRK01 > JACPRK01 > JACPRK01. The sequence goes on along the minus strand of JACPRK010000132.1, from coordinate 23,607 downwards.
CTCCAAGCCGCGGACTGCCCGCGGCGGCCCAGGCGGCAGCCGCCCGACGAAGCGGCGGGCGGTGTCGCCGAGAGAACCTGGACCGTGAGGCGGTCCTCGTCGGAGGACTGGCCGTCGGCGGCAGAGAACCTCAAGCTGTAAAAGCCGGCCACTGGTGGGACGAAGCTCGGGTTGGCGGTATGGCGGTCGGTCAAGGCGAGCTCGGAGACAGGGCCGCTTTCATAGGTCCAGCGCAAGCTCACGCTGCCTGCCCCCTTGGGCGCCAGGAACCGCCCCGAGAGGGTCACCCTGCGGCCGGCAATCCCCGTCACGTCCGCGCCTGCATCGACGGCCGGCGCGGCCGGCGGTCGGTCGAGCACGATCACCGTGGCCGACGAGGGCAAGCTCGCGGCCGCGCCGTCACCGACCACCAGCTGCAAGGTGACGAAGCCGGGGTCGAACGACCGAAAACTGACCCGCGACCTGTCGGCGCCACCCAGCTCGACGGCGTTGCCGAACACGCGCGTCCACGCGTACGTGAGCGCCACTCCGGAGGGAGAGGTGCTGCCGGTGCCGTCAATGGTGACCCTCTCGCCCGCATTCACGGTCGCGGGTCCGCGTGCGATGGCCACGGGCCGCTGGACGGCGGTCTGTCCCGCAGCGCGGACCCGAACCGCGTCGGATGCCGACTGCGCGCCGTCCTCCACGGTGAGCTCGACGAAGTAGTCGCCCGCCACATCGGTCGTGAAGGACGCCAGTGGCGTCTCGGCTCCGAAGAGCACGGCCCGGCTCGAGCCCGGCAAGCCGGCGAACCGCCACCGGTAGGCGAGCGGCTGCCCCTCAGGATCGAAGCTGGCGCGGCCGTCGAGCAGCACGGACGTGCCTGTGGCAACCGATCGGTCGGAGCCAGCCACTGCCGTCGGCGGCTGGTTCACCTGGGCCCAGACGGCGCACGCCGCGACGGCGGTCACGGCCAGAAAGAGGCCGGCCGGCGGGAGTGAATGCCGAGCCATCGGCGCGCGCGCGATCATGCCGTACGGATCTTCGACACCCGGGCCTTCCGGCATGAATCGCCCCCCGAGCTAGCCGCCCGCCGTGACCCCGGAGGGTACACGACACAGCCGCGCGCTCCCGGAGAGCACACCCGCGGGCTCATGCCGCACTGCGTCATCCGGGACTGCGGTCACCGGAGCCAGATCGGAACCCCAAGGGCCGTGGCTGAAGTCCCCGGACCGCACAAAATGAGTGAGTGATTGTGTACTCGCTGCCAAGGCCGATCTCGGCTATCGGCCCTACCCCAGAAACGTGCCCTGGGGCACATTTCGCACCGGTCTGGTACGACGCTTGCGAACGGCCACGCGTGCGCGACGACCACTCCCGTCTCCCGATGCTTCGCAGCGCCCGGCTGGCCGACGGCGCCTACTGGCGCGAGCAGATCCGCTGTCAGGCTGCCTGCCCCGTTCACACCGACGCCCGCGGCTACGTCCGCGCGATCGCCGATGGCGACTTCGAACGCGCCTATCGCATCGCCAGGGGCCCAAACCCGTTGGCCTCCATCTGCGGCCGCGTCTGCGGCGCACCGTGCGAGCAGAGCTGTCGCCGCGGCGACTACGACCGGCCGGTCTCGATCCGCGCGCTGAAGCGCTTCGTCTGCGAGAAGTTCGGCCCGGAAGGGCGCCCCGAGGGCGGGCGTGGGCTCCACGACTACCTGGCCGCCGCCGCCGTGCAGTTTGGCGACCGTCACTGCCAGGACCGCGAGGAGCTCCTGCCGATGCTGCAGGCGCTGGCCGCGGGAGACGTGCCGAAGGTCTCCGGCAAGAGCGTGGGGATCATCGGCAGCGGGCCGGCCGGCCTGGCCGCCGCTCACGACCTGGCGATCCTCGGCTTCGATGTCACCGTCTACGAGCTGGAGAGCTTCCTGGGCGGCATGCTGATGGTCGGCATCCCCGAGTACCGGCTGCCTCGCCGCGTCGTCCAGGCCGAGGTCGAGGTCATCACCTCCCTGGGAGTCAAAGGCGTCACTGGATGCACCGTGGGCAAAGACGTAAGCCTTCCCGAGCTCCGCGAGCGTCATGACGCCGTCGTCATCGCAGTTGGAATGAAAAGGAGCCGCCGGGCCCCGTGCCCCGGCTCCGACGCCGAGGGAGTGCTGGGCGGCGTGGAGTTCCTGAGGGACGTATCGCTCGGCAAGGCCCCTGCGCTCGGTTCGCGCATCGTCGTGATCGGCGGAGGAAACGTCGCCTACGACGTCGGCCGCACGGTGGTTCGCCAGACCAGCATCGACGCGGCCCGCACGGCCCGGCGCTCCAGCGGAGTGACGCAGGTGCACCTCTGCTCGCTCGAGTCGCTCGAGGAGATGCCGGCCGACGACGTGGAGATCATGGAAGGCGATGAGGAGGGCATCCAGCGCAGGAACAGCTTGGGGCCCAAGGAGATCCTGAAAGACCCGTCCGGCCGCGCGCGCGCGGTCCTCTTCCAGAAGTGCACGCGAGTCTTCGACGAGAACCGCCGCTTCTCCCCGCTCTTCGACGAGACGGAACTCACGGAGATCCCGTGCGATACGGTGCTGATCGCCATCGGCCAGACCTTCGACCTTTCGTTCGTCGACGCCGCGCGCGACGGCCTGCAGCTGCGCCCCAACGGCACGATCGTCTGCGACCCCGAGACCGGCCGCACCAGCGCTCGCGACCTCTACGTGGCCGGCGACCTCGCCTACGGCCCCAAGCTCCTCATCCACGCCGTGGCCAGCGGCAAGGCCGTGGCCCGGGCGATCTACACCCAGGTGACCGACCGGGTCATCGGCCACGACGCGCTCGAGCTCCACTTCCCCGTGCCCCGCTACGGCCGCGAAGAGGGGTACGAGAAGACGCCGCGCGTGGAGCTTCCGGCCACGCCGCCCGAAGAGCGCCTGCATGACATGGCCGCCCTCGTGGAACGGTCCCTGGCCCAGGAGCTGGCGGTGCGGGAGGCAGCCCGCTGCCTGGACTGCGGGGTCAACACGATCTTCGACGGCGAGAAGTGCGTCCTCTGTGGCGGATGTGTCGACGTCTGCCCCGAGAAGTGCTTGCGCCTCACGCCGCTGGCCGAGCTGTCGGCGGGCCTCGAGGCCGATGCGGCCCTCCGCGACCCCGCGCTTGCCGGCGCCACCGCAATCCTCAAGGACGAGACCTGCTGCATCCGCTGCAGTCTGTGCGCCAACCGGTGCCCGGCGGATGTCATCACGATGGAACGGTTCCTCTACCGGGAGAGCCCTCGATGCCAGGAAGACTAGAGCCAGAGCCCATTCCCCGACGCGACTTCCTCGGCCTCGCGGCCGTCTGGTCGGCAGTTGCGGCCTTCTTCGCCGCCGCCATCGGCGCCCTGCGGCTGCCGATGCCCGCCGTGTTCCCGGAATCAAACTCGAAGGTCAAGCTGGGTCCACCGGACGCGTTCCGGCCGGGATCGCAGACCCACCTGCCGGAGCAGAAGCTCTGGGTCGTGCACGACGAGGGCGGGCTCTACGCGCTCTCGACGGTCTGCACGCACCTGGGCTGCATCGCGGGCAAGGAGAAGAGCGGGGAGTTCCGGTGCCCCTGCCACGGCAGCGTCTTCTCCAAAGAGGGCAAGGTCCTCGGCGGCCCGGCCCCGAAGGCGCTGGGGCGACTGGCGCTGAGCTTGGCGCCCGACGGGCAGCTCGTCTGCGACACGATGACCGCCGTGGACCCGGCGACCCGCCTGAAGGTCTGAGCAGCGGAGGCAAAGGATGACCCCACTCGACACCCAATCCGCTCCCGCTTCCGAGGCACCCAGGCCCGGCGGGATGTCGACGTTCCTGGCAAACCTGCTGGACGTCCCGCGGTCGCTCTACGACTCGATCGTGAGGCACGGTCCGCCGACCTCCGACCGGACCAAGTCGCAGACGGTCGTCAGCAACTTCTTCCTTCATGTGTTGCCCGCCCACATCCACGTCGACTCGCTCAAGTTCTGGGCGACCTGCGGGCTGGGCATCGTGACGGGGGTGCTCTTCGGGCTGCTCTGTGTCACCGGCATCCTGCTGATGGTCTACTACAAGCCCTCGGTGGCAGAGGCCTACGACTCGGTGAAGGACATCGTGTTCGTGGTGCCGACGGGCCGCTTCATGAGGAACATCCACCGCTGGGCCGCGCACGCGATGGTGGCCTTCGTCATCCTCCACATGGCGCGCGTCTTCTACACCTCGGCCTACAAGGCGCCGCGCCAGTTCAACTGGCTGATCGGGATGGTGCTGTTCGTGCTCACGCTCGGCATGAGCTTCACGGGCTATCTGCTCCCGTGGGATCAGCTCGCCTACTGGGCCATCACGATCGGCGCCAACATCGCCCAGTCGCCAAGGGAGTTGACGGATGCACTGGGTGTGACTTCCTGGCTGGACGTCGGAGGCATGCAAAAGGAGCTCCTGCTGGGGGCCCACTACGTCGGCCAGGAGGCGTTGATCCGCTTCTACGTGCTTCACGTGATGGTCCTGCCGCTGGCGACCTGCATCGTGCTCGGGGCCCACATGTGGCGGGTCCGCAAGGACGGCGGCCTGGCGCGCCCCGAGAAGCCGGTGCCGGCGGTCCCGCCGCCGGTCAGCGTCAAGGAGCTGCCCGCATCGACCAGGAGCTGGGGCTTGATGGCCGTGGTCAAGGGCCAGAGCCCGCACGTGGGGGCGGAGATGGAAGACGCCGTTCCGGCCTACCCGGGCGCGCTCTACGCCATTGCCGCGCTCTCGATGCTCACGGTGGCCGCCTCACTGGTGCTCGGCTATCTCTTCGACGCGCCGCTCAAGGAGCTGGCCGCCCCGACGGTGCCGGAGAACCCCGCCAAGGCGCCCTGGTACTTCCTGGGGCTTCAGGAGCTGGTCAGCTACTCGGCCTTCATGGGCGGCGTCGGCATCCCGGGCATCGTCGTGTTGGGCCTGGGGCTGATCCCGTATCTGGACCGCGAACGCGAAGATGCGGGCGTCTGGTTCAGCGGCCGTCGCGGACGCACGGTCGCCGTCGCCAGCGCTCTCTTCGCCGTCGCCTGGACGGTTCTGCAGCTCTGGTTCACCGTGCGCTTCGGATGGCTCCGCAACTGGTACCCGGAGATCCCGCAGCTGGCGATCACGATTCTGAACCCGGGGACGGTCATCGTGGCCGTCTTTGCGCTCTGGTCGATCGCGACCGTGCAGTTGACCCGCTCGACTCGCCTGGGAGCCATCGCGCTCTTCACTTGCTTCCTCGTCTCGTTCGCGATCCTGACCTACTTCGCGACCGTGCACCGGGGACCGAACTGGGACTTCTACTGGTGGCCCAGCATGTGGCCTCGCCACTGAGACGACCATGGAAACCGCGACGCTGACACGGCTCAAGCTCGTTCTGCTGGTCTCCTCGCTGGGCTGCCTGGCCCTGCTGATGCTCTCGGCATTCGAGGAGAACCTCAAGGGTGACTGGCGCGCTCACCAGTCGGCCTACCGCCAGGCGCTCACCGAGCGCGCGACCACGGACACCGCGCGCGCCGCGGCTCGCGCCGTGCCGACTCAGATTGCGCAGGTCTTCCTGCCCGACCTGAAACGAATCGACCGCTGCACCACCTGCCATGCCGGCATCGAGGACCCCTCCATGCTCGGCGTCTCACAGCCGCTTTCCGCCCATCCTGGAAAGCTCTTCGTCCACCACCCGCCGGACAAGTTCGGCTGCACGGTCTGCCACGACGGCCAGGGCCGCGCCATCCACGCTGCCGACGCTCACGGCGAGGTGGAGTTCTGGCCGTATCCGCTGCTCCGCAAGGAGGCCGTCTACCGGAGCTGCGGGCGGTGCCACTACGACAACGACCCCTACGGCGCCGAGGACGATCTGTACGCCCGGGGCGGAACACGCAAGCCGATCGACGCCTCCGAGCTCGCCTCGGCGGTCCCGGGCGCACAGGCCGTGGAGCGCGGCAAGAAGCTCTTCCTGGAGAGCGGTTGCCTGGGCTGCCACAAGTTCCGCGGCCGCGGCGGCTCGATGGGGCCCGACATCTCGCACGCGGGCGACAAGGAGCCCCACGGCTACGACTTCACCAGCGTCAAGGGCGAGCACACCTCTGCCAACTGGCTCTTCCAGCACTTTGTCGCGCCTTCGAAAGTCAGCCCCGGCAGCCTGATGCCCGACTTCGGGCTCTCCCCCGAGCAGGCGCGCGACCTGACCGAGTTCATGCTCAGCCTGCGCAAGAAGTCGATGCCCGCGGCCTACACGCCGGTTCCTCCCAGGCGCGGCGGAGAGCCGGCCACGGGCAAGCAGCTCTACGACATGTTCTGCGCGAGCTGCCACGGCGCCACCGGTCAGGGCAGCACCGTGCGGGACCCCGCCTTGGCGCGCGCGGCCGACGCTCCCCGGCAGCTGATGGTGCCGTCGCTCAACCACCCGGACACGCTGGCAGTGGCAAGCGACCAGTTTCTCGAGCGCATCATCCGCCACGGGCGTCAGGAGACCTCGATGCCCGCCTGGGGCGCTTCCGAGGGCGGAGGCCTGAGCAACGAGGAGATCCGGCGGATTGTCGGCTACATCCGCTCCTGGCAGCCGCCTTCGCCCGAGGTCAGCGAGATCTCCTCGGCGCGGGGAGACGCGCGGGCGGGCCGGGCGATCTACGACTTCCGGTGCGCCAGCTGTCACAAGACCAACGGGGACGGCGGCATCGGTCCCAGCCTGAACTCCCCGACCTTCCTGGGCGTTGCGAGTGACGCCTACCTGGCGTCGACCATCGTGCACGGGCGGCCGAACACCGCCATGCCGGCCTTCAGGATGCTGACCGGCGAGCAGGTGAGCGACGTCCTGGCTCACCTGCGAACCTGGCAGCCGCTGCGAAACACCCGGGCCGATTCGCTCGAGATGGCCCGCGCGACCAGCGCCGCGGCCGCCACGGCAGAGATCGGCGCGCGGCTCTACAAGGCCGACTGTGTGATGTGCCATGGCGAAGCCGGGCAGGGAGACCTTGGTCCGTCGCTCAACACACCGGAGTTTTTGACTCTCGTTTCGGACGACTACCTCTACGAAACGCTCGCGGCGGGCCGCCCGGGGACCGGCATGCCCGCCTGGCGGCACCTGTCGAGCTCCGATGTCGCCTCGCTGATCAAGTTCATGCGGACCTGGCAACGCCAGCCTTCGCGGCCGAAGCTGGCCGACCTGCCGTTCAAGGGCGATTGGGACGCCGGGCGGCTGCTCTATCAAGGAAGTTGCGCCGGCTGCCACGGGGAGCAGGCCGAGGGCGGCGTGGGGCCGCAGCTGGGAAATCCCGTGTTCCTGCGGACGGCCTCCGACCCGATGCTCTACGAGTGGATCGCGCACGGCAAGACGGGGACTGCGATGAGGCCGTTCCTCAAGGGAGAGCAAGGCGCCGTGGAGCTGACGCAGGCGCAGATCGTGAACCTGGTGGCCTTCCTGAGATCGCTGGAGCGCCAACCGGCCATCACCGTCGCCCGCTCGCCGCACGGCCGGCCGGAGCTGGGCAAGGTCTGGTATGCCGCAGCGTGCTCGAGCTGCCACGGCGAGCGGGGCGAAGGGGCGAGCGGTCCTTCGCTGTCGAACCCCGCCTTCCTGCGCGCGGCCTCCGACGGGTTCCTGATGGCGACGATGGCGCTGGGCCGCGACGGCACGGCGATGCGTCCGGTGAAGAGGGGCGAGCAGTCGATCCTCTCCCTCTCGAGCGACCAGGTCAACGACATCGTGGCCTTCGTGCGCTCCTGGGAGACGGCCCCGGCCACGGCTGGCATCCCGCACCGCTTCGTGGTGCCCTGGGACTTCCCGAAGGGCAAGCGGCTCTACGAGGCCAACTGCTCCGGTTGCCACGGAATCGACGGCAAGCCCGGCCCCGACACGGCGAGCTTCTCGGTCTGGGCGCCCGCGCTCAACAACGAGGAGTTCCTGGCGGCCGCGACCGACGGGTTCCTGCAAGCGACCATCGCACGCGGGCGGGCCGGGACGGCGATGCGTCCATTCGGCCTGGGCTCGCAAGGCGTGGACGAGCTCGACTCCGAGGAGATCGACGAGATCGTCGCCTACATCCGGCAGTGGTCGAAGCGGACACCCCCTCCGAGGACGATCCCGGCCGAGCGGCCCGAGCCGATCCGCACCGAGTGAGGGGGATGGAACCCCGCAGCAGCGAAACGAGAAATCTCGAATCAACCAAGAACGTTTTCAGGCGGCGAGCGCGCCCCTAGACCCGGCACCTGGAGGTCGGACGATGGCACGAGACAGAGGCCCTGTGGACTTCAACCGCAGAGAGTTCATGAAGATGGCGAGCGGCACCGGCGTCGCGTGCGCGGCCTGCGAGCTGATGCCCGCCGAGCTGGTCGCCGCGACCACGGAGGCGCCCGCCGAGACCCCGGCAGGGGTGCGGCTGCTGCAGGCTGCCTGCCCATACTGCGGAGTCGGCTGCGGCACGCTCATCAAGGAGCAGGACGGCAAGGTCGTCGGGATGGTGCCCGACAAAAAGCACCCGACCAACAAGGGCATCCAGTGCATCAAGGGCTTGAACGCCCACGAGCCGATCTACCGCGACCGCCTGACGAAGGTCCTCGTTCGCAAGGACATGAGCGACCCGCTGAACGGCCACGTCTCGGCCACGAAGGGCCGTTTCGACGACGACGTCTTCCGGGAGGCGACCTACGAGGAGGCCGAGGAGCTGGTCGCCGAGAAGATCGCCGAGATCGTCAAGCAGAAGGGCAGCAACACCATCGGACTGAATGGCTCCGGCCAGTTGACGATGGAGGCGCAGTGGATCGAGAACCTCCTGATGAAGGGGGTCATCGGCTCCAATTCGATCGAGGCCAACGCCCGCATGTGCATGACGAGCGCCGCGACCGGCTACTTCCACAGCTACGGCTCCGACGCGCCGCCGACCAGCTACGAGGACATCGAGGAAGCCGACTTCATCACCTTCTGGGGACACAACGCCCGCGAAGCCCATCCGATCCTCTTCTGGCGCGTCGCGGACCACAAGAAGTCGAAAGATATTCCGACTCTGGTGAGCGACCCGAGGCGCACCGGCACGGTCATCGGCCTGGAAGCGATCAACCCGCGCACGAGCTACCACCTCCAGACGTTGAACGGCGACATCAGCTACCACAACGCCATCGCCCACGTCCTCTTGACCAAGCACCCCGAGGCCTGCATGCCCGAGGAGTGGCTCGAAAAGCACACCAACGGCTGGAAGGAGTACGTCGAGGGCGTCAAGACGCGCTACTCGCCTCAACAAGTCATCGAGCGCTTGAAGAAGCTCGATCGCGGCCGCGTCACCGTCGAGCAGATCGAGAAGATCGCAGAGCTCTGGGCGGCCGCGTCCATCAAGGGCCGCCAGCGCGGCAAGGGCGGCGTCCTCACCTTCTGGGGCATCGGCTACAACCAGATGCTCCACGGCCAGCACAACACCATCGGCCTCATCAACCTCCACCTGCTCACAGGAAACGTCGGCCGCCCGGGCTGCGGAAGCCACTCCCAGACCGGACAACCCAACGCGATGAGCGAGCGGCTGATGGGCGGTCTGACCGGCCGCCTGCCGTTCAACCAGCCGCTCACCAACGACAAGTGGCGCGACCACATCGCCGACTGCTGGCGTGTTCCCAGGGACCGCATGCAGGCGACGAGCGTCATGCCCGTGCCCGGAATGGTCATGGGGATGATGGAGCGGGCGCTCAAGGGCGACCTGCTGGCGATGTTCTGGATCTACACCACCCACATCCACATGCCCGATCTCGACACGCTGGTGCGCCCCGCGCTCACCCGCATGTTCGTGGTCGTCCAGGATATCTACCGCCACGCCCCGAACAACCTGTACGCCGACGTCATCTTCCCGGCCGCCACCTGGGGCGAGTGGACCGGAGGCACCTACATCCAGTCCGAGCGCCGCGCCTACGTCTGCGACGGCACCATCAACCCGCCGCCCAACTGCCGGCCCGACATGGACCTGGCCATCGACAAGGCCGTCTCGATTGGCAAGAAGCTCGGGCTCGACATGGCCAAGATCATCCCCTACCAGAAGACGATCAAGATGGGCAACGGGATCATGGCCTACGACCCGCAAGACATCTTCCGCGACATCATCCGGGCCAGCAAGGGCAGCGACGCCGACCTCTCGGGCCTCTTGGACGTCGAGAAGGAGGACGGCGTCAGCCCTTACGACCAGCTCCGCCGGCTGCGCGGCGTGCAGTGGCCCGCCCCGACGGCCGACATCGCCCGACAGGGCGGGACGCCCCGCCGCTACCTGGGACAGGAGGGCTGGGCCGGCAAGCCCTACGGCACCTTCCGCCACCCCGACGGTAAGGCCAAGTTCAAGCTCTGCGAGCAGGACTACTCCCGCCTCGAGGAGATCACCGCCAAGCTGATGACCTACGGCCACCGCTCCAAGCCCGGCGCCGGCCCCTACCTGATCGACGAGCTGGCCGAGGCGACCGCGCAGAAGCGCAAGAACTTGCTCGAGCAGGCTCGCGACAACGCGCTCACGCCCGAGCTCCCCGACCTGGCCGTCTACGACGACCCGAAGCTCACCATCGACGACCACAAGGCCAAGGACGTCTACCCGTTCTGGCTGTCGCTCGGCATCGTCTACGAGCACTTCCACTCCGCCAAGACGATCCGCGGCGCGACCACGCTGCGCCTGGTGCCCGAACAGTACATCGAGCTCAACGCCGACGACGCCAAGCGCTTCGGAATCGAAGACGGCCAGAAGGTCCGGATCGTGACGCGCCGCGGCAGTTACGAGGCCCGAGCCTCCGTGGGCGTCGACAGCCTGATACGCCCGGCCCGCACCGAGGTGCCCCCGGGGCTGATGTTCAGCCCGTGGAACCTCTCGGTCGCCGACAGCGCCGACCCGACCAAGAACCGGTGGCTGGTCAACTCGGTCAGCCACCGGGCGTGGGACCCCGTCAGCGGACAGGCCGACTACAAAAAGCTGGCGGCCCGCATCGAGAAGGTGTGAGGACCGATGGATGAAGGCGGCGGACCCGAAGCAAAGCCGCCGGGCGAGGGCCCGGTCACCGGCGAACCCGAGCCGTCGGGCTCTCTCCCGCCGGCAGCTTCCGGCCGCCGCGAGTTCCTGAAGAACGCCGTGGCCACCGTGGGCGCGGCTGCAGGTTGCGCGCTCCTCGGTGGCGCAGGCGCCGGGCCCGCCGCCGGGGCCACGACGGGGATCGTCCGACCGCCGGGGGCTCTCCCGGAGAGCGAGTTCCTGGCTCGGTGCATACGCTGCCTCCGATGCGTGGAGGCATGTCCGAACCAGGCCATCCTGCCGCTCGACGCCTCAGCGGGAAAGGCGCGCGCTTCGACGCCGGCGATCCGCGCCCGCCGGCAGGCCTGCATGCTCTGCAACAAGCAGGAGGGCGACTGGCTGAAGTGCACCGAGGCTTGCCCGTCGGGCGCGCTCCAGAAGGTCCGCCGCGACGCCGACGAGATCCGCGAGAAGGTCACGATGGGCACCGCGGTGCTCGATACCTCGCTCTGCTACTCCTACATCGGCTGGACCTGCGGCGCCTGCTATCGGGCCTGCCCCTTCCCGCAGAAGGCGATGACACTGGGGCTCTGGGAACAGCCGACGATCCTCTCGGAGGCCTGTGTCGGCTGCGGGCTCTGCGCCCGCGCCTGCATCCGCTACCCGCAGGCGATCCGGATCGTGGCCCGCGAGGAGGACCGATGGCGGGTCTGAGCCGCAGGCGGCTGCTGGCCGGCGGTGCTCGCGTCGCCGGCGCCAGCGCGCTCCTGGGACTTGCGCAGGAAGCCATGCGCCCGCGCTCTCCGGAGTACCCCGCGACCACCACGACGACGCGCGGCCACGCGGTCGTACGGCCGCCGGGCGCGCTCGAGGACGGCGCTTTCCTCGCGGCCTGCATCCGCTGTTACCGCTGCCAGGACGCCTGCGAGCCCGGCGCCATCCAGTTCTTCGGAGAGTCCTGGGGGCGACACCAGCACACGCCCTACGTCGACGCCAGCCTTCGCGCCTGCACGCTCTGCATGAAGTGCACTCAAGTTTGCCCCACGCCGGCCCTGGGCCGCCTGGAGCAGCGAGAGCGCGCCAAGACGCGGATGGCGACGGTGGAGCTCCGCGAGGATCTCTGCCTCTCGCACAAGGCCAAGCGCATCCGGGCCGAGCAGTCGGAGCTGCGCGCGGCCGGCCGCGCCGCGACGGAGGCCACAGCGGCCCTGGAACGGCGCGGGCCGTGCGGCGAGTGCTACATGGTCTGCCCGCTCAGGGAGCGCGCAATCGCACTGGAGCCCGGTGCCTTCCTGGCACCCGTCGTCTTCGCCGAAAAGTGCGCCGGCTGCGGGCTCTGCGAGGAGATCTGCCGCGTCATCCTCCGCGGCGATCCCGCCATCCGAATCAAGCCAACCCGGGAGCTGGCATGAATCAGACGAGCTCGCCCACGGCACGCGCCTTCACGCGCCGGCAGCGATTCCACCGCGCCGTGCAGGCATTACGCAGACTCGTACAGATCGCTTCGATCGCCCTGGTCCTGGCGCTCGTGACGCTCTCGCTCTACGCGCACTACCGCGCCACCCGGGCCATCGAGGACCCCACACTCACCCGCGGCTGGCGTGGCTCCGTGCTGCTGGCCGTCCACCAGGCCGTCGGCCGCCTGCCCTCGCCTCAGGCCTTCCTCGACTCCTGCAAGGGGACCCATTGGTCGATGCGCGTCCTCGGGCTCGACCTCACGGACCCGCTCGCCGCCGCGGAGGCACTGGCCGCCAGCAAGCGAGTGCACTGGCCACTGCTGCTCGGTGCGCTCGTGCCGATCCTGCTCACCGTCCTACTGGGGCGCGTCTTCTGCAGCTGGCTCTGCCCGGCCAATGTGCTCTTCGAGCTTTCCGGCAAGCTGCGCGGCCTGCTCGCCTTCGCCGAGATCCCTCCTGCCGACGTCCGGTTCTCGCGCGCCAACAAGTACGTGCTGCTGGCCGTCGGCCTGGCCGCCGCGGCGGTGCTGGGGCTGCCGTTCTTCGCCCTCGTCTATCCGCCGGCAGTGCTCGGAAGGGCCGCTCACGGCTGGATCTTCCAGACCGCGGCTGTCGGCTCACTGGCCGTGCTGGGCCTGATCGTGGCCGTGGAGCTCTTCGTCTCGCCCAGGTGGTGGTGCCGCACGATGTGTCCGGGCGGCGCTCTCTATGCGCTGCTCGGGGCGCTCAGGCCGCTGCGGGTGCGGCTCGACGCCGCCAAGTGCACCGGGTGCAAGGAGTGCGTGCCCGTCTGCGAGCCCGGCCTGAACCCCGTGCGTGAGTCGGCCCGGATGGAATGTGACAACTGCGCCGCCTGCATCCGTCACTGCCCCGAAGACGCGCTCGTTTTCCGCCTGGGAACAAGCTCCGCCCCCTTCCGCTCCTCGGCGCCCCCCGTCGCGCTGCTGCTCGGTCTCGTGCTGGCAATGCCGCTCCAGGCGCACCACATCCTGGGCCTGCCGCACTACGCGTACAAGGAGAACTACCCGCAGGTCCCGCAGCTGGAGTATCCGGCCGCCGCGGGCCCCTACGACATCCTGCTCACGAGCTACCCGGGCAACCCGGTCCCCGGCGAGAAGACGATCATCGCCGTCTACATCAAGGACCGAACCACGGGCCGCGCCTACGAGGGCGAGATCGGCATTCGCGCGCTGCGGTCGCGGCTTTTCTCCGACCCGGAGCCGCTGGCGCCCGCGGTCCGCGTCGTCCCGTGCGAGGTTCCGCACAAGACGACCGTGACGTTTCCGGAAGCCGGCGACTACTGGGTCGAGCTGACGTTCGACGTCGAAGGTAAGCCGGAGTCGATTCCGTTCCCGATCGTGGCGGGCAACCCAAGCCCGGCTGGAGCCGTGGTGACACTCTTCGGAGGTGTCATGCTCACGCTGCTGGTGACCGTCCGGGCGATCCGGATCAAGCGCGCGCGCCGCGCCCGTGCCGAGGGCAGAGCGGCATGACAGGCAGAGCCGCGCGCGACTGGGCCGCCCTGCTGCTGCCGCACGCAGTGCTGGCCGCCGCACTCCTCGCCGTCTGCTGGGCGAACATGCCGGCGGCGCGCCCGCCGCGCGACGAACCCGCCGCAGCCGGAGCTTCCGCTCGCGCCGCGAGCTCTCGCGACGTCATCTGCGGGATGGAGGTCAATCCCGCGTGGGACGCCGGAATCGAACACGACGGCGAGATCTTTCGCTTCTGTAGCGACTACTGCAAGAAGGAGTTCGTCAAAGCCCCCGCCGCTCACGCCGGGGAGCGATGTCTGGTCTGCAAGTCGCGCGTCGCCGCCGGCAAGGGATTCCCGGCCACCTACCTGGGTACGACCCACCGGCTCTGCAGCGAGGCGCATCGTACCGAGTTCCAGGCCGATCCGGCCGCTCACTTCATGCACCGCATGTGGGGCATCCCGCCGTGGATGTACTACGTCTCGATTGCCGCCATCCTGCTCGTCTCGTTCCTGGCGTTGGAGCGCGGCGAAGGGCGGACCGCGGGGGGAGCCGGAGCGCGACTGGAGCTGACGCGCCTGGCGCCGGTGCGGGCGCTCCTCACGTCCCGGCCGCTCAGGTTCGTGGCGCAGGCGATCTTCGTGCTGGCGTTCGCGGTGATCGTCATCGCAGGTCTCTTCGGCGACCAGAATCCGGCGCGAAACGTGGCACCCCTGATGACGTGGACCGTCTGGTGGGGTGGCCTGGTGCTGCTCATCATGTACGCAGGCAAGGCGTGGTGCTTCGTCTGTCCGTGGGACGCCATTGCCGGCTGGATGGAGCGTGGGAGCCTCTGGCGCCGCACGTCTGCGGGGGGTGGGCTGGGGATGCCGTGGCCCAGGTCGCTGCGCAACATCTGGCCGGCAACGGCGCTCTTCGTCGGCCTGACCTGGATCGAGCTCGGCTTCGGCGTCACGTCGCGTCCGTGGGCCACGGCCGCCCTGGGCCTGCTGATGCTTGCGCTGGCCGTGGGCTGCGCGTTCCTCTTCGATCGCAAGAGCTTCTGCCGATACGGCTGCCTCGTGGGCCGGGTGAGCGGCCTCTACGCCCTCTTCGCGCCGGTCGAGATCCGCGCGCGGGACACCGGGGTCTGCGGCACCTGCACGGGCCGCGAGTGCGTGCGCGGCGGGAAGGACGCCTACGGCTGCCCGACCTTCGAGTACCTGGCGACAATGAAGGCCAACACCTACTGCATCCAGTGCACCGAATGCCTGCAGTCGTGCCCGCATGAAAACGTCGCCGTCAACGCCCGGCCCTGGGGAGCGGACCTTGCCGCACCGGGGCGGCCGCGGGCCGACGAGGCCTACCTGGCGCTCCTGATGCTGGCGATCAGCGGGTTCCATGGCTTGACGATGACGCCGGCCTGGCGCGAGGTCACAGGAGTCATCGCATCGCTCGTGTCCGTGGGGCAGACGGCGGCCTTCTCGCTCGGGATGGCGGCGCTGATGGCTCTGCCCGTGGCGCTCTATGCGAGTCTGGTCGCCGTCAGCCGGGCGATGGCCGCCTGGGTCCATCCGCCGGCCGCCGACGTGCGCTATCGCGACTACTTCATCCGGTACGCCTATTGCGTGCTGCCGATCGCGCTCTTCTATCACCTCGCTCACAACCTGGAGCACCTGCTGATGGAGGGGCCGAAGGTCGTGGTGCTGCTGAGCGACCCGCTCGGCAGAGGCTGGGACCTGCTGGGCACGGGAAGCTGGACGGTGCCGCCGATGGTGTCGCTGGACGTGCTCTGGGTGCTGCAGGTCGCGCTGGTCGGCATTGGGCACGTGTACAGCCTCTGGGCGGCCAGCCGGATCGCGGCCCGGTTGTTCGAGAACCGCCGCGCGGCGCGCGCCAGTCAGTGGCCGATGCTGGCCGGGATGATCGCCTTCAGCATCTTCAGCCTCTGGCTGCTCAAGCAGCCGATGGAGATGCGGACGAGCGTGATGTGATGGCCGACGCGAGCCGAACGGTCAGCCGGCGCGGCTTGCTCGCACACGCCCTTGCCACCGCCGCAGAGCGCATGGCGGGGGCGGCCCAGGCCGCGCTGGATGCGGTTCAGCAGCAGGCCCAGGAGAACATGCGACGCGCTGTCGAGGCGCGGCCCGTGCTGCCACCGGGCGCGGGCTCCCTGGCGCGATTCCGGCAGTCCTGCACCCGGTGCGACGACTGCATCCGGGCCTGCCCGCCGATGGTCATCCGCAAGGCCGGCCCCGAGACGGGCGAGCACTCCGGATACCCGCTGCTCTTGCCTGACGAGGGGCCGTGCAAACTCTGCGACGGTTTTCCGTGCGTGGCCGCCTGCGGCCCCGGCGCGCTCTCGCCTGTGACCCGCTCGCTCGTTCGGCTGGGCGTGGCCGACGTCCGCACGGCCGACTGTCTGCTCTCGAGCGGCCAGCCGTGCGACTACTGCGTGCGCGCCTGTCCGGAGCGGCCGCGGGCGCTGGCCTGGTCGGCGGCCGGTCCGCCCGAGGTGTCGAGAGAGCGCTGCACGGGATGCGGCGAGTGCGCGTGGATCTGTCCGGCTCGCGCCATCCGGGTCGTCGCGGGCGCCTGACGCGCTTCTCCGGGGCGGGCGCCCTGTGCTAGTCTGGAGGCCCGATGGCCGACACCGTCTACCCACGTCCCTGGCAGCGCGAGAACGGTCGAGAGCGCCTCGTCATCTCCGTGATGGGCGCCGATCGGCCGGGTATCCTCGCCTCGATCACGCGCGTGCTGGCCGACCACTCCGTCAACATCGTGGACATCACGCAGAAGATCATCGACGGGATGTTCCTCTCGCTCATCGTCGCCGATTGTGCCTCGAGCGACACGACGGTGGCCAACCTGCGCCGTCAGCTCGAGCGCGCCTCCGAGGACCTGGGGCTGAAGGCGATCGTGCAGCAGGAGCGGCTCTTCCGCTTCATGCACAGGGTCTGAGGGGAAGGGACCGATGCGCTACCAGTTCGAGGAGGTCCTCGAGACGCTGTCGACGGTCGCGCTGGACCACTTCGACATCCGCACCGTCACGCTCGGCATCAGCTTGAGGGAGTGCGCCGACAGCGATCTTTCGGCGATGGAGCGGCGGATAGCGCGCAAGCTCCAGTCGCTGGCGAAGAACCTGGTGCGGACGGTGGACGAGGTGAGCGAAGAGCTGGGCATCCCGGTGGCGAACCGGCGCATCGCCGTGACGCCGCTGGCGTGGCTGCTCGAGAGCGCCCCGCGCGAGGGTCCGATGCGGATCGCCAAGCTCATCGATTCGCTGGCGGGCGAGCTCGGCGTCAATTTCGTTGGCGGCTACAGCGCGCTGGTGCAGAAGGGAATGACGGCCGGGGACCGCCGCTTCCTGGACTCGATCCCGGAGGTGCTGTCGTCCACGGAGCGGCTCTGCGGCAGCGTGAATGTCGCCAGCACGCGGGCCGGCATCAACATGGACGCCGTGCGCATCATGGGCGGCGTGATCAAGGAGGCGGCCCGGCTCTCCTCCGCGCGGAGCGGGCTGGCGTGCGCCAAGCTGGTGGTCTTCGCCAACGCGCCGGAGGACAACCCGTTCATGGCGGGCGCCTTCCACGGGATGGGGGAGGGGGATTCGGCCGTGAGCGTCGGCATCAGCGGGCCAGGCGTGATCCGGCACGTGGTCGGGCTCTATCCCGACGTCTCGATCGACGAGCTGGCCGACGTCATCAAGCGGATGGCGTTCAAGCTGACGCGCGTGGGAGAGCTGATCCTGCGCGAGGTGGCCGAGCGGCTGGGGGCGCCGCGCGGGATCGTGGACATCTCGCTGGCGCCGACCCCGCAAGTCGGCGATTCGGTCGCCAACATCCTCGAGGAGATGGGGGTGGAGCGCTGCGGCGCGCCCGGGACGACGGCCGCGCTGGCGCTCTTGAACGACGCCGTGAAACGAGGCGGGGCGATGGCGAGCACCCACGTGGGCGGGCTGTCGGGTGCGTTCATCCCGGTGACGGAAGACGCCGGGATGGTCGAGGCCGTCGCGGCGGGCGCGCTCGATCTCGGGAAGCTCGAGGCGATGACGGCGGTCTGCTCGGTGGGGCTCGACATGGTTGTGGTGCCAGGGGACACGCCCGCCGAGTCTCTGGCCGGGATCATCGCCGACGAGGCCGCCATCGGCATCGTCAACAACAAGACCACGGCCGTGCGCATCATCCCGGCGCCGGGCAAGAAGGCCGGCGACCGGGTGGAGTTCGGCGGTCTTCTGGGCGGCGGGCCTGTGATGGCCGTCAGCCCGTTCCGCTGCGACAAGCTCATCGGCAGGGGCGGCCGGTTCCCGGCGCCGCTGCGTGGTCTCACCAACTGAGGGAGGAACCGTGGGATTCTCGATCGACATCGCCCGGGTGGAGGCCAATGGAGTCGTCGGAGCCGGCGGGGCCGGTTTCCCCACGCACGTGAAGCTCAAGGCCACCGGGGTCGACACCGTGATCGTCAACGCCGCGGAGTGCGAGCCTCTCCTCCACAAGGACAAGGAGCTCCTCAAGCGGCACTCGACGGAGCTGCTGGAATGCCTCGAGGGGCTCGTGCGGCTGCTGGGCGCCAAGCGGGGCGTGGTCGGGATCAAGGACAAGTACGTCGACGTCATCGCGCTGCTCGAGAAGCAGGCGCGCGCGCCGCTTTCGGTCCACCACCTTCGCGACTTCTACCCGGCCGGCGACGAATTCCTGCTGGTGCACGCCGTGACGGGGCGAGTCATCCCGCCCGGCCAGATCCCGCTGGCCGTCAACGCGCTGGTCGTGAACGTGGAGACGCTGCTCAACGTCTTCTGGGACCGGCCCGTCACCCGCAAGTACCTGACCGTGGCTGGCGCGGTGGAGCATCCCGTCACCATCCAGGTGCCTATCGGGACGCCACTGGCGGATTGCCTCGCGCTGGCAGGCGGCCCGAACATCGAGGGGCCGATCGCGGCGCTGGAGGGCGGCGTGATGATGGGGAAGCTCGTGACCGACTTCGCAAAGCCCGTGACGAAGACGACAGGCGGGCTGGTCGTGCTTCCGAGGGACCACGACCTGATCCACGGGCAAAGCCGCAAGCAGCCCGTCATCGACCAGATCGGCCGAAGCGCCTGCGACCAGTGCAGCTTCTGCACCGAGATGTGCCCGCGATTCCTGCTGGGCCACCCCATCGAGCCGCACAAGGCGATGCGGAACCTGGGCTTTCACGAGGTCGGCACGCGGATGATCCTCGGCACGCAGTTCTGCTGCGAGTGCAATCTCTGCACGCTCTACGCGTGCCCCGAGGATCTGGATCCCCGGAATGCCTGCGTGCAATCGAAGAAGCAGCTCCGCGCTGAAGGCAAGTCCTGGCCTCGCGAGGAGCTGGGCCCCGAGTACAGCGTGGCGCACCCGATGGAACCGTACCGCCACATCCCGCTCGGCAAGCTCATGGTCAAGCTCGGCATCGACCGCTACCTCAACAAGGGTCCGCTAAGCGAAGAGCTCGCGCGGCCCGCCGAGCTGACGGTCCTCTTGCAGCAGCACGCCGGCGTGCCCGCCGTCGCGACCGTCTCGGCCGGCCAGCGCGTGCGCGAGGGTGAGCTCATCGGCAGCATTCCGGCCGGGAAGCTGGGAGCGCCGGTGCATGCCCCGGTCAGCGGTACCGTCAAGAGCGTCTCGAACTCCGTCGTCATCGTCCCCGAGTGAGTCCGGCCTCGAAGAGGAGACACCCGTGCCCGACATCTACAACGCCATCGGAATGATCGAGCTGTCCAGCATCGCCACTGGCTACACCGTGCAGGACGCCATGCTCAAGGCCGCGGACGTCAAGCTGCTGGTGGCCAGGACCATCTGCTCAGGCAAGTACATGGTGCTCTGCGGAGGCGACGTCGCGGCCGTCACCGCAAGCGTGGGGGCGGGGGCCGATGCCGCCGGGCGCGGGCTGATCGACCGGCTCGTCATTCCGAACGTACACCCTCAGGTGTTCCCGGCGCTGGCGGGCACGGTGGAGCTGAAACACGACACCGTGGGTGCCCTTGGAATTCTCGAGTCCTTCAGCGTCGTGGCCGGCATCCAGGGCGCCGACGCCGCCGTGAAGACCTCGGACGTCACGCTCTTCCGGCTGCACGCTGCGATGGCGATCGGCGGCAAGGCCTACATGCTGCTCACCGGCTCGGTCGCCGACGTCACCGCGGCCGTCGAGGCCGGCGCTCAGACCATCGGCGAGCTCGGGATGCTGGTGTCCAAGCAGGTGATTCCGCGCCCGCGCGCGGAGCTCTTCCGGGACTTCATCTGACCCCCGCTCACCCGTCGGCGATTCGCTTCACGACCTCGAGGATGTCGGAGCTGGAGCACGGCTTTCTCAGCATTCCCCAGAATCCCAGGTCGCGGATCTCGTCTTCCTCCACGGTGACGGTGCCGGTGAGCAGCACGACCTTCGAGGCGGGGTTCTGGGACCTCAGGTCGCCGACGCACTCCAGGCCGCTGGCGCCGGGCATCTTGTTGTCGAGGAAGATGAGGTCATAGGGCTTCCTGCGGGCCAGGTTGAGGGCTTCCGCCGCATTGCCGGCGACGTCGCTGCCCAGGCCGCTGTCGGAGAGCACGGTCTGGATGTACTCTCGGATGTGCTCGTCGTCATCGACCACCAGAACGCTCAAACTGGTGTTGGTGATCGTCGGCAGCGGCTTGGGCGCAAGGTCGGCCTCGACAGCAGGCGACGTGCTCGGAACGGCAGGCAGGCGGACGCGAAACGTGGTGCCGGTCCCGAGCGTGCTTTCGACCTCGATGGAGCCGTGGTGATTCTCCACGATGGTGTGCGTCACGGACAGGCCCAGCCCCGTTCCCGTCCAGTCCCGCTTGGTCGTGAAGAAGGGGTCGAAAACGCGGCTGAGGTGCTCAGGTGGAATTCCGACACCCGTGTCTGTGACCTCCACCATGACCTGGCCGGCGGTGTACCGGGAGCCGACGATCACCTCTCCGCCTTCGGGCATCGCCTGGATCGCGTTGAGCAGGAGGTTTGTGAACACCTGGAGGAGCTGGTTGTCGTCTCCGCGGACGGAGGGCAGACCCTCGCCCAGCTCCAGCTTGAAGTTGACGCGGCCGGACTGCGATTGCAGGCTGACGATGGGGATTGCGTTCTCGAGGATGCGATTGAGGTCGAGCTCGACGAAGAGGTTCCGGGAAGGCGCGTAGAACTCGCGCAGGTCGAAGACGATCTTCTTGATCCGCTCGGCATTGGAAAGCGCCTTTTTCAGGTAGTCCCTCAGGCGGCCTTCGACGCGCTCGATCGCTAGTTCCAGGTTGCCCATGATGACGAACAACGGGTTGTTGATCTCGTGGGCGATACCGGCGGAGAGCTGCCCCAGCGACGAGAGCTTTTCGACCTGCAAGAGCTGCTTCTGAGTGGCTACGAGCCGGTCGTAGGAATCGCGCACCTCCCGGTAGAGCCGCAAGTTGTCGAGGGCGATGGCCGCGGCGCTGGCGATGACGAGCGCCTGGGAGATATCGTCCTGGACATACGGGGGAGCGCCGGCGGAGCGGCTGGCCACGAGAAGGCCGACCAACCGGCCCTCGCTGACCAGGCTGATGGCCAGGGAGTGGGCAGGTCTGCCGCGCAGGTCGCTCATCGCGATGACCGAGTCCTGGGCGCATTCGCCGTCCGGGACGATGACACTCTGGCGCCGCCGCGCGATGTTGGCCAGGAACGAGGCCGGTTCCAGAGTCTGCGTGTGGGAGGTTCCGTCCGTATCGAGAATCCGGAAGCTGCCGTCCGGTTCCGCCAGCAACAATCGCGAGCCGTCGGAGCGGGTCACGTTCATCACAGTCGAGGCGACGCACTGGACCTTCTCTTCGAGCCCCGTCATCCGGCTCATCAAGGAAAGCTCCGATAGGAGCGCGCGACTATCGGCGACCTGCTGGTCGCGTTCCAGCAGATCGCGGCTCAATCCCAGGATGAGCTCCAGCGATAGCACGTCGGGCAGATCGGGCAGCACGCGGGGGCCAGGCTCACCGCCGACCAGGAGTACTCTCTCGCCGAACGCGGCCGCCAGGCGCTCGTTCTCGGGCGTGCGGGCCAGCATGAGAAGGTGAAAGCGCCCGACCTGAACGTCCTGGCCGCCGGGCTGCCACGTGATCTCCAGGGGTAGGCGAGCATGGACCTGTTCCAGGGGCGCCCGGAGCTGGGACAGGGAGCTATCGACCAGCAGGCGCAGAGCGTTCGGCGTGGGGAGGCTCAAAGTGTTGGCGGAGGTTTCGGCTCGGAGAAACGAGTCGGCAGAAAGACAATCTACGGCGTCATGAGCTGTCGGTGGCTCAAACGGCCTTCTCGGAGACCCGGCTCTTGGCGACGCGATCGAGCACGCCGTTGATGAACTTCCCTGCCGTCACGGAGCTGTACTCCTTGGACATCTCGACGGCTTCGTTGATGGTCACGCGCGGCGGGATTTCGCTGCGATAGAGGAGCTCGAACGTGGCGAGCCGCAGGATGGCCTTCTCGACATTGCCGATCCTGTCCAGGTCCCACTTCTCCAGGTATCCGCGCAGGAGCTTGTCGATCTCCTCGAAGTGGCTGGCGGTGCCGTCGACCAGCTCGCGTGCGAAGAGCACGACGTCCTCGGCCAGGCCGAGGTCCTCTCGAAAGTACTCGAGCGACTCGGAGATGTCTGTCTCGACGAGAGAGAGCTGGAAAAGTACTTTCATGGCCACTTGCCGGGCCAGGCTTCGCTTGCGAACCATCGCGCTTCTTCGGGCTTGTCAATCAAGGCCAGACAGGGTCTATCCGATAACAGGAATGGCGGCACCCTGCGGCCGCACCAATCTAGCATCGGCCCGGGTTCGAGTCAACTCGGCGCCCGAACGGCAGGCCGGGCGAGCATCGCGAGGTGTCATGGTTGCGAAGAACGGGAGAGCTCTGAGGGTCCGCCTCGTCGCCGCCGCGGCGGCCGCGCTTTCGGTGGCTACGCCGGGCTCCGCGCAGGACGCCTACAGGGGCTCGCAGCCGGAGGGCCTGCTGGAGGCCGTCAACGGATTCGTCGACCGACTGGACAGCGTCTTCGACTACCAGATGGCCCCCGAGTTCCGCCAGAACGACCTTTACGGAAAGCGGATCTCGCTTGCCGGATTCTCCGGCCGCATTTGCATTCTCAGCTTCGTTGACCAGAAGAACGAGGAAGAGGCGCGCGTCTGGCTCGAGGATCAGTCCATCGACTACATGGGCGATGCGGACCTCGTCTTCATCAACGTGCTCTACCCCGGCCGGATCCCGTTCATCGTTTCCCGCAGCAACGCTGTCGACAGTATCCGCCGGGAGGTCGACAAGTTCCTGGAGCAGATGTGGCAGAACCTCTCCGACAAGGAGCGGGACCTCTTCCAGCGGACCACCATTCGCTGGGTCGTGGACTGGAAGCGGGACCTCCAGCGCGCTTACAACACCACGCGCGATCGCATGAACCTCGTGGTCGTCGACGGACAGGGCCGCGTCCGCCAGATCATCCGCAAGAAGACGCCGAAGACCGTGGAGCAGCTACGCGCTACCATCGCCGAGCTCAAGCGCGAGCGCGCGGGACTCGCGAGCAGGTAGTTGGGGGGGAGAATCGAGAATCGAGGAGCCTCGGCTCCACCGGGAGTCGTGCTCGATGCGCCGTCTACTGACTACTGACTACGGTCTACTCCCTGGGAGCGCGTCGGAGAATTCGATCCGGCCCGCGCGTCTGGTCCCAGTCGAACAGGGAACAGGGAGCCGGGAACAGGGAGCCGGGAACCGGCAATGAAGAATCGAGCACAGCGAAGGCTCAACCAGGGAAATGGGAGATCTGT
>JACPRK010000128.1 GCA_016190005.1 Candidatus Wallbacteria bacterium | reverse complement strand
ATCACGATCAACACCGCGCACGTGGAGTACCAGACCGCCGGGCGCCACTACGCCCACGTCGATTGTCCGGGCCACGCGGACTACATCAAGAACATGATCACGGGCGCTGCGCAGATGGACGGCGCCATCCTGGTGGTCAGCGCGGCCGACGGCCCGATGCCCCAGACGCGTGAGCACATCCTGCTGGCCCGCCAGGTCGGCGTCCCCTACATCGTCGTGTTCCTGAACAAGGCCGACATGGTGGACGATCCCGAGCTGATGGAGCTGGTGGAGATCGAAGTGCGCGAGCTTTTGAGCAAGTACGAGTTCCCTGGCGAGCAGATTCCGATCGTCAAGGGCAGCGGCTTGAAGGCTCTCGAGTCGGCCTCGACCGATCCGAACGCCCCCGAGTACAAGCCGATCCTCGAACTGATGAGCGCCCTGGACAGCTACGTCCCGACGCCGCAGCGCGCCCTGGACAAGCCGTTCCTGATGCCGGTCGAAGACGTCTTCACGATCTCGGGCCGCGGCACCGTGGCCACGGGCCGTGTGGAGCGCGGCATCATCAAGGTCGGCGAGGCGATCGAAATCGTCGGCTTCAGCGACACGAAGAAGTCGGTCGTGACCGGCGTCGAGATGTTCAAGAAGCTGCTCGACGAGGGTCGCGCAGGCGACAACATCGGCGTGCTGCTGCGAGGCATCGACAAGAAGGACGTCGAGCGCGGCCAGGTTATCTGCGTGCCGGGCTCGATCACCCCGCACAAGAAGTTCAAGGCCGAGGTCTACGTGCTCTCGAAGGAAGAGGGTGGGCGCCACACGCCGTTCTTCAACGGCTATCGCCCCCAGTTCTACTTCCGCACGACGGACGTCACCGGCGTCGCCAAGTTGCCGGAAGGCACCGAGATGGTCATGCCGGGTGACAACGTCCGGATGTACATCGAGCTGATCACGCCGATCGCCATGGAGCAGGGGCTCCGCTTCGCCATCCGCGAGGGCGGCCGCACCGTGGGTGCGGGCGTCGTCTCGGAAGTGGTGGAGTAGTCGGCCAGCTGCCTTCCCGCAAGGGACGGCGCGACTGCGAGAATTGGCCCCCGCCGGATCTCCGGCGGGGGCTGCGTATTGCCGGCTTCCCAGGATGAGCCTGGGGGAACGGCTCACTCAGCAATCCCCATGCCGGAACGCAATATTCCCGTTGACAACGGATCTTCGTGGTGATAAAATCGCCTGACCCGCAAAAAGGCGGGCTTGCTTTTTCGGCAATCGATTCGAAGGAGACCGACGATGAGGGTTCAAATCACCCTGGCTTGCAGTGAATGCAAGAACAGGAATTACTCGTCGATGAAGAACAAGAAAAACACTGCCGACCGGCTCGAGCGCAAGAAGTTCTGCCCCGTTTGCAGGTCACACCAGGTTCACAAGGAATCCAAGTAGTCCGGGAGTGGCGCAGGCCAGTAGCTCCAACGGTAGAGCAACGGACTCCAAATCCGTGGGTTGGGGGTTCAAATCCCTCCTGGCCTGCCAGAACCCCAAGCAACTCGAAGGTATCGCATGTTCAACGATCTGAAGCAGTTCCTGGAGGAAGTCTGGCGAGAAGTCCGGCCCGACAAGGGTCGTGTCTCCTGGCCGACGATGAAGTCCATCCGGATGTCCACGATGGTCGTGATGATCACCAGCGTGATGTTGTCCATCTACATCTTCCTCTGTGACGAGATCCTCCGGCAGACGCTCGGGGCGCTACTGGCGGTCGGCAAGTGAACACAGAGTCTTACGCCAGCGAGGGAACGAAGTCGGTGGGCGGTTCCGATTCCGTCGACGCCAAGTGGTACGTGGTGCACACCAACACCAGCTGCGAGCACAAGGTGAAGGAGCATCTGGAGCACCGCATCCGCGTCATGAATATGCAAGAGCAGATCTTCGAGGTGCTCGTGCCGACCGAGGAGACTGCCAAGGGCGCTCCGGCCAGCAAGAAGAAGGGCGGCCCCAAGAAGATCTATCCGGGTTACATCCTCGTCCGGATGAACCTCAACGACGATTCCTGGGCCGTGGTGCGCAACACTCCTGGTGTCACCGGCTTCGTCGGGCTGGGTCGTCGGCCCACGCCGCTGCAGGAGAAGGAAGTCGAGACCATCCTCTACCAGATGGGTCTGCAGGAGACCAAGCCTGTCGCGCACATCTCCTTCCAGGAGGGTCAGCAGGTCAAGATCACCGATGGACCGTTCTCCGACTTCATCGGGCTGGTCGACAAGGTCAACGCGGATCGCAAGACCTTGCGCGTGCTGATCCACATCTTCGGCCGCGAGACCTCCATCGAGATCCCCTTCGTCGAAGTCGAAGAGGTCAGCTGAGCCGGCAAGCGCCGCGCCTCGGCTCCGGCCATCGCGACCCGCTCCCAACGAACATTCCCTGACCCCACCCGAAATCCAAGGCCGTAGCCCGAAGTCTCCGGCCCCAACCCAAAGCCAACGGCCCTCGGCCGGAGGCCTTCCAAGACAATGGCCAAGCAGATTCAAACCAAGATCAAGCTCCAGGTGACCGCCGGGCAGGCCAACCCTGCTCCTCCCGTCGGGCCGGCTCTCGGCCAGCACGGCGTGAACATCATGGAGTTCTGCAAGACGTTCAACGAGCGGACGAAATCGCAGATGGGGATGATCATCCCCTGCGTGATCACCGTCTACACGGATCGCAGCTTCACCTTCATCACCAAGACGCCTCCGGCATCGGTGCTGATCAAGAAGGCGATCAACCTCGAGAAGGGCGCCAAGAACTCCAAGATGGACAAGGCCGGCGAGATCAGTCGCGAGCAGGCGCAGGAGATCGCCAAGCTCAAGATGCCCGATCTCAACGCCGCCGACCTCGAGGGCGCCACGAACATGATTCTCGGCACCGCCCGCAGCATGGGCGTGCGTCTCAAGGCGTAATCCCGGTTTCGTCCCCCCCCCAGCATTCACTCCCAGTTCGAGGGCACCGGCGAACAGCCATGGGCCCGCCAGCAGAACCGGTTACCCCGGACCCGATCCGGAGAACTAGATATGAAGCACGGAAAGAAGTATCTCAACGCGAAAAAGCAGATCACCCACGACCAGCAGTATCCGCTGGGCGAGGCGATCGAGCTGCTGCGGAAAGTCAAGTACGCCAAGTACGACGAGACGGTCAATCTGACCGTCAACCTCGGCGTGAACCCGAAGTACCCCGACCAGATGGTCCGAGGGACCGTCACGCTGCCCCACGGCACCGGCAAGACGGTCCGCGTCCTGGTCCTGGCCAGCGGCGAGAAGGTCAAGGAAGCGCAGGACGCGGGCGCGGATTTCGCCGGCGGCGTCGAGCTCGTCGAGAAGATCCAGAACGAATCCTGGCTCGACTACGACCGGGTCATCGCCACACCGGACATGATGCGCCACGTCGGCAAGCTCGGTAAGATCCTCGGCCCGCGCGGCCTGATGCCGAACCCGAAGGTCGGCACGGTGACCCCGAACATCGCCGCGGCGATCCAGGCGGCCAAGGGCGGCCAGATCGAGTTCAAGGTCGACAAGCAGGGCATTATCCACGTGGCCACGGGCAAGGCCTCCTTCGAGGGCAAGCAGCTCTTCGACAACACGCTCACCGTGCTGAACGCGCTCTTGCGCGCCAAGCCGAGCACCGCGAAGGGCGTCTACATGAAGAAGGTCACCCTGAACTCGACCCACGGTCCCGGCATCCGCGTGGACGTCAACAGCGTCCGCTCCGATGTCGACGAGGCCCGCCGAGCCCACTCGGCTTGAGGCCCGGCCGGCAGGCAACGATTCAGGACGCGTCAACGAAGTAATCAACGCCCTCCGGGGCGTGCAACAAGAGTCGAAAGGGCAACGGAGTTAAAATGGACAGGACAGGCAAGGCCCAGGTCACCGACGAGGTCTCGCAGGCGCTCTCGGGCTCCAAGGCAGTCGTGCTGGCCGACTTCACGGGGATCTCCGTGGAGGAGGTCACGAAGCTGCGGAGCCAGATCCGCGCGAAGAAGGGCAAGTTCAAGGTCGCCAAGAACACGCTCGTGGCCCGGGCGTTCGGCGGCGAGGAGTACGCGGCATTCCGCAAGCTGCTCAAGGGCCCCAATGCCCTAGCGTTCGCCTACGAGGACCCGATCGCGATCCTCAAGGTGCTCAACGATTTCGAGAAGGAATCGCAGGGCAAGATCAAGATCCGAGGCGGCGTGCTCGACGGCAAGCACACGACGGCCGAAGAGCTGAAGCTCATCGCCACGCTCCCGTCTCGGGACGTCCTCAGGGCGCAGGTGGTCGGACTGATCGCGTCGCCGATCCAGCGGCTCCTCACCGTTCTCAACGGGCCGGCACGCAAGCTCCTCTACGCACTCAAGGCGCTCGAGGAGAAGAAGGCCACCGTCGATGGCCCCCCCGCCCCCCAGAGCTGAAATTCGAACCTTTGTCTCCTTACTGAAACCCAACCTAACCCGTATCCGGAGGAAGTCATGAACAACGAGCAGATCATCGAAGCTATCAGCAATCTCACCGTCCTTCAGCTCTCCGAGCTGGTCAAGTCCATGGAGGAGAAGTTCGGCGTCAGCGCCGCCGCTCCTGCCATGATGGCGGCTCCCGCCGCCGGCGCTGCCGCCCCGGCCGCCGTCGAGCAGACCGAGTTCGACGTCATCTTGAAGAGCGCCGGCGCCAACAAGATCGGCGTCATCAAGGTCGTTCGCGAGCTCACCAACCTCGGCCTCAAGGAGGCCAAGGCGGTCGTCGACGGCGCGCCCGCCCCGGTCAAGGAGAAGCTCTCGAAGGACGAAGCGGCCAAGTACAAGGCTGCCCTCGAGGGAGCCGGTGCCCAGGTCGAGATTAAGTGACATTCAGGTCAACCCAGAAGTAACCCTGGGCTGCCCCGTGGAGACCCCACGGTGCAGCCCGGGCGTCGTCGTTTTCTCTGCTTTGTTCATTCAGCGGGCAGGAGGCACTAGATGGCCGGAAACAGGAGAACCGAGCGCATACATTTGAACCCGGTGGCGGAGGGGCATTTCGCCATCCCCAATCTCATCGAGGTCCAGCTGGACTCGTTCTACGAGTTCCTGCAGGCCAACAAGAGAACCGAGGAACGGGAGCGCCGCGGTCTGCAAGAGGCATTTCTCGATATCTTCCCGATCAAGGACTACACGGGAAACCTGATCATGGAGTTCATCGGCTACTCGCTCGGGCTCGACATGTGCAAGAAGTGCCCGCAGCTCGAGATGAAGCCGGTTCAGGACTGCATCTTCGAAGATTGTTCGTACGCCGAGAGGGACTGCTCCTTCCACCGCGATACCGACATGGCCTATCGGATCAAGTACGAGCCGACCGAGTGCCAGAAGCGGGACCTGACCTACTCCATCCCGCTCAACATGCGGGTCCGCCTCATCAACAAGCTATCCGGTGAGGTCAAGGAGCAGGAGCTCTTCGTCGTCAACCTGCCGCTGATGACCCGCAAGGGCACCTTCGTCATCAACGGTGCCGAGCGCGTCATCGTCAGTCAGCTCCACAGGAGCCCCGGCGTCTACTTCGACTACAGCGCCCGCGGCGCCGCAAAGCTCTACTCCACCAAGGTCGTCCCCTACCGCGGCGCCTGGCTGGAGTTCGAGCTCGACGTGATGAAGGACATCATCTACGTCCGGCTCGATCGCAAGCGCAAGATCCCCGTCACCGTCTTCCTGCGCGCTCTCGGCTTCGAGAAGGACGACGAGATCCTCGAGCTCTTCGACCAGCACGAGGTCATCAAGAAGACCCTCAAGCAGGACAAGTCCACCAACGCTACCGAGGCGCTCGACCAGATCTACAAGAAGCTGCGACCGGGCGAGCCGTTCATCGAGGAAAACGCCCGGGCCCTGCTCGAAGGCCTCTTCTTCAACCGCAACCGCTACGACCTGGGCGAAGTGGGCCGCTACAAGCTCAACCAGAAGCTCCGGATGAGCGAGCGCATCATCGGACAGATCTCCGTCGAGACGCTCATCGACCCGGACACCAGCGAAGTCTACGCCGAAGCGGGCGAACGCATCAGCGCCAACGCCGGCCTCGCTATCGACAAGAGCCGCTTCCAGCAGGTCCGAATCCGCACAGTGGACGAGATCGAAGTCACGGTGAAGCGCGAGCCCACCACCTTCGTCGTCGATCTCACCACCTACGACGAGGAGAAGCGGGCGGCGCTCGAAGGCTACACCCTGGCCGAAGACGTCATCGATCCCGAGCTCAACGAGGTGCTTTTCGTCCGCGGGACCACCCTCAACGAATCGCACATCTACAGGCTCGGCGAGCGTAAGGTCGGGCGCATCCGCCTCAACAAGGGGCGAGTGCTCGAGCTCTCCGACATCCTCGGCGTCATCCGCTACCTGATCAACCTCTCCAACGGCATCGGCCAGGTCGACGACATCGACCACCTCGGCAACCGCCGCGTGCGCCGCTGCGGCGAGCTGCTCCAGAACCAGTTCCGGGTTTCGCTCGCCAGGATGGAGCGCGTCATCCGGGAGCGCATGACGATCCAGGACATCAACAGCTTGACGCCCCAGGTGCTCATCAACACCCGCCCGATCGTGGGCGTGATCGACGAGTTCTTCGGGTCGAGCCAGCTGTCGCAGTTCATGGACCAGGTGAACCCCCTGTCGGAGCTGACCCACAAGCGGCGCTTGTCGGCCCTCGGACCGGGCGGGTTGCGCCGGGAGCGCGCGGGCTACGAGGTCCGCGACGTGCACCCCACGCACTTCGGCCGCGTCTGCCCCATCGAGACACCTGAAGGTCCCAACGCCGGTCTGATCGGCTCGCTGGCGGTCTGCAGCAGGCTTGACGAGCACGGCTTCCTGACGTCCCCGTACCTGCCCGTCGAGAACGGGAAGGTACGCGAGAACCCTCAATACATGGACGCCCTCGAGGAAGAGCGCTTCGTCGTCAGTCCGTACGATTCGCGCTTCATGAACGGCGTGCTCCAGAACTCCGACGAGCTGGTGCCGGTCAAGATGCTGCAGCAGGGCAAGCAGGAGTTCACCTACGTGTCGGCCAGGGCCGTCAACAAGGTGCACATGTCGCCACTGCAGATGATCTCGGTGGCGTCGAGCCTGATTCCGTTCCTGGAGCACGACGACGCCAACCGCGCCCTGATGGGCACCAACATGCAGCGCCAGGCCGTGCCTCTTCTCGTGACCGAGGCGCCGATCGTCGGCACCGGCCTCGAGTGGTACACGGCGCGGGACTCGGGTGCCATCACCGTCGCGGATCACGCCGGCACGGTCGTTTACGTCGACAGCCAGAAAATCATCATCCGGCGCGACGAACCGCACATCAAGGTGCTGCGGCCTGCGACCTACACGGCCTCGGTCGGCTACGAGCTGCTCGATGACGTCGTGAACACCAAGACGGGAAAGGTGATCGCCAAGAAGGGCACGATCGTGACGGCTGCTCTCAAGGACAAGCTCCTGCAGGGCGCCGAGTGCGACATCAACGTGAAGCGGGACGCCTTCGACGAGTACCGCCTGATCACGTTCGCTCGGACCAACCAGGGTACCTGCAACAGCCAGAAGCCGATCGTGCGGATGGATGACCACGTCGAGGCCGGCGCGCCGCTGGCCGACGGGGCGTCGACCAACGGCGGCGAGCTGGCGCTGGGCCGCAACATCCTGATGGCGTTCATGCCGTTCCAGGGCTACAACTTCGAAGACGCAATCGTGATCAGCGAGAAGCTCGTCAAGGACGAGGTCTTCAGCTCGATCCACATCAACGTCTTCGAGATCGAGGCCCGCGACACGAAGCTGGGCCCCGAGGAGATCACGCGCGACATCCCCAACGTCGGCGAGGACGTACTGGCCAACCTGGACGAGGCCGGTATCATCCGGATCGGCGCCGAGGTGCAGCCCGGCGACGTGCTGGTCGGCAAGATCACTCCCAAGGGCGAGACCGAGCTGACGGCCGAGGATAAGCTCTTGCGAGCCATCTTCGGTGAAAAGGCCCGCGAGGTGCGCAACACCTCGCTGACAGTGCCCCACGGCGAAAAGGGCAAGGTCGTCGACGTGATGGTGTTCAGCCGCGAGGGTGGCGACGAGCTCCCCTACGGCGTCAACAAGCTGGTCCGCGTGTTCGTGGCCCAGAAGCGGCCCGTGAGTGAAGGCGACAAGATGGCCGGCCGGCATGGCAACAAGGGCGTCATCGCGAAGATCGTGCCCGAGGAAGACATGCCGTACCTGCCGGATGGACGGACGATCGAAATCGTCCTCAACCCGCTGGGCGTGCCATCCCGTATGAACGTGGGCCAGGTGCTCGAGACGCACCTGGGCTGGGCCGGCATGACGATGAACCGGTCCTACGCGACCTGCGTGTTCAACGGCGGCAACACGGTGTCCAACGAGCAGTTCGTCATCAACGAGCTGACGTCCGCCGGGCTGCCTGCGGACGGACGCATCATGCTGCGCGACGGTTCCAGCGGCGATCTGTTCGACCAGAAGGTGATGGTCGGCAACATCTACATGATGAAGCTGGCGCACCTGGTGGACGACAAGATCCACGCGCGGGCAACCGGCCCTTACTCGCTGGTCACGCAGCAGCCGCTGGGTGGCAAGGCGCAGTTCGGCGGCCAGCGCTTCGGAGAGATGGAGGTGTGGGCGCTCGAGGCGTACGGTGCGGCCCACACGCTGCGAGAGCTGCTCACCATCAAGAGCGACGACGTCGAAGGCCGCGTGACGGTCTACGAAACGATCATCAAGGGCGAGAATGAGATGAAGCCCTCGGTGCCGGAGTCGTTCAAGGTCGTCGTGAGCGAGCTTCAGAGCCTCGGCCTGAAGGTGGATCTGATCACCGGAGAGGCCTAGGCGCAGGTCGAGGGTCCGGGCCGTATTGCCCGGCACTCTCGGCCCGTGTCCCGGGACTGGAGCACCGAGTTCAACAGGCGTATGAGACGAGGAAAGGAGAGGCGAAAGTAGAGCGAGACGATTTCGGAACCCCGAGCCGCTGTGCGCGGCCGGGGAGCTGCAATCTCGAGCCGATACACGCCTCCCGAGGAGGAAGCCGACAGTGGAAGGCTTTGACAACCTGAGGGCGATTCAAATCAGCATCGCGTCCCCGGAGCAGGTCCGGGCTTGGTCGCACGGCGTCGTTAAGAAGCCGGAGACGATCAACTACCGGACACACCGGCCGGAGCGAGACGGTCTGTTTTGCGAGCGGATTTTCGGGCCGACAAGGGACTACGAGTGCTTCTGCGGCAAATACAAGAGCATCCGCTACAAGGGTCTCATCTGCGAGCGTTGCGGCGTCGAGATCACGCGCGCCAGCGAACGCCGGGAGCGGATGGGCCATATCGAGCTCGTCACGCCCGTGGCGCACATCTGGTACTCCAAGGGCACGCCGAACTACATCGCCATGCTGCTCGACATCTCGACGCGGGATTTCGAGAAGGTGCTGTATTTCAACAGCTACATCGTTCTCGATCCGGGCAACCTGCCGCTGCTGAAGAAGCAGATCCTCAGCGAGAAGGAGTACCAGGATTATCGCGGCAAGTACGGCGACATGTTCAAGGCCGGCATGGGCGCCGAGGCGATCAAGTTTCTCCTCAAGAACCTCGACCTGCCCAAGCTGATCGATGATCTGAAGCGCAAGCTGCGCCAGAAGACCGGCAGCCAGAAGCAGAACATCATGAAGCGTCTCGAGATCGCCGAGACCTTCCTCCACTCCAAGTCGAAGCCCCAGTGGATGATCCTGGACATCCTGCCCGTGATCCCGCCCGATCTCCGGCCGATGGTCCAGCTCGACGGCGGCCGCTTCGCCACCAGCGACCTGAACGACCTCTACCGCCGCGTCATCAACCGCAACAACCGCCTGGCGCGCCTCATCAAGCTGAACGCCCCCGAAATCATCATCAAGAACGAGAAGCGCATGCTCCAGGAAGCAGTCAACGCGCTGATCGACAACGGCCGCCGCGGCCGGCCCGTCACGGGTCCCGGCAATCGACCGCTCAAGAGCTTGAATGACATGCTCAAGGGCAAGCAGGGCCGGTTCCGCCAGAACCTGCTGGGCAAGAGAGTCGATTACTCCGGCCGCTCCGTGATCGTCGTCGGCCCGAAGCTCAAGATGCACCAGTGCGGCCTGCCGCAGCGGATGGCGCTGGAGCTCTTCAAGCCGTTCATCATGCACAAGCTGGTCGACTACGGCCTGGCGCACAACATCAAGAGCGCCAAGCGGATGATCGAGCGCGAGCAGGACGAGGTCTGGAGCGTGCTCGAAGAGGTCGTCTGCGACCACCCCGTCATCCTCAACCGCGCTCCGACGCTGCACCGCCACGGCATCCAGGCCTTCGAGCCGGTCTTGGTCGAAGGAAAGGCCATCCAGATCCACCCGCTCGTCTGCACGGCGTTCAACGCCGACTTCGACGGCGACCAGATGGCCGTCCACGTTCCTCTTCTCCTGCCGGCGAAGACCGAGTGCCGCGTGCTCCTGCTGTCCACCAACAACCTGCTGGCGGCCAGCAACGGCGGCGCCGTCGCCAGCCCCTCGCAGGACATGGCGATCGGTTGCTTCTACCTGACCATGAACACCAAGTCGCGCCGCACGCGAAAGGTGTCGGTCAACGATCCCAAGGACGAACGCGGAAGCCTCGCCCAGCGCGTGAAGATGGCGCGAATCGAAACCTACGTCGCCGATACGATCTACGACCGCCACAAGAAGCTCGTCCTCAAGGGTGAGCACCCGATCCTCGCCGAGGACATCGAGACCCTCGAGAAGGCCGGCATCAAGGAAGTCGAGATCCTCGACATCCCGTACATGCACGGCGAGGAAGAGGTCCTCTACAGCTACGAGACCGGGCAGATCAAGGTCCACGACCGCGTTTTCCTGCGCCATCTCGATCGCCAGAGCGGCGAGATCGAAACGCTGACCACCACGGTCGGCAGGGTCATCTTCAACCAGATCCTTCCCCCCGAGCTGGGCTTCATGAATACCCAGATCGGCAAGGGCGATCTGATGCGCATCATCGAGCGATCCGTGACCATCTGCGGAACCGCTCGCACCGCCGAGCTGCTCGACCGAATCAAGGAGCTGGGCTTCAAGTTCGCCACGCGGTCAGGCCTCTCGATCTCGATGGCGGACCTAGAAATCCCGGCCAAGAAGGTGGAGATCATCCACACGGCCGAGAAGAAGGTCACCCAGCTGCTCAAGCGCCACGCGGCCGACGTCGACATGGAGGAGCTGCGCCAGCAGATCATCGACATCTGGATCAGCGCCACCGACGAAGTCACCGACGCGATGCTCCAGAACTTCAAGAGCAAGAACGAGCTCGGCGAGTTCAACTCGGTCTACCTGATGATGATCTCGGGCGCCCGAGGCAACACCGACCAGACCAAGCAGCTGGCCGGTATGCGCGGTCTGATGGCCAATCCGCACGGCGACATCATCCCCGTGCCGATCAAGGCCAGCTTCCGCGAAGGCCTCTCGATGACCGACTACTTCATCTCCACGTACGGCGCCCGCAAGGGCCTTGTTGACACGGCCCTCCGAACGGCCGACTCCGGGTACCTCACCCGGCGACTCGTGGACGTGGCGCAAGACTCGATCATCTTCGAGCATGACTGCGGCAGCAACGAAGGTATCCGCGTGACGCCCCTGCGCGAGAAGCGGACCCCGACCAACCAGCTCGTCGACGAGACGATCATCACGCTGCGCGACCGCATCTGGGGCCGCACGGCAGCCAAGGACATCCACCACCCACTGACCGGCAAGGTCATTCTGAAGGCCAACGGCGAGATCGATCGCGAGCTCGCCAAGGTCATCATGGACTGCGAATGCGTCGTGCCCGTCGCGCAGCTGCGCGAGGATTCGATGATCGGTGAGCTCGTCCTGCACCCGCTGGACAAGACGGTCCTCTGCGGGCCGGACCTCCCCGTCAACTCCTTCATCAAGAAGAAGCTGATGGATGCTGGCGTCGACGAGGTGAAGGCCTATCCGGCCGTCTACCTGCGCTCCTCGATCCACTGCCGCGCTCGGCTCGGCATCTGCCAGCGCTGCTATGGCTATGATCTCTCCACCAACCGAGTCGTCGATCTCGGCGTCGCGGTCGGAGTCATCGCCGCCCAGTCAATCGGTGAGCCAGGAACGCAGCTCACGATGCGCACGTTCCACACCGGAGGCGTCGCCGTGGCCCGCAAGGCCAACATCAAGGCCAAGGCCGAAGGTGAGGTCAGCTTCGACGAGTTGCTCTGGCAGCACAAGGTCACCCGCGGGAAGTTCGTCGTCGACATGGGCACCACCGAAGAGATCGTCCGGGATAGCGATTTCGACCGCACGATCCGCAAGGTCGCCTTGGGCGGCTATCTCCAGGTCCGCGGCCCCGGCGGCAAGATCGACCGGTACAGCTTCCCTGTCGGCGCAGTGCTCAAGATCAATGAAGGCGAGCACGTCCGCAGCGGCACGGCACTGGCCGACTACAACCCGAACGAAGTCATCACCGCCCAGTCCGGCACCGTCGGGTATCACAACATCATCGTGAAGGACGGGCTGCAGGTGTCCAAGAAGGCTTCCATCCGCATCATGGAGGGCAACAAGGTCCTCGTCGAGTACGACATGCCCCAGCGCTGCGTGCTCCGCGTGGAAGAAGGAGACACGGTCGTCGCCGGCGACGTTCTCTGCGAGACCGCCATCGAGGAAAAGTCGGCCATCGCCGGTCGCGACGGGCGAATCGAGTTCGTTGACATCAAGATCAAGAACCAGCGCGTCATCTCCGAGGCCGGCATGATCTACATCCTGCCGAGCGAAGAGGCCGACTCCCAGGGAACCGACATCGAGATGCCCCAGGGCATCAAGCACATGGCCGAAAGCCTCGGACCCCAGGAGATCCCCGAGGGCCCCGTGCTGCGCGTCAAGAACGGCGACCAGCTCCGAGGCGGCGACGAGGTCGCCACCATCTACAGCGAGCTCGGAGGCTCCGTCGACTACAAGGGAAAGAAGACCATCGGGATCAACAGCTTCGCCCTCAAGGAGTACTACATGACGGGCAACATGCAGATCGAGATGGACGAGGCCAACAAGACCCTCACCTTCGTCAGCGAAGTCGCCGGCAAGGTGAAGATCATGAGCTACCGCTCCAGCTCGAACAAGACGGTCGACCGACGGCGAATCATCGTCAAGGACGAACGCGTCTACGTCATCCCCGAGGGCGCTCAGCTGAAGGTCGACAACGTCGCCGTGCAGCCTGGCGAGGACCTCAAGGAAGGCCAGAAGATCACCGGCCCGATCCCGTTCGTAACCGAGGTCGACGGAGCCATCGAGCTCCGCAGGCTCACCGTCACAGACGCCATCCTCCTCGTCGACGAGGACCTCGGCGCTGCAGACCTCAAGGGCCGCAAGCTCGCCGAAGATGTCATCGACGGCGAGACGGGTGAGCTCCTCGCCGCCAAGGACGAGACCCTCGACCAGACCAAGGCCGAGGCGCTCTTGGAACACCGGGAGAAGATCGGGAAAGTCCTGGTCTACCGCCCGTCGCCCCAGGAATGCATCGTCGTGAAGAGCGCCAAGGGTTCCAAGGAGTACCTCATCCCTGAGGGCGCTACCCTCAAGGTGCAGAACGGCGACCAGGTCCAGGCCGGCGACCAGCTCATCGAGAGCTTCGCGCCAATCGAGGCCGAGACGAGCGGCAAGGTCAACTTCATCACCGGGTACAACAAGCACACCGGCGAGGACCTCATCCGCAAGATCATCGTCTACAGCGGTCGAGACTACTTCCTGCCGGTCGGCATCCCCCTCTGCGTCAAGAACGGTCAGGAGATCGGCGCCGGCGAACCCCTCACCGAGCCGATCAGCTACGACAGCTTCAACCGCGTCGACCGCGGCGTGAAGTTCACTCGCCAGGAAGAGGTCACCAAGAAGTACCACATCAACGATCTGACCGACGTGCTGGTAAAGGACGGCGACGAGGTCCAGCCCGGAACCCGGCTGGCTGCGATCCGCTCCCCCACCACAGGCGTGGTGAAGGTCGTCAAGGCCCTCACCAAGAGCGGCAAGGCCCGATCGGTCGTCGAGCGCGTCATCATCCTGCCGGGCGAGGCGCATCAGATTCTCGACGGCGCCGAACTCACCGTGAAGGATGGCCAGCCCGTCAAGAAGGGTGACATCCTCGCCAAGTGGGGAACCGGCGGCAAGAAGACGACGGACATCATCCAGGGTCTCCCGCGCGTCAGCGAGCTCTTCGAGGTGCGCAAGCCCAGGAAGGAATCGGTCGTCAGTGCCGACTACGGCCAGGTCCAGATCGTTGGCAACAACATCTCCATCGTCGGCGAGGAGAGCCACTCGGTGCAGTACAAGGCCCAGTACGGCTCGGGAAACATGATCGTCCAGAACGGCGAGGTCGTGATGCCGGGCACCCGTCTCACCGACGGCAACCTCGACCCGAGGAAACTGGCGAAGGTCGCCGGAACCGACGTCGTCGAGCGCTACCTCATCGACGAGGTCCAGCACGTCTACAAGAGCCAGGGCGTGAACATCAACGACCGCCACATCGAGGTCATCGTGTCGAACATGATGACCAAGGTGCAGGTGCTCAAGGCCGGTGACACGCGCTTCCTGCCAGGTGAGACGCCCAGCTACTTCGACTTTGCCGACGAGAACGCGCGCGTCGTCAAGGCCAGCGGCAAGCCCGCCCAGGGCGTGCCGAAGCTCCAGGGCATCACCAAGGCCTCCCTCACAACGGACAGTTTCATCAGCGCTGCCAGCTCCCAGGAGACCACGCGCGTGTTGACCAAGGCTGCCATCAAGAGCCGCGTCGACCACCTGCGAGGCCTCAAGGAGAACATCATCATTGGCAAGCTGATCCCGGCCGGAACGGGTCTCTTCACCAACAAGGTCCGGTTCCGATTCGCCGACGAGAAGATGGTCGAGGACGCGCCGGTCTCGGCGACTGCTGAGGCCTCCGAGGCCGAAGATCTCGCGGCCCGAGTCGAAAAGGCTCGCCGTGAGCTGATGGCAGTGGCCGGCGGTCTGGGCGACGATGACGACGACGCGCCCAAGCGCGCCGTGGCCGGGCTCGACGAGCTCGACAGCGACGACGTCGACACCGACGACGACGATGCCGCCGACGACACCGACACGGTCAAGGCCGAGGACGACGATCTGCCCGGCGCCGCGGTTCCCGAGGCCGACGACGACCTTCCGATCGACGAAGAGGCGCCCGACGCAGAGTCCGACGGCGACTAGAACGAACTCCCCACGATACGATCAAAATGGGCCCGCCACTCCCACGAGTGGCGGGCCCTTCTTTCGTGTGCGCAGCCCCCCGGCTCCCGAGCCTCGAGCCTCGAGCGGGAGCGACGCCGGTTCCTGGGGAACTTTGGCCCGCTCGGCCTGAGCCTGTCGAAGGCCGCCTGAATTGAAGCGGCTCTTCGCGTGATCACCCTTCGACAAGCTCAGGGTGAGCGGCTACGAAATGATGCGGCTTCCCAGTTTCCGGCATCGCTCCCCCTCGAGCCTGTCACTTGCAGCCGCCCTTGCAGTCGTGGCGAGTGTAGGTGATCTCCATCATCTTCGACCATTTGCCGTCGGCGCCCATGTCGTACATCTCGAAGGTGTGCTGGTCGGGTCCGAGGACGCGGGTCACGTTCTTCTGCTGGGCTTGTTTGCCCGTGGCGACGTTGGTGTAGCTGCCCAAGGCGACCATCGTCTTGCCGTCGTTGGTGCAGTGGCCGAGGTAGTGGGTGATGGTGGTGCCGAACGTGTCGGACCAGGTTCCTACGTAGGCCTTTCGGTAAGTGTCGTAGCCGGTCATGCCGATGCCGCTGAAAGGCATCCCGGAAAACGAGCTCTCGTAGCGTTGCTCCAGGAAGCGACCTCCCAGCACCATCCGGTTGGCGGAGCGGCCGTCGCTCACCTGCGGCTCCTTCTGGCCCATCCAGGCCTTACAACTCGCGCTCCAGCAGCCTTCGAGAGCCTGCAGATGCTTGTGATGCTCGCCCGGCTGTGCGTACTTCATCATCGCCTCCATCTCGGAGCACCCAGCGGCCTGCGCGTCGGCGGGCGGCGACTTGTCGTGCGCCCCGTCCTCAGCAAGCGCTGGGGCCGCCAGCAGGGCCGAGCCGAGCGCGAGAACTCCGAGATACCTCTTCCAGCTGTTCATCGAATCTCCCTTCGTGTCGAGGGACGCCGCCAGGTCGAACGGCACTCCCGTGAGAACGTCGAAGCGAGGTTAGCCGCGCGATGGACGCGGTGCAACCGGTATCGCAGTCGGCCGCTCAGTGGAGCTCTCGCTCGCCGACTCCCAGGCGCTCGAGCGTGCGGAATATCTTCTCGGGAAGGATCTCGGGATCGATCGGCTTGAGCAGGTAGCCTGCCGCGCCGAGATCGAAACCCTTCAGGATGTCCTTGAGCGCGCTGTGCACGGTGAGGAAGATGAACGGGATGTTTCTGAGGATCGGGTCCAGCTTCAGGGCAGCGCAGAACTCGAAGCCGCCCATGCCTGGCATCATCACGTCGCTCAGGATCAGGTCCGGCAGCTCGGCCCGCGCCATCTCGAGGCCGGCTCTGCCGTCCTGGGCCTCGAGGACCTGGAAGCGGCCTGAGTTCTCGAGGCTCTGCCGGATCACCATGCGCAGCAGCTCGGCGTCCTCGACCACCAGAACGCTGTAGTTGCGGCTCCGATGTCGTGCCTCGGCGCGGGCGACGCGTGGGTCCTGGGGCTCTGCCGGGCTATCCGACTCCATGCACTCGGGTCTGGTGATGGCCGCGAGCTGCTGCATCCGCGCAACGAGGTCGCGGATGCGGGAAACGCCGCCGGCCATTTTCTCGAGGACCGTGTGGGTCTCCTCCGAGGACGCGTGGAGCAGGCCGATGACGTCGATGCCCATGGCCACGACCTGCAGCGGGCTGTTCAAGCCGTGTGCCATCGTACGGGCCGCGCGTTGCAGCGCGTCGAGTCGCTCGTGCTCGGTCAGCTCGGTCTCGGTCTGCCGGCGCGACAAGAGCCGCTTGGCGCGCGCGATGAGCTCGAGGGGGTCGGTGCCTTTGTCGACGTAGTCGTCGGCGCCGGCCTCGAATGCCGCCACGCGCACGTCCGTGCCGCTCTGAACGGTCAGGACGAGCACGGGAAGCGTGGCCCACTGCGAAAACCTGCGAATGGCGGCGCAGAGCCGGTTACCGGTCGTGTCCGGCAGGTTCATGTCGATGACCAGCAGGTCCGGTGCGTGCTGCTGGAGGCGTGCCATCGCCTCGCTTCCCGAGGTGGCGCTGAAAACCGAGAACCCGGCGCTGGCAAAGAGGCTGGTGAAGACGTCGAGCTGGTTCGGGGAGTCTTCAACGAGAAGCAGGGAAGGATTCGATCGTGGCCTCTGGGTCAAGCGCTACCTCCGTATACCGTCCAAGAGCCTAGCACAAGCGGCCGAGAGTGCGAGGCCTGCGACCGCTGGACAGCTCCGCCCGAATTCCCGCGCCCGACACGAACGCAGGCGTGCCCCCGAGGCCCGACCTCTGAAGCCTGGCCCCTGAAGCCTGAAGCCTGCTGTCAGTGCCGCGAGGAACCGGAGCCTGCGTCGGAGCCCGAGCCGGCGTCTGAACCCGAACCGGCCTCCTGGCCCCCGGACTCGGGGGTGGCCATCGGGGCCTTCCCGCCGGGTGCCTCCATGCCTTCGATCCAGACTCCGTCGGCCATCATGCCGATGGCCTTCTGGGGGCCTCGGATGCGATCGGGGCGGCCGCCGCGCGACTCCGAGGCGTAATGACGGGCTTCTTCCTCGCTCAGGGTCTGGGCGGTGACGACGCCTTCCAGGATGACCTTCTTGCCCGCCGCGTTCTTGGGCACGAAGAAGCCGTAGTCCTTGAAGCGGACGCGCATGGTGCGCTTTCCTTCGCCGACGACCAGCCAGCAGCCCTTCTTCTGGCAGACGTCCCGGATGGTCCCTTCGAGCCGGACGGTCTTACCGTCGAGAGTTTCGATGCGGTCCTGGACCTCGTCGAGCGTGACGGCCGGATAGACGGGGCGAACTCCGAAATCGCCGGCCACTAGCGGGGCGGCGCAGAGGGCGGCCAGGGCGAGAACTCGATAGGCTGACATGGGGGGCCTCCTGTGGAAGGGTCGTGAGTGTAGAGTAGTGGGCGGGGATTTCGAAGAGCTGCACACTAGCACGCACGCCGCAGCGGCGCAGTGAGCGCGGTCACCGCGGGCCATGACGAGGTGAGAAATCTTGGCCTTGTTCATGCTTGACAGGGCGAGTGGGGGCTGCTACAATCCGGCTCCCTATCACACGGCGTGTGGTTTCGCCGTCTTTGGAGGATTTTCCGGATGCCGACAATCAATCAGCTGGTCAGACACAAGCGGATCAAGCCGAGCAACAAGCCGGATGCACCGGCGCTGCAGGGCTGTCCGCAGAAGCGTGGAGTCTGCACTCGCGTGTGGACCACGACGCCCAAGAAGCCGAACTCGGCGCTGCGCAAGGTCGCCCGTATCCGGCTCACCAATGGAATCGAAGTAACGGGCTACATCCCGGGGATCGGCCACAACCTGCAGGAGCACTCGATTGTCCTGATTCGCGGCGGTCGCGTGAAGGACCTGCCAGGCGTGCGCTACCACATCATCCGAGGTGTCCTCGACACCGCAGGCGTGGAGGGTCGGCGCAAGGGCCGGTCCAAGTACGGTGCCAAGCGGCCCAAGAAGTAAGCTCTTTTCAAAGCCAATTTTTCGAGCGGAGGATAGCAGTGGCAAGACGACGCGCAGCACTCAAGCGGGAGGTTCAGCCGGACCCGATTTTCAACAGCCGGCTGGTGACCCGTTTCATCAACAAGATCATGCTCAGCGGCAAGAAGACGCTGGCGAGCCGCATGTTCTACGACGCCGTGAAGTCGATGTCCGCCGGTGGCGACATCCAGGAGGGCTACAAGGCCTTCGAGCAGGCTGTCGAGAACGTCAAGCCGGCCATCGAGGTCAAGTCCAGACGTGTCGGCGGCTCGACCTACCAGGTGCCCGTCGAAGTGCGCGGCCCCAGGAAGTTGACGCTCGCTATCCGGTGGCTGATCACGCATTCCCGGTCGCGCAAGGAGAAGACCTTCTCGCAGCGCTTGGCCGGCGAGCTCAGCGACGCCGCCAAGGGTCAGGGGCTCTCGATCAAGAAGCGCGAAGACGTGCACAAGATGGCAGAAGCCAACCGCGCCTTCTCGCACTACCGCTGGTAAGCGGTCGGACCCTGTTGACGCGCCCGCCAAGTGGCCTCGAGAGGGTCCGCACATTTGAAGGAAAGAAGCTAGAAGCTGGAAGCTGGAATCGCCGCACGGGGGCGTAGACCATGAGTGTCACCACCGGTCCTGCCGGCGGCCGATACCTGGGTCCCAAGCCTCGAGCCTAGCCTCGAGCCCATAACTGTCAGGAATGAGTTTCGTGGAAGCTGAACCTACCGCAACACAAGAGTCTCAAAAATCGAAGGCGCCCGCCGCCAAAAAGGGCGTCGAGCCGCAGGCCGGCGAAGACCTGAGAAAGCTGCGCAACATCGGAATCTGCGCGCACATCGACGCCGGCAAGACGACCATCACCGAACGCATCCTCTACTACACGGGGAAGCTCTACAAGATCGGCGAGGTCCACGACGGCACCGCCACGATGGACTGGATGGTCCAGGAGCAGGAGCGCGGAATCACCATCACCTCCGCTGCCACCACCGCTTTCTGGAAAGACAGCCGGATCAACATCATTGATACGCCCGGCCACGTGGATTTCACGATCGAGGTCGAGCGCTCGATGCGCGTTCTGGACGGCGCCATCGCCGTCTTCAGCGCCGTGGACGGCGTAGAACCCCAGTCCGAGACCGTCTGGCGGCAGGCCGACAAGTACGGCGTTCCCCGGCTGGCCCTGGTCAACAAGATGGACCGCGTAGGTGCGGACTTCGACATGGTCGTCAAGCAGATCGAAGATCGGCTCGGCGCCCGTCCGATCGCCATTCAGCTGCCGATCGGTGCCGAGGATGGCTTCGTCGGCGTGGTCGACGTTGTCCGCATGGTTGCGTACGTCTGGAAGGCCCAGGATCTGGGCGCTTCTTTCGAGACTGTGGCTGTTCCCGCCGAGCTCAAGGAAGCGGCCGACAAGGCCCACCACGATCTGATCGATTCGCTGACTCACTTCGACGACGGGTTGCTGGAAGCGTACATGGAGGGCCGCGAGATCGGCCCCGACCAGACGATTCCGGCGATCCGCAAGGCGACGATCGAAGGGAAGGTCGTCCCCGTTCTGGCCTGCGCCGCACTCCGCAACATCGGTGTGCAGCCGGTGCTGGACGCGGTGACGGACTATCTTCCCTCGCCGATGGACGTTCCGGCCATTCCCGGAGTGGTCCCGGGTTCCACGGACACGCTTTCTCGTGCGCCGTCGCCCCAGGAGCCGTTTTCGGGGCTGGCCTTCAAGATCCAGACCGACCCGTTCGTGGGCA
This sequence comes from Candidatus Wallbacteria bacterium, assembly GCA_016190005.1. Taxonomy (GTDB): domain Bacteria; phylum Muiribacteriota; class UBA6191; order JACPRK01; family JACPRK01; genus JACPRK01. The sequence goes on along the minus strand of JACPRK010000128.1, from coordinate 70,139 downwards.
AGCTCACCTACATCCGCATCTACTCGGGCACGCTTGCGGCCGGCAGCTACGTCTACAACTCGGTGAAGAACACCAAGGAGCGCATCAGCCGCATGCTCCGCATGCACGCCAACAAGCGTGAGGACATCGAGGAGGCCACCGCCGGCGACATCGTCGCGGTCGTCGGCGTCCGCAAGGTGACCACCGGCGATACGCTCTGTGACGAGGACAACCCGATCATCCTGGAGCGCATGGAGTTCCCCGAGCCCGTCATCGACGTAGCCGTGGAGCCCGAGACCCAGGGCGACCAGGACAAGCTCACCAACGCGCTGCAGAAGATGCTCGAGGAGGATCCGTCCCTGAGGTTGAAGACGGACACCGACACCGGGCAGACGCTGATCCGCGGGATGGGCGAGCTCCACCTGGAGATCGTCGTCGACCGCCTCCAGCGCGAGCACAAGGTGAAGGCCGTCGTCGGCAAGCCGCAGGTGGCCTACTGTGAGACCATCACAAGGCCGGCCAAGGCCGAGGGCAAGTACGTCAAGCAGTCGGGCGGTCACGGGCAGTACGGCCACGTGGTCCTCGAAGTGGAGCCGATGCCGCGCGGCGGCGGGTTCACCTTCGAGAACAAGATCCAGGGCGGCGTCATCCCGCGCGAGTTCATCGGCAGCTGCGAGCATGGCGTCAAGGACGCGCTGGAGACCGGCGTGCTGGCGAGCTTCCCGGTCAAGGACCTCAGGGTCCAGCTGGTGTTCGGCAGCTACCACGAGGTGGACAGCTCCGACATGGCGTTCCGGATTGCGGCATCGATCGGCCTCAAGAACGCGATGAGGCAGGCCTCGCCGGCCATCATCGAACCGATCATGAAGCTCGAGGTCATCGTCCCCGACGAGTTCATGGGCGACATCATCGGCGACCTCAATGCCCGACGTGGCCAGATCCTCGGGATGAATCCCCGGGGCCGGCTGCAGGTCATCAGCGCGTACGCGCCGCTGTCGAAGCTCTTCGGCTACGCGACGGCGATGCGGTCGCTGTCCCAGGGCCGCGCCAACTACACCATGCAGTTCGATCATTACGACATCGTGCCTGCGAGCCTTGCGGAGGAGATCGTGGCTCGCGTGAAGGGCTAGACGGAGGCAACCCCATGAAGCAGAAGAAGATCCGGATCTACCTGAAGACGTTCGACCATCGGGTCCTGGATCGCTCGGCCAAGGAGATCGTCGAGGCAGCGAGGCGCACGGGCGCGAAGCTCGCCGGTCCGATTCCGCTGCCGACCCGCAAGAACAAGTGGACGGTGCTGCGGTCCCGGTTCATCGACAAGGACAGCCGCGAGCAGTTCGAGATCCGCACCCACAAGCGGTTGATCGACGTCTACGACCCCAGCCAGCAGACCATCGACGCGCTGATGCACCTCGATCTGCCGGCCGGAGTGAACATCGAAATCAAGCTCTGAACCAGGAGGGCGGACCAGAATTTTCGTCGACGGCCTTTTCAAGAGGCGTGCTCTCTGGTATAATCCCGCGCTTCTCGCAGCGGGCAGCACGCGACGGCGCTCGAAACGGAATCTGCCCCAATCGCTCACAGGACCTGAATCCACCGAAGATCCGACGGCCACGCCCGGGCCGTGATCGGGGTGGGGCGGGTCCGCGGAACAAGGAGTACACGACATGATCAACGGGCTCATTGGCAAGAAGATGGGCATGACCCAGCTCTTTGCCCAGGACGGCACGGTGACACCCGTGACCGTCATCCAGGCCGGCCCCTGTCCGGTCGTTCAGGTCAAGACGGCCGCCAACGACGGATACGAGGCGGTGCAGGTCGGCTTCGACGAGCTGACCAAGAAGAAGCTCCCGAAAGCGATCAAGGAGCGCTTCTCCAAGTTGAACGTCCCTGCCCAGCGCGTGCTCAAGGAGTTCCGCCCGCTCGAGGCCGGCAAGCTGCCTGCGGTCGGAACGGTGCTCAATGTGAAGGTCTTCGAGAAGGCCAAGCAGGTCAAGGTGACCGGCACCAGCAAGGGCAAAGGCTTCCAGGGCGTCGTGAGGCGCCACGGATTCGGGGGCGGCGGCCGCACCCACGGCTCCAACTTCCATCGCGCCCCGGGGGCAGTCGGTTGCCGCACCACGCCTGGCGAAGTCCACAAGGGCAAGCGCATGGCCGGCCACATGGGTCATCGGCAGGTGACGGCCCGCAACCTGGTCGTCGTCAAGGTCGATCCCGACAAGAACCTCCTGTACGTCCGCGGCGCCGTCCCGGGCCCGATCAACGGTTTCGTGACCGTGCTGCTCGGCTGAGCCGGAGGATGAGGAACAATGGTTAGCGTCAAGAAATTCGACAACACCGGCGCTGCCGCCGGAGAGGCGACACTGGCCGACAGCGTCTTCGCCGTCGAGGTCAACTCGCAGGCGGTTTTCGCCTCGGTCTTGCGGCAGCTGGGCAACAAGCGCCGCGCCAACCCGACCACCAAGGACCGGGCTGAAGTGCGTGGCGGCGGCAAGAAGCCGTGGAAGCAGAAGGGAACGGGCCGGGCACGCGCTGGCTCGACCCGCAGCCCGCTCTGGAGAAAGGGCGGTATCGCGATGGGCCCCGACTTCCGCAATCACTACCAGTCGCTGCCGCGCAAGGTTCGGCGGGCCGCGCTGCGCTCGATCCTGGCCGACAAGGTCAAGAACGGACAGCTGAGCGTGATCGCGCCGGTCAGCTTTGACGGCCCCAAGACGAAGAGCGCCGTGGCGCTCCTGGCGAAGCTGGAGGCCTCCGGCACGAAGACCCTCTTCGTGCTGGCCGACCGCAACGAGAACTTCGAGCGGTCCGTGCGCAACCTGCCCACGGCCAAGGCGCTGGTGCTCTCCAACATCAATCCCCACGACCTGTTGAACTTCGAGCGCGTGATCCTCTTCGAGGATGCGGCGCGCAAGATCGAGGAGGTGTTCGGCGAATGAACCGAGAACCGCAGGACATCATCCTGGCTCCGGTCGTCTCCGAAAAGGCGTACGCGGAGAACAACCTCGGCAAGTACCGGTTTCGTGTGCTCGCCGGGGCGAGCAAGATCGAGATCAAGCAAGCCGTCGAGAAGCTGTTCAAGGTGAAGGTGGTCAGCGTCAACACGCAGAAGGTCCGCGGCAAGTTCAAGCGCCTCGGCCGTTCGAGCGGCATGACCAGTGACTGGAGGAAGGCGATCGTGACGCTGGCCGCAGGCGAGACGATCGACTTCTTCGAGAAGGTGTGAGGTAATCGAGATGCCGCTCAAGAGTTTTAGGCCCTATACCCCTTCCCGGCGGGCCATGGCGATCGTGCAGAAGTCGGCGATCACCAAGCAGACGCCGGAGAAGTCGCTCCTGCTGCCCAAGAAGCAGCGCTCGGGGCGAAACAACGTCGGCCTCATCACCAGCCGTCATCGCGGCGGAGGCCACAAGAAGATGATCCGCATCGTGGACTTCCGGCGCGAGAAGGACGGCGTGCCGGCGAAGGTTGCGGGCATCGAGTACGATCCGAACCGCTCCGCGTTCCTGGCGCTGCTGCACTACGCCGACGGCGAGAAGCGCTACATCCTGGCACCCGAGCAGGTGAAGGACGGGGACGTGCTTCTCTCCGGGGCGAAGGCCGAAGTGGCGCCGGGCAACGCGCTGCCGCTGTCGCTGATTCCCGATGGCACGATGGTGCACAACGTGGAGCTTCGGCCCGGCAAGGGCGGACAGATGGCTCGCAGCGCCGGCAGCGCCGTACGGCTGATGGCCAAGGAGGGCGACATGGCTCTCCTGAGAATGCCGAGCGGGGAGCTCCGCAAGGTCTCCTCGAAGTGCAAGGCGACCATCGGCCAGGTCGGCAATCTGGACCACAATCTCGAGAACTGGGGCAAGGCCGGGCGCACGCGCTGGATGGGCATCCGTGGGTTGACCCGCGGTATGGTCCGGAACCCGTGCGACCATCCGCATGGCGGCGGCGAAGGCCGCTCCAAGGGCGGTAACCACCCGCAGTCCCCGTGGGGTCAGCCGGCCAAGGGCTATCGCACTCGCCACCGCAAGAAGTACTCGAATCGCCTGATCGTCCGCAGGAGGGAGAAGTAATCCCGATGGAAGCCAACGAGAACACCGTGAAGGCGCGCAAGGCTCCCTTCGTCGAACCGAAGCTTTTGAAGCGGGTCGAGGAGCTCAACCGCGACAAGAAGAAAGTCGTTCTGAAGACCTGGTCGAGGGCGTCGACGATCTACCCGGCCATGGTCGGGCACACGATCGCCGTGCACAACGGCCGCAAGCACGTTCCCGTGTTCGTCACCGAGAACATGGTCGGCCACAAGCTCGGGGAGTTCGCTCCCACGCGCACGTTCCGAGGCCACTCGGGCAGCGCCAAGGGCGAGCGGACCGTCGCTCTGAAGTGATCGAGGTAACGCCAGATGAGTGAGACAACAACCAAGAAGCCCAACAGCGTGATCCGGCGCGAGCGGGCGGAATCGGCCAAGGCGCCGGGCGTGGCCGTGGCCACGGGCCGGTTCCTGAGGTACTCCGCCAGGAAGGGGCGGCTTATCGCGGACATGATCCGCGGGCTGCCGGCGCCCAAGGCGCTCTATGTCCTGCAGTTCACGAGGCGAAAGGCGGCGGTGACGACGCTCAGGCTGCTCAAGAGCGCGATCGCCAACGCCCAGGACACCAAGCAGTTGAAACCCGAACAGCTCTACGTCAAGACCGTCATGGTCGACGAGGGCCCCACGATGAAGCGCGTCATGCCTCGGGCTCGCGGCAGGGCGGATCGCATCTCGAAGCGAACCTGCCGGGCGACGATCGTGCTGGGAGAGGTGTCCTGAAGGAGGACGAGACGTGGGTCAGAAAGTCAATCCAATCGGCCTTCGGGTCGGCATCAACCGCGGCTGGAACTCCAACTGGTACGCCGAGAAAAACTACTCGGACTTCCTGCTGGCCGACGTGAAGCTGCGCAACGCAATTCACGAATTCGTGCGCCGCAAGTTCGCCAAGGACCTCGCCCGCAAGAAGGGCGAGCGCCCCGGCCGCGAGCAGAAGACCAACAAGCGGCTCGAGGAGTCGGGCGTATCGAACGTCTACATCGAGCGCAAGACGGACAAGAGCGTGAAGATCACGATCTTCACGGCCAAGCCCGGCATCATCATCGGCCGGGGCGGCGCCGACGTGGAGCAGCTGCGCCGGGAGCTCGAGGGGATGGAGTACAAGCAGGTCTTCCTGAACGTCAAGGAAGTGAAGGATTTCGCGACCAACGCCAAGCTGGTCTCCGAGAGCATCGCTTTCCAGCTCGAGAAGCGCATCAGCTTCCGCCGTGCGATCAAGCAGGCGATCACCCGGGCCCGCAAGATGGGCGTGAAGGGCATCAAGGTCATGGTGGCCGGACGCCTGGGCGGCGCGGAAATGAGCCGCGTGGAGTGGAACAAGGAAGGGCGCGTGCCGCTGCACACGCTCAGGGCGGATATCGACTACGGATTCTCGGAGGCCCACACGACCTTCGGGAAGATCGGCGTCAAGACCTGGGTCTTCCGGGGCGAAGTGCTTCCGGAGCTCAAGAAGGTCCCGGCTCAGGCCGCCGCCCGCTAGCGGGGGGACACAAAGGAGAATCCGCATCATGTTGATGCCGAAACGAACCAAGTATCGCAAGCCGTTCAAGATGCCGATCCGGGGACGGGCCCATCGTTCGGGCCACATTGCCTTCGGCGACTTCGGCCTGCAGGCCCAGGAGCAGGGCTGGATCTCCAACCGCCAGATCGAGGCTGCGCGTGTCAGCATCGCGCGGCAGATGAAGCGCGGCGGTAAGGTCTGGATCCGCGTCTTCCCGCACCTGGCCATCACCAAGAAGCCGGCCGAAACCCGCATGGGCGGCGGCAAGGGCACGCCCGAGGGCTGGGTCGCCGTCGTGCGCGCCGGGACTGTCATGTATGAAGTGGGCGGCGTCCCCGAGGACGTGGCCCGGGAAGCGCTGAGACTGGCTGCGCACAAGCTGAGCGTCAAGACCAAGTTCATCAGCAGAGAGTCGATCGGGGGTGGATTGCTTTGAAGGCAAAAGAACTCAAGGAGCTGACGCCCGAGGAGCTGGCGGACAAGTACCGCGGCTTCAAGGACGAGCTCTTCAACCTGCGGTTCCAGCTGGCGACCGGTCAGTTGGAGAAGGTGGACCGGATCCGGCAGGTGCGCCGCGACCTGGCGCGGGTGCTGACCGTGATGCACCAGCGAACGGCGGCTACTACCGGCGGCAGTGAGACCGCGGGAGGAAGGAAATGACCGAGGAGAGCAAGACGAGCGCGCGCGTCGAGAAGAGCCTGACGGGCTCTGTCGTCAGCACCGCCATGGACAAGACGGCGGTGGTGGAGGTCGAGCGCCTCAAGAAGCACCCGCTCTACAAGAAGACCATGAAGAGGCACAAGAAGTACCTGGCACACGACGAGCAGAACAGCTGCTCCGTCGGAGACGTGGTCGAAATCGTTCCGAGCCGCCCGCTCTCCCGGCGCAAGCGCTGGGCCGTGCTGCGGGTCGTCCAGAAGGCACAGTAGCGGCGGATCGCCGCAGAGCTCGCGGCGGACCAGCGGTCCGGCGGGCTTCGAGGAGACTAAGATGATTCCCCTGTTCACGAACCTGAAGGTGGCCGACAACTCCGGCGCCAAGAAGATGAGAATCTTCGCGATTTACGGCGGAACGGGCCGGCGATACGCCCGGGTGGGTGATATTGTGAAGTGCTCCGTGAAGGAGGCTCAGCCGGGCGGAACCGTGAAGAAGAAGGACAAGGTGAAGGCCGTGATCGTGCGGAGCCGATTCGGGATCCGCCGCAAGGATGGCACCGAGATCCGGTTCGACGACAACGCCGCCGTCCTGATCAAGGACGATCTGAACCCCGTCGGCACGCGCGTTTTCGGCCCTGTGGCCCGCGAGCTGCGCGCCAAGAACTACATGAAGATCATCTCGCTGGCAGCCGAGGTGCTGTGAGGAGTTAGGCAATGCTTACTGGACACATTCGACGCCAACGGCGCCTGGAGCGGGCCAAGGTCGAGGAGGCCAAGAAGTTCCGCACGATGCCCGTGAAGAAGGGCGACACCGTGAAGGTGCTGGCCGGCAAGAGCAAGGGGCGCACCGGTCGCGTCATGCTCGTCTACCCCGAGACCGAGCGCGTTCTGGTGGAGCGCGTGAACATCGTCAAGCGCCACCAGCGGCCGACTCAGCGGCTGCAGAAGGGCGGCATCATCGAGAAGGAGAATCCTCTCCACATCTCGAACGTGCGACTCGTCTGCCCGCGATGCGGACAGACCACGGCCGCTCGCCGTGAAGAGGTGGGCGAGAAGAGGGTGCGGATCTGCAAGAAGTGCGACGAGCAGATCGATCGCGCCTGAGCACAGGAGATTGAACTACGATGCTTAGACTTGAAGAGAAGTACTACGGCGAGGTGAGACGCCGCCTGAGCGAGAAGTTCGGGTACAAGAACCAGATGCAGGTTCCCCGGGTGCTCAAGGTGACCGTCAACGTGGGCGTCGGCGACGCTCGCGAAAACGCCAAGCTGATGGAGACCACCCTGGATGAGTTGAAGGCGGTCACCGGCCAGAAGCCTGTCATCACGAAGGCCAAGCAGTCGGTTGCCAACTTCAAGCTCCGCAAGAACCAGGCAGTGGGCTGCTTCGTGACGCTGCGGCGTGCGCGAATGTGGGCCTTCCTGGACAAGCTGTTCAACCTGGCCTTGCCTCGAGTCCGCGACTTCCGCGGCGTGAGCGAGAAGGCCTTCGACGGCAGAGGCAGCTACAACCTCGGCGTCCGCGAACAGCTGATTTTCCCCGAGATCAAGTACGACAAGGTCGAGCGTATTCGCGGCATGAACATCTCGATCGTCACTACCGCCAAGAACGATATCGAATGCCGGGAGCTGCTCACCGAGCTCGGCATGCCCTTCCGCAAGGTCGAAGGAGGCAACTGACAGTGGCCAAGAAGGCACTCATCACCAAGTGGTCGCGGAGCCCCAAGTTCCCCGTCCGCAGCTATAACCGGTGCAAGCTCTGCGGTCGGCCTCGCTCCTACATGCGAAAGTTCGCCATCTGCCGCATCTGTTTCCGTGACCTCGCTTCCCACGGGATGATTCCCGGCGTCGTGAAGTCCAGCTGGTAGGAGGAGGACCCGAAATGAGCATGACCGATCCCATCTCCGATATGATGACCCGGATTCGCAATGCGAACCGGATGTTCAAGCCCGCCGTCGATATCCCTTCTTCCCGCCTCAAGGTGAAGATCGCGGAGATCCTCAAGGACGAGGGCTTCATCACGGACTACAAGGTCGAGAGCACGGACGAGAAGCCTTGCCTCAAGATCTTCCTGAAGTACACGCCCAACCGCATCCGCGCCCTGAACGGCATGAAGCGGATCAGCAAGCCGGGCCTTCGCGTCTACGTCAAGCGCGACGCCATTCCGAAGGTCCTCGGCGGCCTCGGGATCGCGATCCTCTCCACGCCCGACGGCCTCATGACCGACAAGCTCTCTCGCAAGAAGGGCGTCGGCGGCGAGGTCATCTGCTACGTCTGGTGAGGCGAGCCCCATCGCGATTGAAAGCATCCATCGAGGAGAATTGAAATGTCCAGAATAGGAAAACTGCCCGTGAGCGTGCCTGACAAGGTCGCTGTCACGGTCGACAAGGGGCTCGTGACCGTCAAGGGGCCCAAGGGCACGCTCTCGCAGGGCCTGCGCCCGGGCGTCGAGGTCTCCGTCAAGGACGGCAAGGTGCACGTCACCCGCGCCGACGACAAGCCCGCCACTCGGGCCCTTCACGGTCTGACCCGCGCGCTCATCAACAACATGTGCACCGGCGTCTCCAAGGAGTTCGAGCGCCAGCTCGATCTGGTCGGCGTCGGTTACCGCGCCAAGGCCGAGGCCAAGAAGCTCGTCCTGTCGGTCGGGTTCTCCAACCCGGTCGACGTCGCCGTCCCGGAGGGTATCAAGGTCGAGGTCACCCAGAAAGGCGACGCGATCACCCTGCGGGGCGCCGACAAGCAGTCGATCGGCGAGTTCGCCGCCCAGCTCCGGCGAATCAGGCCGCCCGAGCCGTACAAGGGCAAGGGCATCCGCTACCACGAGGAGCAGGTCAAGACCAAGGTCGGCAAGAAGGTCGGCGCCTGAGTTTGTCCGGACCAGGGCGCCCAGGAGGCGCCCCGGTCCGTCCGTCAGGAGAAACGAAAAATGGCAGACATCAGAGATAGAGTAGGCAAGCGAACGGCGCGGCACGCACGGCTTCGCAGAAAGGTCAACGGCACCCCGGAGAGGCCTCGCCTGGTCGTCTTCAAGAGCAGCAAGCACATCTATGCGCAGCTCGTGGACGACGCCAGCGGCAAGACCATCACCGGCGTCTCGAGCCTGACCGCCGAGCTTCGCAAGGAGCTCGAGGCCTCCAAGGCCAAGGGCATCGACGTCGCCAAGGCGGTCGGCAAGGCTCTCGCCGGCGCCGCCAAGCAGAAGAACATCGACAAAGTCGTCTTCGATCGCGGTGGGTTCCCGTACACGGGCCGCGTGAAGGCGCTCGCCGAGGCCGCACGCGCCGAAGGCCTCGGATTCTAAAGGAGTCTCGATAATGGCAAGACCTCAGGCTGGACACTTCGGTGGCGACCGCCGCCAGGAAGGCGAAGACGGTGTCATCGAAAAGGTCGTGAAGATCAACCGCACGGCCAAGGTGGTCAAGGGTGGCCGGCGCTTCGGCTTCGCCGTCCTGGCCGTAGCCGGCGACGGCAAGGGCAATGTCGGCGTGGCGCTCGGAAAGGCCAAGCTCGTCCCGGATGCCGTACGCAAGGCCATCGACCGGGCCAAGCGCTCGATGATCGCCATCCCGATCGTCAAGGGCACCATCCCGTTTCAGGTCATCGGCCGCTACGGCACGGCGCGCGTGATCCTCAAGCCCGCTTCCCCTGGTACCGGCGTCATCGCCGGCGGCGCGGTGCGCGCCATCATCGAGGCGTCGGGTGTGAAGGACGTGCTGTCCAAGTCGCTCGGCAGCTCCAACCCCGTCAACGTGCTGAAGGCCACCATGAACGGCCTCTCCCAGCTCCGGCGCGCAAGCGAGGTGGCCGCCATCCGCGGCATCACCGTCGCCGCGCTCTGGCAGGGCAACCAGACCGCCTGACGGTTCGCTTTCTCAGGAGATATACGCAATGGCCAAGATCCTCGAAATCAAGCTGGTGCGCGGCACCATCGGCACCACCAAGGACCAGAAGGACAGCGTCCGCTCGCTGGGGCTCACCCGGCGCATGCAGACGGTCCGCAAGACCGCTCATCCCTCGATCCTCGGCATGATTCGCAGAGCGAGCCACCTGCTCGAGGTCCGCGAAGTCGAGGGGGAGTAGTCAGTAGCCAGTAGTCAGTAGCCAGTAGGCTTCGCCACCGGCCAGTCTCTGTGGCTGGGTCAACCGGTCTCGATTCACGCCTAGAGCCTCGAGCCTGAGGCCTGAGGCCTGAAGCCTGAAGCCTGACGCCTCGTTTTCCTGTTTACTTTGAATTCAGATTCGGCTATAATGCCGCCTCTCGGCCTCGCCGCTGGCGGGGTCATTCGAACAATGGGACGGTAAAGGTCATGACACTCTCTCTGGACAACTTCCAGTTCCCCAGGACCTCTCGCAAGAAGATCAAGCGGGTCGGCCGCGGCAAGAGCTCCGGGCATGGCAAGACCAGCTGCCGAGGGCAGAAGGGTCAGAACGCCCGCCAGGGCGGCGGCGTGCGGATCGGCTTCGAAGGCGGCCAGATGCCGCTCTATCGGCGCATTCCCAAGCGCGGCTTCACCAACCTCTTCCGCGTCGAGTACGCCGAGGTGAACCTGGGCGATCTCAAGGACGTCGATTCGGGCACGAAGGTCACTCCCGAGTGGCTGAAGGCCAACGGCTTCGTCCGCAACAGCGCCAAGCTCGTGAAGATCCTGGGCAACGGTGACGCGCCCAAGGGTCTGACCATCATCGCTCACAAATTCAGTCGCTCCGCGCAGGCCAAGATCAGCGAGGCCGGCGGGGCCGTCGAGGTGATTCAGCCTTGATGTCCACGATGGGCAATGCTCTCAAGATTGGAGAGCTGCGAAACCGGATTCTGTTCACCCTCGGGGCGATCCTCGTCTTCCGGTTGGGCTGTCAGATCCCGACTCCGGGCGTCGATCCTGCCGAGCTGGCGAAGTTCTTCGCTCAGCAGTCGAGCGGCGTTCTGGGGTTCTTCAACCTGTTCTCCGGCGGCGCGCTGGCCAAGTTCAGCGTCTTCGCGCTGGGCATCGCCCCGTACATCAACAGCAGCATCATCATGCAGCTGCTCGTCTACGTCATTCCGACGCTGGAGCACCTGGCGAAGGAAGAGGGCGAAGAGGGCCGCAAGAAAATCAACCAGTACACCCGCTACGGCACGATCGTGATCGGTGCCCTGCAGGCTCTGGGTCTGTCCTACTGGCTCGAGAACGCGAGCGGGCAGATGGGCGGACGGCTGGTCTACTCGCACGGCTGGGGATTCCGGTTGACCGCCGTCGTCACGCTGACCGCCGGTACGGCGTTCATCATGTGGCTAGGCGAGCAGATGACCGCCAAGGGCATCGGCAACGGAATCTCATTGCTCATCACCGCCGGCATCGTGGCCGGATTGCCCTCGGCGATCGCGCACTCCTTCGTGACGTTCCACATCGCCGATGGCGATCCGGGTGGAATCCTGCAGATGCTCGCGATCATGGCCATCGTGTTCGTCACCATCGGGGCCGTCGTCGCGATGCAGGACGGGATGCGGAAGATCCCCGTCCAGCACGCCAAGCGGGTCGTCGGCCGCAGGGTCTACGGCGGCGCCAACACGCACATCCCGCTCAAGGTCAACCAGGCAGGCGTCATCCCCGTCATCTTCGCCAGCTCGGTGTTGATGTTCCCCACGCTTATTCTCACGTGGTACTCCAACATCGCCGGCAAGGGAACCGGGGAGGACTGGGTGACCGCCCTGATCGGCATGCTGCGCTGGGGAGAGCCGCTCTATCTCTTCCTGGAGTCGGTGCTGATCATCTTCTTCACCTACTTCTACACGGCAATCCTCCTGAACCCCAAGGAGATGGCGGACAACCTCAAGAAGTACGGCGGGTTCGTCCCGGGAATCCGGGCCGGGCGCAAGACGGCCGAGTACATCGACCGCATCCTGAACCGGATCACGCTGTGCGGCGCCGTCTTCCTCGCGGCCATCTCGGTTCTGCCGCAGGTGCTCTACAAGTACATGAACGTGCCCTTCTACTTCGGTGGCACGGCCCTCCTGATCGTCGTCGGCGTCGTTCTCGACACCGTCCGCCAGATGGAGAGCCACATGGTCACCAGGCATTACCAGGGGTTCATGAGGAGAAGCTGACGTGTTCAACATGCTCATCATGGGGCCTCCGGGCGCCGGGAAAGGGACTCAGGCTCAGGCCATCGCCAAGCGCCTGGGTCTGGAGCACCTGGCAAGCGGAGACGTCGTGAGGGCCGAGGTGAAGGCGAACACGCCGAGCGGGCAGAAGGCGCGGGAGTTCATGGACTCCGGCAAGCTGGTGCCCGACGACCTCGTCACGAGCATGGTCGGCAGCCACATCAAGTCCGCCTGCGAGAGCGGAAACGGCGTGGTTCTCGACGGGTATCCCCGAACCGTGGCGCAGGCTCGGTCGCTGACCGACCTCCTCGATCGCGAGGAGCTGCGCATGCACGCGGTGGTGAACCTGAAGGTCCCGAGCGAGGAGTTGCTCGATCGGCTCGTCAACCGTCTGACTTGCCCGCAGTGCAACTGGGTGTACCACCGGCGCAACAATCCCCCCAAGTCGGAGGGGATATGCGACAACGACGGGGCTGCGCTGGCGAGCCGGCCGGACGATAACGAGACCGTCATCCGGGAGAGGCTGCGTGTCTATCACGAGCAGACCGAACCCGTGCTGGCTTACTACAGAGAAAGGGGTGTGCTCCAGGAGTTCGACGGCTCCGGCACGATCGACGAGGTTTTCGAATGTGTGGTGCGGTACCTGGAGAGCTTGAAAGGGGCGTGACGCTCAAGACCAAGGCCGAGCTCGACATCATGCGGGTTGCGGGCCGTCACGTCGCCGAGATCCTCTTGGAGCTGACGGAGGCCGTGAAGCCGGGCGTCACCACGATGGCGCTCAATCGAATCGCCGAGGAGGCGATCCGCAAACGCAAGGTCAAGTCGCCGTTTCTGGGATATCAACCTCATCGGGGAATGCCCCCGTATCCGGCGTCGCTCTGCACGTCGGTGAATGACGAGGTTGTGCACGGGATCCCGAGCGACAAGACGGTGTTGAAGGAAGGCGATGTCATCGGACTGGATTTCGCGATAGTGCACGAGGGCTTCGTGGCGGATGCGGCGGTGTCGCTGCCGGTGGGGCGGGTGAGCAAGTCGATTCATCGGATGCTCAACGTGGGACGCCAGTCGCTGTTGGAGGGAATCTTCCAGACGAAGCCGAGCAGGCGAATCAACGACATCGGGCACGCGGTCCAGAGCTATGCCGAGAAGCACAATTACTCCATCGTTCGGGACTACATGGGGCACGGAGTGGGTCGCAAGATGCACGAGCCGCCCAGCGTGCCGAACTACGGAGAGCCCGGAACCGGGATGAAGCTGGTGCCCGGGCTGGTGCTGGCGATAGAGCCGATGCTCAACCTGGGCGTCAAGGAAACGTTTGTGGCGGAGGATGGTTGGACGGTGAAGACGGCGGACGGCAAGCTATCGGTGCATTTCGAGCACACGATTGCCGTCACCGAGGACGGTCCCGAAATCCTCACGAAGCTTTAAGGGCGAGAAGTACGACTAAGGAGAAGTTCCAATGAAAGTCAGGGCTTCCATCAAGAAGATCTGTGACAAGTGCAAGATCATCCGGCGTCAGGGAATCATCCGGGTGTTCTGCAAGAATCCGAAGCACAAGCAGCGGCAGGGCTGAGAGCCCTCAGGCGCGCTGACAGGGAAGGAATTCGACGACAATGGCTCGTATTGCAGGTGTCGATCTACCGGCGAAGAAGCGAATCGCGATCGGGCTTCGCTACATTTATGGAATCGGTCCGGCCCGCTCGAAGCAGATCATCGAGCAGACGGGCGTCAACCCGGACACCCGGGTCAAGGACCTGTCCGAAGCGGACATCAACAAGCTCATCAAGGCCGTCAACGCCATCGGCAAGATCGAAGGCGAGCTGCGGCGCGAGGTGTCGTTTAACATCAAGCGCCTGATGGACATCGGCTGCTACCGCGGTCTGCGCCACCGGCGCGGCTTGCCGGTGCGGGGTCAGCGCACGCGGACCAACGCCCGCACGCGCAAGGGCAAGAAGAAGACGGTCAGCCGCAAGAAGAAGGAAACCAAGTAATCCCGTCCCGCCAGCGGCCGCCTCACTCGGGCGGCCGCCGGCGACGGTCTGAAGCATCAAGAGAGGTACTGCTCCCATGACGGAAGCCAAGGTCGCCCCCCAGGGGAAAAAGAAGATCAAGAAAGTCATCCCCGTGGGCAAGGTGTTCATCCAGTCCACGTACAACAACACGATCGTCACGGTCACGGACCCGAAGGGGAACGTGGTCTCCTGGTCGAGCGCCGGGAACGTCGGGTTCAAGGGCTCGCGGAAGAACACCCCGTACGCGGCGCAGCTGGCCGCCGACAACGCGATCAAGAAGGCTATGGAGCATGGCGTCCAGCAGGTGGACGTCTACTACCGGGGCCCAGGCGCCGGCAAGGACAGTGCGGTCCGTTGCCTCCAGGGCTCGAAGGTGAAGCTCGGCATCATCAAGGACGTCACCTCGGCGCCCCACAACGGCTGCCGCCCCAAGAAGCGTCGCCGCGTTTGACGCGCTTCACCCCTCGAACTCGCAACCATTCAAGACACGTTTTCGCTTTGCAGGAGGTAATGGAACATGGCTCGTGATCTCGGCGCAGTCTGCCGGATCTGTCGCACCGAAGGGCAGAAGCTGTTCTTCAAGGGCGACCGGTGCTTTACCACCAAGTGCTCCTTCGAGAAGCGCTCCTACTGGCCGGGAATCCACGGCAAGATCAAGAGCGCCCGCCTGAAGATGTCCGACTACGGAACGCAGCTGCGCCAGAAGCAGAAGCTGCGCAAGACCTACGGCATCCTGGAGCGTCAGTTCGCCGGCTACTTCGAGCGGGCTCTCAAGATCAAGGGCGTGACGGGCATCAAGCTCCTCCAGCTCCTCGAGTCCCGGCTCGACAACATGGTCATGCGGATGGGCTTCGTGCACTCCCGCAAGGCCGCCCGCCAGCTCGTGCTGCACGGCCACGTGCTCGTCAACGGCAAGAAGGTCAGCGTTCCCAGCTACCAGACCAAGCCCGGGATGGAGATCTCCATCCGCGAGAACAGCACGCTCATCGGCCGCTGCAAGGAGAGCTTCCAGGTCGCCTCCAGCCGGGGAATCCCCGACTGGGTCAAGGTCGACGGCGAAAAGGCTCGCGGCACCTACCTGGCGCTGCCCACTCGCGAGCAGCTCCCGGCGGACATCCAGGAGAACATGGTAGTGGAGTTCTACTCCAGGTAATCAGCGTGGCCGGCTCGCGCCGGCCCCAGGCCCTCCCGCTCGAGGCAGCATCGTCTTGCCGGCCGCGCGGGAGGGCGCTCGACCCCGACGAGATCGCCGGGGCCTGCCCCTAGGAGGGATGACGGTTGATCGAAATTACTAAGCCGACACTGAAGCTGAGCCGGGACGCGGGCTCCAAAAACTACAGCAAGTTCGTCCTCGAGCCGCTGCAGCGCGGCTACGGCCAGACCCTCGGCAATGCGCTGCGCCGGCTGATGCTGAGTTCCATGCCGGGTTCGGCCATCACCAGCGTTCGCATCGAGGGCGTCCTGCACGAGTTCTCCGCGGTCGAGGGGATCGTCGAGGACGTCATCGACATCATCCTCAACCTCAAGAAGATCGTCGTCCGATCGCTCTCCGATCGCCCCTCGACGCTCAAGCTGCGCGTCCAGGGCCCCCGCAAGGTCACCGCCGCGGACGTGGAGCCCAACTCCAACGTCGAGATCATCAATCCGGACGCCGCTATCTGCGAGCTGACGAAGGACATCACCCTGGACATGGAGATGCAGGTGGAGCGCGGCATGGGCTACCGGCTCGCCCGCAAGAACACCAAGGGCGAGTACCCCCTCAACACCATCTTCATGGATTGCCACTTCAGCCCGATCGTCCGCGTCAACTACAAGGTCGAGGATACCCGCGTCGGACAGGAGCTCAACTACGACAAGCTCACCTTCGAGGTCTGGACCAATGGCGCGCAGTTGCCGGCCGAAGCGATCAAGCTCTCCGCCAAGATGCAGCAGGCGCACTTGGACCTGTTCCTCAACCTGGACACCGCCAGCCCATACCCCGAGGAGGAGTACCGGATGGTGGTCGAGTCCCGCAAGGACGACAACAAGAACCTCGACATCAGCATCAAGGACCTCGAGTTTTCGGTCCGCTCGCGCAACTGCCTGGAGCAGGAGAACATCCGCACTCTCGGCGAGCTAGCAAAAAAGCGGGCCTCTGAGCTCCTCGCCATCAAGAACTTCGGCAAGAAGTCTCTGCACGAGATTCGGGAGAAGCTCCAGCAGTACGGCCTCTCGCTGCGCGACGAGGAGGGGACGGTTTCCAAATGAGACACAACGTTCACGGCCGAAAGTTCTCCAGGACCAGCAACCAGCGGCGCGCCCTGCTCAAGGGCCTGCTCAATTCGCTCCTGGAGCACGACAAGATCAAGACGACCGAAGCCAAGGCCAAGACCTTGCGGCCTCTGGTGGAGCGGATGATCACGCTCGCCAGGACCGACACGATGGCGAATCGCAGGCTCGCCTTCTCCCGCCTGGGTCAGAAGAAGACCGTCAAGCGCCTCTTCGAGACCGTTGCTCCGCGTTACGCCGAGCGCAAGGGCGGCTACAGCCGCATCGTGCGCATCGGCGTCCGCACCGGCGACGCCGCGATGATCGCGCAGATCGAGCTGATCTGAGGCTTGAGGCCTGAGGAGTGAGGCCTGATCCCTGATCCCTGATCCCTGATCCCTGATCCCTGAAGCCTGATCCCTGATCCCTGATCCCTAAAGCCTTAATCCCCGGAGCCGAGGCGCTAGCGCCTCGGCTTCTCACTTCTCAACCCCCAAGCCTCACGCCTCACTCCTGTCCCCCAGCCACTCCAGGGCGCCGAAGCGGGCGAGGATTTCGGAACCGCGGGTGGCGCCCTCGGCGCGTTCGGCGGCTCGGCCGCGGAGGGCTCGGGGCAAGAGCGGCAGCGCGCGGAAGAGGGCCTTCAGGCGCAAGGGATCGCCGGTGAGCAGGCCGTGCAGGATGTAGGCGGCTTCCCAGGCCGCGTAGCGGCTCCAGAGCCGGGCGCCGTCCAGGTGCTTCCAGGCGAACAGGTGCCAGTTGCGGTTGGCGATGACCAGGTACTCCGCGCGGAGCTCGGGGCGGAAGTTGGTCGCCCGGTGCTGGTGGTGCATCACGCTCGAGGGTTCGTAGAGAACCTTCCAGCCTCGGCGCCAGGCGCGCATCGAGAGGTCCACGTCCTCCCAGTAAGCTGGGCGGAAGAGGTCGTCGAATCCACCCAGCTCCATGAAGTGCTCGCGGTGGAAGGCCATCATCCCGCCGCTGGCGTAGAGGATCGGCAACGTGCTCGTCGCCTTCGCAGCGAAGGCCGGATCGGTCACGGGCACCAGCCGGCCCCTGCGGAAGCGGAGCCGCTGCGCGGCCTCTTCTTGCATATCCCGCGTGGTCACGAGGCTGCGCGCCATGACGGCGAAGAGCGCCGGATCGGCGAAGAGCCCAGGCAGCGGTTGCAGGAAGCCCGGTGTCGGCTCGGCATCGTTGTTGAGGATCGCCAGGATCGGGTGGGTTGCCAGGCGAGCGCCGGCGTTGGCCCCGCCGCCGAAGCCCTGGTTTTGCTCCAGCCGCAGCGTCTTGACGCCAGGAAACCGGCTCGTCACGAAGGCCATCGTCTCGTCGACGCTGCCGTTGTCGACCAGGATGATCTCGTGGCGCGGGTCGTCGGCCAGAGTGCGCTCCACGACGTGGCCGAAGTAGCGCTCGAGCAAGTCGAGGCCGTTCCAGCTGACGACCAGAATGCTGACGAGAGGACGATCGGGATTCGACACTGGACCTCCAGGCGCCGTCTAGGCGCGACTCCGCCACCAGTTGGCGGTCGCCTCCAGACCGGCTTCGAGCGTCATCGCGGGCTGCCAGCCGACCTCGCGCGCCAGCCGCGTCACGTCGGGCAGCAAGACGGGCGGGTCCCCCGGCGGCGGTTCCACGGCCCCAGGCTCGAGCCGCTCAGTGCCGCCGAGCATCCGCGCCAGCACGCCGGCAACCTCACCCAGCGTCGCTGCGCGTCCCGAGCCGATGTTCACCGGACCCTCGACCGGGCTGTCCAGGAGGGCCACGAACGCGTCCGCCACGTCGGCCACGTGCAGGAAGTCGCGGAGCTGGTTCCCGCGGGACATCGGCACGGGCCCTGAGCCGAGCAGGCCGCGGATGACGCTGGGTACGAACCGGCCTGGCGGCTCTCCGGGCCCGTGGAGCAGGAAGATGCGGCCCCACGCCGCGCTGAGCAGCCCCTGCCCGGCCGCGGCAGCCACGATTTCCTGGAGCGCGTTCTTGCTGACGCCGTAAAGCGTGGCGGGCTCGCAGGGCGTGAGGCGCTCCGAGCAGTAGCCGTGGCGCCAGTCGTATTCGGCGCAGGTCCCGGCGAACACGGCCCGGCCGCCGCCAGCTCGCGTGAAGGCCCAGAGCAGCCCCAAGCTGGCCTGGACCCAACGGATGTTTTCTGGCGAGGAGCGATACGTAGCCGGATCGACGTGCCAGGCGAAGTGCAGCAGGTGCGTCGGGCGCACCTCGCTCAGCAGCGCGCCCGCGGCGCCGGGTGCCAGGAGGTCGGCAGCGTGCCACGTGACGCCGGATTCGTCCTTGGCGGCCGAGCGGGCGTGCAAGAGCGCGTGCACCTCGAAGCCGCGCTCCAGTAGAGGCGCCACGGCATGCCTCCCGATGAACCCAGACGCGCCGGTCAGCAGCACTCTCTTCATCGCTGGAAGTCCTCGAAGGCTGCGTCCCTGGCCGAAAGCTGCGGCCCGGCGATCGGCCACTCGATGCCAAATGCCGGATCGTCCCAGCGGACGCCCCGGGCCAGCCCCGGCTCATAGGGCGTAGAGATCTCGTAGTAGACCTCCGAACCGTCCTCGAGAACCTGGAAACCGTGCGCCAGCCCGGCCGGGACGTAGAGCAGGCGCCGGCTTGCGGCGTCGAGCCGCACGGCCACCCACTGACAGTAGGTCTCCGAGTCGCGCCTCAGGTCGACCAGCACGTCGTGCACGGCGCCCGCGGTGCAGCGGATGAGCTTGGTCTCGGGCTTCGGATCGGCTTGGTAGTGCATGCCGCGCAGGATGCCGCGCCGCTCGTTGTAGGAGACGCTGCACTGCGCGTAGGTCGTCACGAGCCCGAGCCGCGCGAACTCCTCGGAGCAGAACGTCCGGGCGAAGAAGCCGCGCTCGTCCTGGCGCGGTTCGATCTCGACCACGTAGGCGCCCTTCAGCTTGATTGAGACGAATCGCATGCGGGGTGGAAGGCCACGCGCGGGATCGGCAGCGCGAACCGGCCGCCGCGCGCGATGTACTGCTGTTGCTGGGAGACGATCTCGTCGGCGATGTTCCAGGGAAGGATGAGCGCGCAGTCGGGCTGCCGCCGCACCAGCTCCTCGGGCGCCAGGATCGGCAGCCGGGAGCCCGGGAGATAGAGGCCCTGCTTGTGGTGGCTCTTGTCGACCGTGAACTCGAGCAGCTCGGTGCCGATGCCGCAGCTGTTGAGCAGCGTGTTCCCCTTGGCGGGCGCGCCGTAGGCCGCCAGGCGCTTGCCCGCGGACCTGAGCTCGCGCAAGAACGCCACGAGACTTTGCTGCAGCCGGGTCACCTCCGAGCTGAACGCCTCGTACCGCGCCGGCTCGCAGAGCCCCTCGCGCCGTTCCTCGGCCAGCTGCGATTCCACCCGCTCGCTGGCCGCGCGCGCCCCTTGGCGGGCCAGGTGAACGCGCAGCGAGCCGCCGTGGACGGCTTGGTGCTGGACGTCCACGACCTGCAGACCGGTTCGCCTCGCCAGCCCCTCGACGGCAGCCAGCGAGAAGTAGAACACGTGCTCGTGGTAGATGGTGTCGAACTCGCTCTTCTCCAGCAGATCGCGCACGTACGGGAACTCGAAGACCGCGGTTCCTCCCTGTTTGAGCACGGCCTGTACAGCGCCCAGGAAGCCGAGAATGTCGGGCACGTGCGCCAGTACGTTGTTGCCGATCAGAAGGTCCACGGCGCCGAACCGATCACGGATCTCGGCTACCGCATCGGCCCCGAAGAAGCGGACCAGCGTCGGAATGCCGCGTTCCTCGGCCACCCTCGCGATGTTGCGAGCAGGTTCGACGCCGAGGACCGGGATGCCCTTTTTCTGGAAGAACTGCAGCAGATAGCCGTCGTTGCTGGCGACCTCGAGGACGCGGCTACCGGCGTCGAGCGCGAGCGAGCCAGCGAGCTCCTCGGCCATCGCGCGCGCATGCTCGACGAAGCTGGTCGAGAACGAGGAGAAGTAGACGTACTCGCTGAACAGCGCCTCGGGCGGCACGGTGTCGGTGAGCTGGACGAGATGACAGGCGGCGCAATAGGCGACAGCCAATGGATAGACCGGCTCCTTCGAGTTGAGATGCGATGCGGCCAGCAGCGAGTTGGCCAGAGGCGTGGAGCCGAGATCCAGGAAAGGACGGGGGATCGAGGCGCCGCAGCCGCGGCAGGCGGTGGGTCTGAAGGCGAGGGTCATAGGGCCATGTAGCTCCGGATCTGAGCACGCGAGAGCTCGAAGATCTCTTCGGCGGACGGGCTCGCCAGCGCGCAGCGGTACCAGTCGACGGCGTAACGGATGGCGTCCGGGAGCAGCAGCCGCTGGCGCCACCGGAGCTCGTGACGGGCGCGGGTCGCGTCGATGCGCAACGTCACGGTCTCGCGCGGAGCGCCCGGGAGGCTGACGTCCTGCCAGCCCGAAGCCTTCCAGCAATCGAAGAAGCGGTCGCAGAACTCCGCGACCGGAACGGCGTCCTCCTCGCGGGGGCCGAAGTTGAACGGGCGGCCCCAGCCGGCGGGCGCCTCGCGCAGCCGCTCCGCCAGCAGGAGGTAGCCTCCGACGGCGTCCAGGACGTGCTGCCAAGCCCGGATGGCGCCCGGGTTGCGCACGGCCAGCCTCTCGTTGGCCGCGATGGCCCGGACGGCGTCGGGGACCAGGCGATCCTCGGCCCAATCTCCGCCGCCGAAGACGTTTCCGGCGCGGGCCGTGGCGATCCCGACGGCCGGGTCTCGGCCGGCGAAGAAGGAGCTGCGATAGGAGGCCGTGACCAGCTCCGTGCAGGCCTTGCTGGCGCTGTAGGGGTCGCGGCCTCCGAGCGGGTCGGTCTCCCGGTAGCCCCAGACCCACTCCTGGTCTTCATAGCACTTGTCGCTGGTGACGACGACCACGGCCTGCGCCGATGCGACCGTGCGGACGGCCTCTAGCAGGTTCACGGTGCCGAGGACGTTGGTGGCGAACGTGGCGACCGGCTGCGCGTAGGAGCGGCGGACCAGCGGCTGGGCGGCCAGGTGAAAGACGATTTCGGCCCCGGACCGATCGAGCGCGGCGGTGAGCGCTGCGGCGTCGAGGATGTCCCCGAACTGTGAGCGGAGCCTGGCCTCCAGGCCGCACAAGGAGAAGAAACCCGCGCCGGGCTCCGGCGGCAGCGCGTATCCGGTAACCTGCGCGCCCATCTCTAGAAGCCAGGTCGCCAGCCACCCGCCCTTGAAGCCTGTGTGGCCCGTCAGGAAGACCCGCCGGCCCTGCCAGAAGTCTCGATTGACCATTTGGCTCGGATGGCCCTGCCTAGCGCCAGACGGCCCACGGGGCGCGGCCGGAGCGCCAGAGGTCGTTGAGCAGGTCCATCTCTCGGGCGGTGTCCATGCACTGCCAGAAGCCGTTGTGACAGTAGACTGCTAGCTCTCGCCTGGCCGTGAGCTTCGTCAGCAGTCCGTTCTCCAGCGTCTCGTCGTCGGCCTCGATGAGATCGAGCGCGGCTGGCTCGAACACGAAGAACCCGCCGTTGATCCAGCCTTCGTGAACCTGCGGCTTCTCGCGGAAGCCGGTGGCGACGCTGCCGTCGATCGCCAGCTCCCCGAATCGGGAGGAGGGACGCACGGCGGTGACAGTCGCCAGCTTGCCGCTCTGCCGGTGGAACTCGAGGAGCGCCCCGATGTCGACGTCGGCCACACCATCGCCGTAGGTCGCCAGAAAGGTGGTGCTGCCGACATAGCGAGCGACGCGCCTGAGCCGTCCGCCGGTCATGGTCTTCTCGCCGGTCTCCGCCAGCGTGATCTTCCAGCCCACTTCGGAGTGGGTGTCGTGGACCTGGACCTCGCCTGTGCCGAGCGTGACGGTGATGTCGCGGTTGCGGACCTCGTAGGTCGTGAAGTACTGGCGGATGGCGTCGCCCTTGAACCCGAGGCAGAGCACGAACTCCGTGTGCCCGTGGTGGGCGTACGACTTCATGATGTGCCAGAGGATGGGCCGCCCCCCGATCTCGATCATCGGCTTGGGGCGAAACTCGGTCTCCTCGCGAAGTCGCGTCCCCAGGCCTCCGGCCAGGATGGCAACCTTCATGTTCCCCTCGAGCTCATCATGCGAGAAAGGGCCCTGGGACCGGGCCGCGCGCCCTTTGTAGCATGGGCCTTCCGGTGTGTCAAACGCGCCTCCCGAACTTGACCGCATGGGCGCTCGGTGCTACGATGCGCGGCCATGGTTCGTCGATTCGCGGGCGCGGCGCTGGCGGGCGGTCTGCTGGGCCTTCCGTTCGCCGTCGATTTCGTCTACGGACCGACGATCTTCCGGGACCACTACTGGCCCCACGACCATCGGATCACCTACATCGGCTTTGGGCTGATGGTCTGCTTGGGGCTGGCGTCCTTCCGCACGAGCTGGGCGCTGCTACGCTCCGAACGGCCGTGGCCCGTGCCGCTGCTGGAGCGCACGCCGAGCCCGCTGCTGCTGGTAGTGGTGCTCGCGGCCATCCTGCGGCTGCTCCTGGCGGCCCTCATCTACGGCACCGAGGACGTCAGGACCTTTCAGACCGAAGCGCTGGACATCCTCTCGGGCCTGGACGTGTACCGCCCCGAACAGAAGGTCTACTTCTATCTGCCCGGCGTTGCCTATCTGACCACGGCCTCTCAGTGGTTGTCCCAGGCAACGGGGTTCTCCTACCACTTCTTGATGAAGTTTCCGTCGATCGCGGGCGATCTCGCGACGATCGCCATGCTTTGGTGGGCGACGGGTGGAGCGGCCAAGGGCGGGACTCTTCGCCTGCGCAGGTCGCTGTTGATGGCGGTGAATCCGCTTTCGCTGATGATCACGGGCGTCCATGGCCAATACGATCCGCTGGGTGCCGCAGCCCTCTTCGCAGCGTTGCTGGTGGCCACGAGCGGGTGTCGCGACCGGATCTTCGGCGCTGGCAGCCTGGCTGCGCTGGCCGTGTACATCAAGAACTGGCCGCTGATGCTGGTGCCCCCCGCATTGCTCGGCCTCGACGGCTGGGGCCGCCGCGTGCGCGCAGCCGTCTGGATGGGAGTGCTCTTGACCGCGGTCAGCTTCCTTTTTGTTCCCGGCGACCGGATGAACATGCTCAGGTCGAACATGCGCTACCCGACGGCCAACCTGCACTGGGGACCGGGCGGACTGTTCCGTGCCGCGACGGAAGCCTCGCCAGCGATTGCCCGAGCCGTCCCCAAACTCGACTTCGACAGAGCCCGCAAGTCGATCCCGCTCGTTTCGCTGCTTCTCTTCTACTGGTGGACGCGCAATAGCCGGGACCGTGTGCGGCAATTGGTCGGCGCGTACCTGCTTTTCTCCACGGTCTCGATTTCGTTTGCGACCCAGTACACGACATGGGCGCTGCCAGCGGTACTGATGCTGGACTTCTCGCCACTGGCCTGCTGGTTCGTGATGGCCAATGGTCTGTGGGTATGGGTCCTGGACGGAGGTTACCACGCCTTCCATGTGCTCCGGTTGCTGACCGGGTCGCACGCCGCGACCCTGACCGTGACCGCGGCGACGTCGATGCTTCCGTGGCTCGGAGGACTCGTCTGGTTCGTGGTCCTGTTCGTTCCTAGAACCGCCACAGAACCCACCGAAGAGTCGCCCTTCGGCGCGCGACCGGCGGAAGAGACCGCACCGGGTGCGTGATCGAGTTCCGGCTCACCTGCCGGCTGCCGGCGGGCTGCCGGGGTGCCGGGCGACGACATCGTAGTAGAGGAGCACCTGGGCCGCGCCACACAGGGCGCCGTAGGGCACGAAGAAGAGCAGGTGGGCCAGGTCGCTGTTGATGTCGCCCAGGATGGTCAAGAGCGAGTAGGCGATGGGAAGCGGAAGAGTCGACAGCGAGAAGACCAGCACGCGCCGCCAGGAGCCGCCGAAGAGCTTGCCGGCCCGGCGGCAGGCCGCCCAGCCTCGGATGCCCTCCGTGGCACAGCAGAGCGTGGCGAGGTTGTAGCGCAAGGCAAGGAACGCAAAGGCCAGGATGCCGCCCACGGCCAGGGCCCCGAAGAGCGCATCGGGCACGCGCGTGTTGCCATCGGGCGAAAGGCCGATGGCGATGGCCACGGCGATGCCTGCGGGGGCCAGCGAGACGAGCAGGTAGACGGCGAGCGTATGGGCGAGCGCCGCTAGCCGGCTGGCGCCGAACGCCAGGGCCGAGGAGAGCCCCACCGGCGCGCCCAGGTAGATTCGGCTGACGACCCACGCCTGCAGGCTGGCCGTCAGCGCCATCAAGAGCAATCCCAGCGGCTGCTCGAGCAGTGGATAGAGCGTGCGCGCGCCCGCTGAAACGGCCGGCTCGCTCTCGGAATCCATCATGACGAAGCTGGCCAGGACCAGCCAGCCGGCGTCGTCCTGGCGGAAGGCGAAGAGCAGCGTGGCAACGAGCATCGGTACCACGACCATCGTGGCCACCGCGGTCCCGATGAGCGGGACGGGATGCCGCGCCAGCAGCCGCGCGGCCTCGCGCCAGTAGTCGAACTGACCCATCTTCCCCAGCTCGGGAGCGGCCGAGCCGCGTCGAAATGCTTCGCCCGACCGGGCCGTCAGCACCTCGCGCACGCGCTGGGCGACGTGCAGGTTCGGGTCGTTGGCCAACGCCTCGAGCGCCTTCGTGACCCGCGGGTCATCCAGCCTCTCCATCCGGGCCAGCGCCGCGAGCCTCACCGAGGCGTCCATCGACCGAAAGTCCTGCAAGCATCCTTCGAGCCCAGAGTCCACCGCACCACCTCCTGTGGTCGTCGTGACCGCACGCGCCCGGGGCGTCCGATGTCCAGGCGCTAGCTTGAGTATACCCACGCTTCCAGCGAGCGCCACGGCCCGCGCACCCGTCCGGACACGGGGCGTTGACTTGAATATCGATAGCTGATACTATCGTTAAGAAAGTTACAAATCCGGATAACAAATGCGCAAACTCTCCGAATCGACCCGGGACGCCGTGCTCGCCGCCACCGCCAAGCTCTTGGCAAAGCGCGAGTTCGCCTCGCTCAGGACCCGCGAGATCGCCGTCGCGGCCGGCGTCGCCGAGGCCACGCTCTTCAGGTACTTCCGGAAGAAGGACGAGATCATCGAGGCGATCATCTCCGAGAAGGGAGAGCAGCTCTTCCGGGACATCGAAGAGGCCGTCCGCCTGGTCGACTCTCCCCGCGAGAAGCTGCTGGCCGTCCTGAGGCAGCACGCTCACTTCGCCTGCCGGTTCCGGGACATCATCATTGTCTGCCAGCGCCAGCACGGCCTTTCCCGAAAGTCCGCTATCCCTGCCGGGTTCAGGCGCTGGCTCGACACGCTTCAGGGCATCCTCCAGAGCGGCGTCGACAAGGGCGTCTTCCGCCCCGACCTCGATATCCGGGCGACCTCGCTGGCCCTCCATTCGGTTCCGACCACTCTGTTCCTGCAGGAGCGCGTCTACTTCCAGAAGCCGATGAGCGACAACGTCTTCCTGGAAGCTGCGGAGTACCACTACCAACTGCTCTTGAGGGCCCTCGAACCGGTGCCTCCTAGGAGATGAACCCCGTGACTCGTCTTGCAACCCGTCTTCTGACCATGGTTCTCGCCCTGGCGGCGGCGCACGGGCTCGCAGCCCAGGAGCCGGAAAGTGCCCGTCGCACGCGGGTGCTGCACCTCTCCGGAGAGCTCTCGCCCAGGGAAGCGGTGCGCGTCTACAGCCGCGTCTCGGGCGTCATCGTGAAGCTCGCGTTCCGCGAGAACTGGCCCTACAAGACCGGAGACGTGCTCGCCGAGATCGACCCCGCCGAGTACGAGCTCGATGTTGAGGAGGCGCGCGCCAAGCTCGAGTCGGTCGAATCGCACCTGGCGGCAATGGAGGCCGGTGGGCGCGCGGAGGAGCGTGTGCGCGCAGCTTCCGAGGTGACCGGTGCCGAAGCCGTCTTGAACACAGCGCGAATGAACCTGGATCGCCTGACGAACCTCTTCGGCAAGAAGGCGATTTCGCAGGCCGAGCTCGACAACGCACGGCGGGACTTCGAGGTGGCCGAGGCCAGGCTGGTGGGCGCCAGAAAGTCCCTCGCGCTGGTCACTGCCGGTCCTCGACTGGAAGAGCGGCGGGCCCAGAAGGCCGAAGTCGAGCGCGCGCGCGCCGAGCTGAATCGGGCCGAGCTCAGGCTCTCCTACACTCGGGTGCGCGCTCCGTTCGACGGGGGCATCGGCCAGCGCCTGGTGGACGAGGGCGCCTACGTCCTTGCCGCGAGCTCCCCCCAGGCCTCCGCCCTGGCGGTCTACTCGAACATCCGGACTCTCAAGGCCGTGCTCGACATCCCCGAGAAGGAGATGCCGTACGTGAGGCTGGGGGCCGCCGCGCGCCTGTCGGTGCAGGCCGCACCGGGGAGCTCCTTTCCGGCAACCGTCAGCAACCTCTACCCCTACGTCGATCCGAAGACTCGCTCGGGAAAGCTCGAGCTGGAAGTCCCCAACCCGAGCGTGCGGCTCTTGCCTGGGATGTTCGTGATGGCCCAGGTCGATTGCGCCGCCACGGCCGCAGGTTCGGCCGCCGAGACGCTGGCCGGCCGTCTTCCTGGCATCGGGTCGCGTTCGGCGTCGAGCTCGGCTCCGACCTCGCGGTCTGCGATTCCGGACCCGCGCGAACCGGCTCGCCCGGCCCAGGACCGCCCATGAGTCTCTCGGACATCTGCATCCAGCGGCCCGTCTTCGCCACGATGCTGGTCTCGGCGCTGGTGGTGCTCGGCGCCTTCAGCTACAAGGACCTGGGCGTCGACCTCTTCCCGAAGGTCGATCTGCCGAACATCGTCGTCACGACTCGGTCTCCGGGGTCCGGACCGGAGGAGGTCGAGACGCAGATCACGAAGGTGATCGAGGAGGCTGTCAACACCGTCGAGGGGATCGACGAGCTGCGCAGCCAGAGCTTCGAGGGCCTTTCCCAGGTCGTGGTCGTCTTCAAGCTGAACCGGGACCCCTCGGATTGCGCGCAGGACGTTCGGGACCGGGTCGGCCGGGTGCTGGCCAAGCTTCCGGACGGCGTCGACCCGCCCATCATCGAGAAGTTCGATCCCTCGGCGGCGCCGGTCATCACGGTGGTCGTCGCGGCGCCGTGGGCTCCCAAGGAGCTGACGGAGTTCGCCAAGAAGAGGATCAAGGAGCAGATCGAGTCGGTGGCGGGCGTGGGGCAAGTGAACATGATTGGCGGCCGGGAGCGGGAGGTCCATGTCGCGCTCGATGCCAACCAGCTCAGGGCGCTGGGTGTGACGCCCGCCGACGTCAAGTCGGCCCTGGCGCGGCAGAACCTGGAGATCCCGGGCGGGCTGGTCGAAATGGGGCCGCGGGACATGGTGCTGCGCACCATCGGCCGGGTGGAGCGGGTGGAGGACTTCCGCAAGGTGATCGTGCGCGAGGTCGGCGGCACGCTCATCCGCATCGAGGACCTGGCGACGGTGTCGGATGCCCAGCAGGAGCTTCGGACCATGGCGCGCTTGAACGGGGTGAACGCTGTGGCCCTCATCGTGCAGAAGCAGTCGGGGACGAACACCGTGCAGGTGGTGGAGGCCGTGCGGCGCCGACTCGAGGAGCTGCGGTCGATCGTTCCGGCCCAGGTGACGCTGTCGACGGTGCGGGACCAGTCCCGGTTCATCGTGGCGTCGTTCCACGCGGTGATGGAGCACCTGGTGCTCGGGGCGGTGCTGGCCAGCCTGATCGTGCTCCTGTTCCTGGGCAATCTTCGCTCGACGGTCATCGCCGCGGTCGCCATTCCCACGTCGGTGATCAGCACGTTTTCACTGATGCGCTACGCGGGCTTCACGCTCGACCAGATGTCGCTCCTGGCGCTGGCGTTGGCCGTCGGGCTGGTCATCGACGACGCGATCGTCGTGCTGGAGAACATCTTCCGCCACATCGACGAAAAGGGTTCCGGGCCGATGACGGCCGCCCGGGAAGGAACGCGGGAGATCGCGCTGGCCGTGATGGCGACGACGTTTTCGCTGGTGGTCATCTTCGTGCCGGTGGCGTTCATGCCGGGCATCATCGGGCGCTTTTTCAAGACGTTCGGTCTCACCATGACCTTCGCGATCCTGGTGAGCATGTTGATCAGCTTCACGCTGACTCCGATGATGTGCTCCCGCTTTCTGAGGCGCTCCGCTGCGGGCAAAGGACACGGTGGCTCCGGTCGGTTGGATTGGTTCCACAGCCGGGTGGAGGGCGTTTATCTGTGGCTGCTGGCGCGGTCGCTCAGGCATCGCATGGCCGTCGTGATCGTGGGCACGCTCTGCGTGCTGTCGACCGTTCCGTTGCTCAAGCTTGTCGGCAAGGACTTCATCCCGCTCGACGACCAGTCGGAGTTCCTGATCAACGTCAAGGCGCCGGAGGGGACGTCGATCCATGAGACCTCCCGCATCCTCACCGAGATCGAGGCGAAGCTGAAAGCGCTGGGGCATGTCGAGGTGACGCTGGTGACGATCGGTGAGACGGCCGGCGCCGGAATGAATGAGGGGCAGATCTACGTTGGAATGGGCGACCTGGCGAAGCGGCAGGTTTCGCAATTCGATTTGATGCGCAGCACCCGGGAGTTCCTCAAGAGGGACTTCCCGGCGTTGCGGCCGACGGTGAGCGTGGTGCCCGCGCTATCGGGCGGAGGCTTCAAGCAGCTCGACCTGAACCTCACCTTCCGGGGGCCGAACCTGGCGGTGCTACGCAAATACGCCGAGGAGATCAAGCAGACGCTGCAAGGCATCCCTGGCGTGGTCGACCTGGACACGTCGCTCAACTTCGGCAAGCCGGAGCTGCGCGTGGAGCCGGACCGCTCCCGGGCGGCCTCTCTGGGGGTAGATCTGCTGGACCTGGCGTCGACGTTGCGGACGCTGGTGGGAGGCGACGAGGAGCAGGTGACGAAGTACAAGGACCCTGCGCGCAACGAAGAGTACGAGGTGCGGGTGCGCTTGGAGGAGCGATTCCGGCGCGACTCCCAGACGGTGGCGGATCTCTCGATCAAGGCGCGCGACGGGTTCGTGAAGCTGGGCGCCATCGCCAAGGTGGAGGAAGGCAAGGGGCCGACCGAGATCGAGCGCTACGGGCGGCAGCGGCAGGTGTCGATCTTCGCCAACCTGCAGGGGATCGGCCTGGGCGATGCCCAGGCGCTGGTGGACGAGAAGCTGAGGACGATGCAGTTCGAGCCGGGCTACAGCTACGGCTACCTGGGGCGCAGCAAGGTGATGGGTGAGATGGTGGGCGGCTTCCTGATGGCGATGGCGTTGAGCACGCTCTTCGTCTACATGATCCTGGCGGCCCAGTTCGAGAGCTTCCTGCACCCGGTCACCATTCTCCTGTCGCTGCCGCTCTGCATCCCGTTCGGAATCCTCTCGCTCGTGCTGGCCGGGGAGCGGATGCACCTCTCCAGCATCCTCGGGCTCTTCATGCTGTTCGGGATCGTGAAGAAGAACTCGATCCTTCAGGTCGATTACGCCAACACCCTGCGCGCACGCGGCACGGAGCGCCACGACGCGCTGATGGAGTCGAACAAGACGCGGCTGCGGCCCATTCTGATGACCACGCTCACGCTGGTGGCCGGGATGATCCCGATGGCGCTCGGCACCGGCCCGGGCTCGGGCAGCCGGCGCGCGATGGCGATCGTGGTTATCGGCGGGCAGATGCTCTGCCTGCTCATCACGCTGCTGATGACGCCGGTGGCCTACTCGATCTTCGACGACATCGCCAACAGCCGGCTCCTCCGGCGGCTGATGCCGGCGAAGCCCGATCGGGATTAGGAGCGGGATCAGAACCGGGCGCGAACGCCGACCAGCGTCGCCGGGGTGCCGCGATTGATGCCCTCGCGCCGCACGGTCACGTCGTACTTGTCGGTGAGCTGGTAGTGGCCGATGGCGCGCAGCTGCGGGTCTCCGAGCTGCATGCCCTCCAGGGTCACCGTCGCCTTCTTGTCCAGCAGCTGGGCGTCGACGGCGATGCCGTTCCTGTTGGTCGTGCCGTCGCGGAACGCGCCGCTGCGGACAATGAAGTCGTCCATGAAGCGGCTGCCGAACTGGACGATGTTGATGCCGCCGGCGCGTCCCATGTCCTCCTGGCCCAGCCATGCGAAGAAGCGGTCGTCGTAACTGACGGAGGCCATCAGGTCGCTGCGCAGCTTCTCGCGCTCGAAGTCGTACATCGTGACGGCCGGCAAGTCGAAGGTGAACTTGTCGAGCTGGCCCGAGAGGTCCTTGGACTGCTGGTTCAGGTCGTGGACGTCGTCGAAGACTCGCTCGACCTTCTTGCCGGTCTCGGGATCGGTGGCGTAGTCGCGCACCTTGCCGCTGACTTCCTTGAGGTCGGCGGTGATGGCGGTGGCGTTCTTGGCCGACGCCGCGACCTCGGCGCCGATGGAGCCCGTGGAGCCGTAGTCCTTGGCGAGCCGGTCCAGGTTGGAGATGGCGTCCTTGAGCTTGCGGGCCGTCTGGCCGCGGGCCTCCAGGTCTTCCATGAAGGTGTTGGCGTTGGAGACCAGCTTCTGGATGTCGCCGCGGTTCTCTTCGACCGTGGAGCGCAGGTCGGAAACCAGACGCTGCAAGTCCTCCATGGAGCGCTTGATGTTGGGGCGGTTTTCGGCGACGGCGCCGTCCAGGTTGGCGGTGAGGCTTCGGAGGTTCCGGGTGATCTCTTCGACCTTCTGGTCGATGCGCTGGATCGTGTGGGAGGCGCGGGCGCTGGCCTGGCGCAGGTTCGCCGCGGTTCCCTTGACGTCGTCGCGGAAGTCGGCGTCGCCCAGGATCTTGTTGAGCGCCTCGAAGGTCGTCTTGGCGCTGCTGAAGATCTGGTGGCCTTCGTCGAGTAGCCGGTCGATGCCTGGGTCCTCGTCGCCGCGGACGTGCTCCTCGTGCGAGAGGTACTGGGCGCCGCCCTTCGAGTCGTCGGCGAGTGGCTGCGTGATCTTGATGTAGTTGGCGCCGAAGAAGCCGGCGGTGCCGATGGTGAACTTCGACCTGCGCAGGATGTTGTACTGGCGCTCGACCTCGAGGACGACTGCGACGCGCCCCTCGTGGAGCTTCATGAACTTGACCTTGCCGACGGGCAGGCCGTTCAAGCGGACGGGGTCCCCGACGACCAGCCGCTGAACGTCGTGGAAGGTGACGAGCAGGTTGTAGACGTTGCGGAAGGGCTGTACGTCCTCGACCTTGCTGAGCAGCCAGACGAAAAGCGTCACCGAAAGGATGGTGAGCAGCCCCACGCGGAACTCGAGCTGACGATTCATGC
Source organism: Candidatus Wallbacteria bacterium (assembly GCA_016190005.1). Classification (GTDB taxonomy): domain Bacteria; phylum Muiribacteriota; class UBA6191; order JACPRK01; family JACPRK01; genus JACPRK01. Next base: position 38,420 of record JACPRK010000128.1, on the reverse strand, counting down.
GGCCAGCTCCTGGGGGGGATGCGCCAGACCTTCGAGGAACTGGCGGACGAAGGGGTGGCGAGTCTGGCGGATCTCGTCGGGGGTGCCGACGGCGATCAGCTCACCGCCGTGGTGGATGCCCAGGCGGTTGGCGAACTCCATCACGTTCTTGATGTCGTGGCTGACCATGACGCTGGTGAGGCCCAGGTCGTCTCGCAGGCGCCGGATGAGCAGGCCGATCTCGGTAGTGGTGATCGGGTCGAGGCCCGTGGTCGGCTCGTCGAACAAGATGAGCTCGGGGGCGAGCGCCAGGGCCCGAGCGACGGCGACGCGCTTGCGCATGCCGCCCGAGAGCTCCGAGGGCATCTTGGCTTCGGTGCCGGGGAGGCCGACGCGCGAGAGGCTCTCGGCCACGATGCGGCGCTTTTCGGCCAGGGGAGTTGCCGTGTGCTGGTCGAGCGGGAAGCTGACGTTTTCGCCGACGGTCATCGAGTCGAACAGGGCGCCGCCCTGGAAGACCATCGCCATCCGCTTGCGCAGGACGTCGAAGGCGGCCTCGGAGGCGTGGGTTACGTCCTGGCCGAAGACGGTGACGCGGCCCGCATCCGGGCGCAGCAGTCCGACGATGACCTTGAGCGTGACGCTCTTGCCGCACCCGGAGGGGCCGACGACTGCGAAGGTCTCGCCGCGCTGGACGTGGAAGCTGACGTCGCGCAGCACCGCCTGGCGGCCGAACGACTTCGACACGTTCTCCAGGCGAATCACCGTCTCCTCGGATTCCGGGCCCGTTTCGGGGGCCATCTTCACCATCCTCGAACCAGCTGAGGCGCCTCGAGGGGATCGAGACCTCGCCTCATCCTCTAGGTATCGTCGTTCCGGCGGCCGCCCCCAAGCCGGAGCCGATCATTTTATCAGGGACGCCTTGTAGCTGAAGAACAGCACCGACAGGAAGTAGTTGGTCACCAGGAGCAGCCCCGTGATGAGCACGACCGAGGCGGTGGTGGCGCGGCCCACTCCCTCGGCGCCGCCGCTGGTCTTGAGGCCCTTGTAGCTGCTGATGATGGCGATGATGATGCCGAAGACGAAGGCCTTGACCACGCCGCTGACCACGTCGTCGTACTGGACCCAGTCGACGATCGATTTGCTGAAGGTGTCGCTGGAGATGCGGACCTGGGCGACGGCGACGACGGCGCCGCCCAGGATGCCGACCGTCTCCGAGAAGATCGTCAGGCAGGGCATCACGAGCGCGCAGGCGATCACGCGAGGGACGACGAGGTAGGCAATCGGGCTGGTCGCCATCACGACCAGGGCGTCGATCTGCTCGGTGACCTTCATCGTGCCGAGCTCGGCGGCGATGGCGCTGCCGCTGCGGCCCGAGACGGCCAGGGCGGTAAGAAGGGGCGCCAGCTCCCGGGTGAGCGAGAGGCCCACGGTGCCGCCGATGAAGGTTTCGGCCTTGAGGTCGAGAAACTGCTTGCCGACTTGCACGACCAGGACCATGCCCGCGAAGAGGCTGGTGATGGCGATGAGTGGCAGCGAGTTGACGCCGATCTCGTTCATGTGGACGAGCACCTGGCGTACCGGGAGCCGTCCGCGTGAGATCCAGAAGGCGACCTGCAGGCAGAGGATGGAGATCTGGCCGAGCTCGCGCAGGGTCTCGACGATACTCGAGCCCAGGTCGGCCACGGCTTTTCGGAGGCTCTCCATCTGGCTATCCCGGCGGGATGACGACTCCCCATGTCGGAATCCGCGGCGCAAACGCGAAGCCCCCCCAGGCCGGGGAAAACCGGGGACACACGACCTATTTTTTTAAAATAGGTCGTGTGTCCCCGGTTTTCCGGGCAACTGGCCCCCCGGGCAAGCGTGTCTTATCATACTCATGCCGAGGACTACCGCGGCCGTGGACCCATGACGCCAGAACAGATAGACGAGGTCGTTCGCCAGCTGAGGGATTCGAACGAGAGTACCCGTCTGAAGGCTGCCAACCTGCTGACCAAGCCGCAAGGGCCCGAGGCGCGGGCGGCCGTGGCCGCGCTGAGGGATATGTTCCTGGCCGACCCGAATCCGGCGGCGAGATTCCTGGCAAAGCGGGCGCTGACGAATCTGGGGGAGAACGTCGATCAGCTGGCCAGCGAGGGGAAGGGGGCTGCGGGTCCGGCCGCCGACGCCGGTGACGGGGAGCCCGGGCCGCGCGACGCGGGCCTGCTCTGGCGCGTGGCGGCCGACCTGCTTCGGCCATTGATCCCCAGCCTCTTCCGGCTGTTGGAGAGCAACGACGAGCGGGTGCTGGACCAGGTGTCGGAGGCTGTGGAGCGGCTGGGCACGGTGCTCTGCGCGGCGCCGCTCTTGGAGGCGTTCGAGCGGGAGACGACCCGGGCGCTGGCCGTGGAGGGCAGCGAGGGGACGCTGGCCAGCTACGACGACGTCAAAGGGCTCTTGCACATCGCGAAGCTGAAGCACTCGGGCATCAACCCGGCGACGGCCGCGGCGATGGGGAACCTTCGCTGTCCGGAGGTGCTGGAGGCGCTGATCGACATGCTGCGGAGCGACAACGTCGCGCTCCGCAACAACGCCGTGCGCATCCTCTCGGAGCTGTCCGACCCCAACACGATCGAGCCGCTCCTGAGACTGCTGGGCAGCGACAACCCCAGGCTCGAGGCGAAGGTCATCAAGACGGTCAGCAAGATCGTCCGGGAGAGCCAGGAGAACAAGGAGCTGGTGGTGCGGGCCGTGATGGGGCACTTCCGGCCGACGGAGTCGGAGTTCAAGCTCTACTCCATCGTCGAGGCGCTCGGCCGCATCGCGCACCCGGGCACGCTCCCGTTTCTGATGGAGTGCCTCAGACACCAGTTGCCACGCGTGCGCGCCAACGCCATCGAGGCGATCGCCCGGATCGGCGTGCCGGAAGACGACCTGATCCGGCTGGTCAGCCCGCTCTTGATGGACGAAAACAACCGAGTGCTGGCCAACTCCGTGGCGGCGCTCTGGCCGACGAAGGCGCGCGACCGGGCGCGGGCGGTCATGGACATGTGTCTTGCGGCCACGGACAAGTGGTACCGGGCGTCGATCGCGTTCACGCTGGGGCAGATCGACTCGCCCGACTCGGTGGGACCGCTGGTCGACCTGATGAAGGACGCCGATTCCGACGTGCGGCGAAACGCCGTCAACGCGCTGGGTCGCTTGAAGGCCAAGGCTGCCATCGCGAAGCTCGTGGAGCACGTCAACGACGACGACATCGAGGTCCGCATCAAAGTCATCGAACAAATCGGCAAGTCGGGCATAGTGGCCTATAACGACGTGCTGCACCTGATGATGATCGACGCCGAGAGCTTTCCGCGGCTCCTGGCCACCATCGTGCTCGCGCTGGGCCGAATGCGGCTGGTGGAGAACATTCCGACGATCTCCTATTATCTGAATGACAAGGACGAGCGCATTCGCGCCAACGCAGTCGAGGCGCTCGAGGCCATCAACGACCAGAAAGTGATGAAGCTGCTCGACCTGGCCATCTCGGACAACCATCCGCGCGTCAGGGCCAACGCCATCAAGGCGCTCTGGCGATTTGGCGAGCTCGGCACGATCCAGGTCGTCCGCAAGATGATCGAGGCGCCCATGGCGGACCAGCAGGCAAGCGGGGCCTACGCGCTGGGCGACATGGCGTCGGCCGCTCGCGATCGGGCCACGATGGCCGACTACCCCTTGCTGGTGGCCGCGCTGCGGCGGGCGCCGCGGTACCAGGAGCTGGCAGCCCAGTCGTTCTGAGGAGAGCCATGGCTACCGAGCGCGCCACCGGTGAGAGAGCCGTTCTCCGTGGCGCCGGGTACGCCCTGCGGGGCCGGAGCTTTGTCCGCGGGCGGCGCGGCGGCCAGGTCGTGCCGATCGTGCTCATCTGCATGGTCGTCATGGCCATCCTCGGGATCGCGGTGCTGTTCACCGGGACGTCGGACTACTCGCAGTCGGCGCTGGTTGTCTACGGTCTGCGCGCCCAGCAGCTGGCGCTGGCGGCGCAGGAGGAAGCCCAGGCCGCGCTCTATGACCTCTTCAACTCCCCGGTGCAGCCGCCTCCCAAGCTGCGGCTGGACCTGCTCAAGGCGATTCGCAACAAGGTCGGGCTCAACGACAGCGGCGACGTCGACAGTCCCATCAACCTGCTGGCCGACGGGCACGTGAAACGGTCCGTGGCGCTGGCCGCCGCCAGTCGCGGGGAGATCCAGCTAGCGCAGGTCCGCTTCTACGGCTTCAAGCGCGTGAAGTACACCTCGGCTGGCCTTTTCGGCTCCGAGAAGGAGTACTACCGGGACCCGTTTCAGAAGTTCGACACCGCGGGGCTTCAGACGCCTGAGGATTTCGTCGGCTACTACACCGTGAAGGTGCGCGCCAAGTACGGCAAGATCACGCGTGAGCTGACCCAGACGCACGACCTGAAGATCGTCGACGTCAGCCCGCCGGCCCGGCAGTTCGCCCTCTTCAGCTACTACAGCGCCGCCACCGAGAACGGCGGCCCGCCGCCGGACTACGGCCAGAAGGACTTGAACGAAGGCGGGGGGCTGAAGGTGTACGCGGCCGGCTCGGGGCGGGTCTTCATACGGGGGCCGTTCTTGATCAAGGCGCGAGACGTCGACACGGGGGCCGGAGGCAAGGCTCCGCCGACCTCGGAGAGCTATCCGCCGGAGGAAGGGCAGACCGAGCGCCAGAACTGGCACGGCTGGTCGGCCATCCCCTCCATCCGGGACGGCATCATGGAGCGAGCGGGTCCGATGCTCGTGAACTTCGGCGTAACACCGCGACGGCCCGATCAGACCTCCAACTGGCGCCCGAGCCCCGTGCAGGCGGTCAATTCGCTCGTCGGCTCGGCCTTGCGAGACGTCTGGCTCTTCAACGACGCTGGCTGGTACATCAAGGTAGGGAGCCAGCAGCCGCAGTGGTATGCCGGGTCGCGTGCATTCGACAAGAACGACCCGGGTGCCTTCTCGCTCGTGGGCGAACCGGAGGCTGCACAGCCGGGCAGCTTCAGCCCCTTCGTCGGCCATCTCGCCAAGTACACGGACAAGCGCGAGGTGGTCGGGACGTCGCTCAAGTGGCAGCGCCCCGACAAGGCGTACTGGGTGGAACCGGACACGGACGCCGAAAAAGACCTCAATTACTCCATCGAGGCCGAGGGCGGGCTGATCGGCGAGTACAACCGGATCAAGTTCGATCGGGGCACGTCGTACCTGGTGAAGGAGGAGTACAACGTCACGGTGATGCCCGACAAGACGCGAACCAACTACGGCTACCGGTGGGAGAAATCGTACACCGAGAGCTGGTGGGACGCGACAGTGGGCGACCTGGTCGCGGTGGCCAGCTTCGGGCTGCTGGGAGTCGTGGGCGCGGCCATCACGATCGGGACGGTGGAGTCGCTCGGATTGCGGCCGTTCGCAGGGGCGACGCCGCCGCTCGACCTGTCGGGTGTGAAGCCGACGGACGTGACCAGCACCTACCCGCCAGGGTACCGGCCGTTCGAGATGCTGGCGACGAGGCGTTACGCCAGCCTCAAGGGCGTCATCCCGGCCAAGGATACGAAGAAGCCGCTGGTGCTCGACGGAGTGGTCTGGGCCGACGACCTGACGACCGAAACCGGATTCGCCTACAAGGGGCGGGGTGTGCTGGTCAGCGACGGGCGCTCCACCATCGCCAGCGACGTGAAGGGCGTGAAGGTGTCCCTGCCGATTGTCCCGGCGATGCCGGCGGGGCAGGACCCCAAGACGAACAAGGACGACTGGCTCACGCTCGTCTACCTGAAGGATGAGAAGGGCAAGTCGCATCTGGGTGACCACCAGATCGAATTCGTCCTCGTGCCGGAAGTCGGCGACGCGTCCGGGTCCGTGATCCACGGGTCCGTCATGAGCCTGCAAGGGGCGCGGCCCAAGGAGAACGCGGTCGAGATCGCCGGCAACTACGTCTGCGGGTTCCCGAACAAGTCGAAGATCCCGGCGAAGGCCAAGCTGAACGTGCACTACAACACGACGGTGCTACCCGGGGCCGACGACACGGCAGACGCCAAGTTCGGAGACGGTAGCTGGCACGTCATCGCGATCAGTCCGCGGCTCTCGGGCTGGTACGACCGGCCGGAGCACTGAGGCGCAAGAGATGGGATACCTGGAGAAGCTGTTCCTGGGAACGATGGTGATGTTCCTCTCCATCGTCCTCTTCTTCTTCGGGATGTACTTCGACCTCTACGAGATGCTCCTGGGGACGAGCAAGCAGACTGACCCGCTCCTTTCTGTCGGAGAGTTCGCCTACACGCGCGCGGCGATGGAGCGAGTGGCGCGGCCGATCGAGATCATGCCGCACAGCGCCAGCAACAGCGAGTTCGGACTGCCCGGCAGCGCCACGGAACTGGCGAGGCTCTACACGTTCACCCCGCCCAAGATGACGCCGCAGGAGACGATCGGTTGGTGGCGGGAGCGGCTGAAGGCAAAGGGGCTCGAAGGCGAGCTGCTGGACATGGAGGCGCTGGGTCATGATCGGGAGGCGCACGGCGAGCTGATGGTGCGTGTGGGGGCTCTGAACCGCGCCAAGGACCACGAGACCGCGGCGGCCGCCATCGAGGAGGCGCTCCGGTCGCTGGACGCCAGGAACCTTCTGGTGATGCGAGATCTGCTGCTAGCCCTGGCCGAGGCGTACAACCTGGCGGGCAAGAAGGAGGAGCTGGAGCGAACCAGCGCGCGGCTGGCCGAGGTCGCCGAACGGGTGCTGGCGATCCGGGCCCGGGCGCCTGGGGGGCGGGAGTACAGTGCCGCCGCGGCCGAGGCCGCCCGGGAGAAGGATTCGCCGAGCAAGCCGCCGCCGCTAGACGACGCCGCTCGGGCCGACATGAAGGCTCGGCTGCTGAAAGCCCGCGAGGAAGGCAAGATCACCGCCGAAGAGATGGAGCAGATGCTGGAGCAGCTGAAATGAGACGTCAGGCATCAGGGGTCAGGCTTCAGGAGTCAGGCTTCAGGGGGCAGGCTTCAGGGGTCAGGCTTCAGGAGTCAGGCTTCAGGAGTCAGGCTTCAGGGGTCAGGCTTCAGGTGTCAGGCGGCACTCTTCGGGGGCGGAGGCTCCGTTGGCCAGGCGCCGGGCTCAGGGCGCAAGCCTCAGACTCGATGCCTCCTCCGCTCATCCTGAGCAGGCCGCGGAGCGGCCGTGTCGAAGGACATCCTGCGTCCCACCTCCGGTCCGCCTTCTTCCTGGTGGAGCTGTTGATGGGTGTGCTGCTGCTGTCGCTGGCGATCATCCCTCTCTACCAGATGTTCGTGACGTCTTCGCGGACGATGTTCTATTCGAAGCTGTCGTACATGGCGATGCACGTGGCCCGGGAGGAGCTGGAGGAGCTGCGCCAGCTCCCGTTCGAGAAGGTTGCGGGCGGTGACTTGACGCACGACTGGGCGCCCGTGAGCGGCCGGATGCTGGCGCGATCGCTGAAGTATCGGGTGCCGGAGGGTGTCACGTCGAAGCTGGACACGGAGGCCCACAGCTATCCCAAGGAGTACGAGCGCATCCAGACGAAGCTGGAAGTGAGCGAGGTCGACCCGCCCGACGCCAGGCTGCGCAAGGTCGTGCTGCAGGTACGCTGGCAGGAGATGGGCGAGGTACCCAAGGAAGGCGACGCCGGTCAGCGCGCCGCGCTGTCGCGCTTCGAAACGATCGTGGCCGCACACAACGTGCCGGTCCCGGTAGCGCCGTGACAGGAAGCTGGATGATGGAAGGTAAAAGGTAGAAGGTGGAAGAGGGAAGGTGGAAGAGGGTGCGCGCGCGGTTCTTGGGTCACTATCCCGTTCGTGGTGAGCTTGTCGAACCACAATTCAGGCTCAGAGTGGGTTCTCGCCTGCCCGTCCTTCGACAAGCTCAGGGCGAACGGTCACGGTGTGATGCGCCCTCTCACCTTCCGTGCGTGCACCCGGTGGAACAAGGAAAGCGAAGAAGAGCGGCCCGGCCAGCGAGGGTTGGCGCTGGGAGAAGGAGGCGGCATCGTCGTCTCGATTCTCGATTCTCGATTCTCGATTCTCGATTCTCGATTCTCGATTCTCGATTCTCCCGCGCCGGCTTCTCCCTCACCGAGGCCCTGCTCACGGCGTTCCTTGCGCTCTTGATCCTGGGCGCCGTTTATAGCTTGCTGACGCGGTCCGTGGCGCTCACGGACGAGACGACACGATCGCTGGAGCTCCAGACGGGGGCGAGGAACCTGCTGGAGAACCTGGTCGAGGACGTGAACAGCGCACACGTGTTCATGGAGCCGCCGGGATCGACGACGGCATCGGTGGCGATCTTGAAGTACCTGAGCCCGGACGCCAAGGACCGGCCCAAGCTCAACCCGCGTCCGACCTTCCCGTTCGCCGAGACGGAGGGTCAGACCGCCGACGTGCTGCCCGTGTTGCGCACGACCTACACCTTTGACGAGGCGAAGAAGGAAGTGACGCGGGTGGTCGAGAAAGCGACGCTGTCGAGCGCCGACGAGGAGACGAGCCGCGGTTTCCTGACGAAGCTGGAGCTGAAGGACACGAGCAAGGTCTACGAGAAGGTAGTGGCAACCAGCGTGGCGCAGTTCAGCGTGACGCATTGCGGCTACACCACGTCAGGGGAGCCCGTGCCGGTGGAGGAGCTCTCCGAGCCGAAGTACCAGAAGACGTCGTTCCTGCTGGTGCGCTTCAAGACCGTCTTCGACGAGGGTCTCTATTCGACCGGCACGCGCCGCACCCCGACGGTGGAGCTGGCGACGAAGATCTGGTCCTACAAGCGCCTGAGCGACCAGGTCTACCGCGAGTACTTTTCGAGCGCCGACGAAGACGCGCGGTACTGAAGGCGAGGAGGGGGCGGGGCTGGCTCGGGAGACCCGAGGCGTCTGCCTGCAGTGGGTCTTGCGGTCCGCGGCGGGCTGCTCACTGAAACGCTTCCGACGACCGGGGCGATGGCGGTTTGCGCTGTCAGGGGATGAAATTCTGCACCCGTTGGCGGCCTGGGAATGGTTGCGGGCCAGTTCTGGTGAGGCCTCTTGAGAACTGGCCCACCCCGTGCATAGGAAGCGGCGGCCCGCACAACCGACGACAGGGCCAAGGTGGTGGAGGCGATGAGGTTCGAAGTGAAGCGCTCGGGTTCGTTCCGGATTCAGCTGGCACTGGCCACGTGGCTCCTCTGGCCGCTGGTGGCGCAGGCCGGGGGGCTGGACGGTCTGCTCGGCATCAGCCGGGAGGCCAACGACCGGCCCACGGGACCGCTGCCCGCGGTCCGGGTCGATGACTCGGTGAGGCGCGCCGCGCCGGGGACCGAGAACATCGTGGCGCTGCTGGGCGGCAGCCCGGACGGCTCGCGCGAGGAGCGATTCACGCGCAATCTGCAGCAACAGGTCGGCGGCACCTACCTGCACGGCGACTACGACCTGGACGATCTGGTCGGCACGATGCTCCCGCAAGACCGGGCCACCCGGCCGATCTCCAACCTCTACTTCACGGGCCACATCACCGGCCGGCATCGCAGCGTCTTTCCCGAGTTGCCGCAGGCGCTACCCGACCAGCCGGTCGTGGCGGTGCTCGAAACCGGCTCGGGTGCGAACGACCGGGTCTTGAACGCCAACAACCAGTTCTTCTCGCGCTACGACGCGCGCATGCGGGAGCTGGGGCTCGAGCCGACCGACGTCTGGGCACCCAACTCGCAGATTGTCTTCAAGAACTGCAACGCCGCCAGCATGACTCGACCGTTCATCGACCAGCTGGCCGACCGCGTGCCCGAGTCGACCACCATCGAGGCGTACACGGGCGAGTACGACTGGAACACCTTCACGCGCTACAACCTTGGCTGGAACAAGACCACCGACCGTTTCCTCGACTGGCGGACGGAGGGCGTGCACAACCTGGGGCGCCAGCAACGGGGGCTGACGCTCATCCGGGGTCGCTGGCGCCCTGGGATGGAGGTCGGCGACGTGGCGTCCGCCGGTGCCACCACCGCGACCACGGTCGGGCTCGAAAGCGGAGCTTCGGAGCGCCCGGTCACGCTCTCGGACTGAGACGGACTGCTCCTCGGCCCGGCGAATCGGGTAAGCTGGACGGGTCGTGGGAGCGTGGCGATTCGGGCATAGGGCGTGGCAGCAGCCGGGCGCAGCAGCGGCGCGACGAGCATGGGAACAAGGCGCAAGGCCCGCCGCGCCCGGCCGCTCGGGCATCGTCTTGGTGCTGGCGCTGGTCATCGCGCTGATCCTGGCGGTCGTGATCCTGACGTTCCACACCACGACGATGCAGGGCAAGCTCGAGGTGAGCCGGGCCTACGTGGGCGACATGGCGCTCTTCCTGGCCGAGTCGATCGCCGATGAGGCGTTGACGGCGATCCAGGGCGAGGTGAACCGGCCCGATTCGCCCTGGTACGGTCGGTTCCAGGACGCCACACCGGCCGACAATCATAAGATCGAGGAGCTCGAAGGGCTCAACGCCAACTCGCTCACGGCGTCGGGCTGCGAGCTGGCGCAGGAGCTGGGGGCCGTGCTGAGCGCGCGCGCCCGGGTGCTGGTGCTGGCGCAGAACACAGGGGCCGAGCCTCGCGAGAAGGTCGGCAGTGTCGAGGTCGAGGGGAAGGCCGTGCTGCCGCTGGGCCGCAAGGGGTTTCTGACGCGTCGCGTCATCGTCCGGCGGGACTTCAAGAGCATCTACCTCACGGGCCAGAGTCCCCTGGGGGACTACACGCTGTTCCTCAAGGACGCCAGCCGCTTGCGGTCGCTGGAGCCCGGCAACGCCGATCCGAACGACCCGGCGCTGGTGGTCAAGAACCGGCGCGTCCCGGCTACTCCCAAGGAGGACTCGGGCGCGGTCTTCATCGGCCTGGGGCCAGGACAGGCCGCAACGGCCCCGATCAACCTGCTGGCACCGGGCCGCAACCGGCTCGTGGCCGACGAGATCAGCTACCTGCAGGGCGTGAAGATCGCCCTGTCACCGACGAACCCGGCGCGCTACCAGCTCGGGAAGTGGGATCAGCAGAAGCAGCTCTTCAGCGACGACGACATGGGGCAGGAAAAGGCCCGGGCCATCATCGGGGACATGATGCGCGCGATGGGATACGGCGAAGCGCAGGCCGCCGCCGTCGCGGCCAAGGTCGTCAACGCCAAGATGCACCACGAGTACCTGGGCGGCGACGCTCGGGCGGCCGGCCTGGACCTCTACTTGAACGATCCCGGCAAGGGCATCGAGGGGAACATCTTCTACTCCTACTGGTTCCGCCGCGAGCTCGACTTCACCTTCGACGGGGCATCGCCTCCCTCCCGGCCTGCGCTGGCGGCGCCCGTGGGCGTCAGCGCCGTGAGCTTCCTCAACAAGGACCCGAACGGGAGTGACCAGACCATGGCCCCGTTCGCGCACGCCCCGGCCCTGGGGGATTTCGGGGGGCGGGATGGACAGGCGGCGGCCGTTCTCTCGGCGATGGCCTTCACGGAGCCGAAGTACTATGCCCGGCTGTACCAATCCACGCCGGAGGATAACGACCCGGCCGCGCGGCTGATGGAAAGGCACCTGGTCGCCGACTCGGCGGGCAAGCGAGTGCTGGCCATCGACGGCGTCGTGGGGCTGCTGGGCGATCTCATCCTCGACGCAGACCTCTCCTACCGCGGTCAGGGGGTGCTTCTGGCGCTCGGCAAGATCTTCGTAAAGGGCTCGCTGACCAAGCGGAGGCCCACCGATCAGCTCTTCCTGGTCTCGCGCGGCGCGGGCGTGACGCTGCCGGGCGGCAAGAAGGTCGAGGCGCACGTGCAGGCCTTGAATTCGCTCTATCCCGACCAGATGGGTACGCTCGAGGTCTACGACGATCAGCCCATCGACCTCGTTGGCGGGCTGGCCATCGACCGCATCGACTCGAGCAAGCTGCGCGCCACCCGAAACTTCCTGCAATACGACGAACTGCTGTCGCGCTGGATTTTCCACACCACGTTCAGCGATCGTGTCATGCTCTGGAGCAGCCGGGGCGATGACGGCTCAGGCCCCAAGGAGTACATCGATGGATGATTCGAGCTCTAACGGAATCGGGCGGGCGCGGCGCCCGCTGTGGCGACTGGCAGTCGCCCTGGCCGCACTCTGGCTGCTGGCGGGCGCCGCTGCGGCCGAGCCCCTGTCTCTTCGCCCCCAGGCCGGGCTCTGCTTCGAGAGGGTCCTCCGCTCCACGACCGAGACGACGATCGTGAAACCGCGGTCGGTGCTCACCCAGACTCTGGAAGCCGGCTCGCGCGAGGTCGGGCGGGTGATGGACGTCGAGGAGGGCCAGATCCGGATCGCCTCCAAGCAGGTCCAGTCGGCGCTCAAGGTGAACGGGCAAGCTCGCCAGGGAACACTCCCGGGCGCTGCGGAAATGAAGCTGCGGGTCTACTCCCCCGACGGGCAGCTCCTGAGATCCTCCGACCCCGAGGTGGTGGCCGGAGACCTGCGCGAGCTGGCGATTCAGCTGCCCGCGGGAGAGCTGTCGCGGGGCGCGACGTGGGACCAAGAGCTGCGCCTGGCCACGGGAGCCGACACGCCGCCGGTCGCGCTGCAGGCCCGGCTGGCCTACGCGGGCCCGACCAAGTACCTGGAGCGCGAGGCCCACGAGATCCGAGGCGACCTGCGGCTGTCGCGGCAGTACACGCCCGAGAAGCTGATGAGCACGGCGGCGGCCGGGAAGTTCTCGTGCACGGTCGACGCCGCGACCGGCCTGCCGTTGAGGCGGGTCCTGCGGTTCAAGATGGACCAGGTCCGCGAGGACGACATCTCCAAGGCTCACGTGAAGGCCGGCGGCAAGAAGCTGGGCGTGTACGTGGACATGTCACGCGATGAGAGGACAACCTACGTGGGGATGGAGCCGCCGCCGGCGTTGCGGAAGCCGTAGTGGGAGAAGTCGGAAGGTGGAAGGTGGAAGGCGTGTGTCCTCCCTGCCATCCGTCCAGCCGAGTCCCGTCGCGTCCGGGACAGAGTGAACTGATGCTCCGTACCGCTCGCCCGGCGGGATTCTCGCTGGTCGAGGTCGTGCTCGCGGTCTTCCTGGTGGGTCTGGCGGTGATCCCCATCTTCACGACGCTGGGGCAAGCCAGCCGGGGCACGGTCGACCTCGAGAACGAGGCGCTGGCGGTTGGGCTGGCGACCGAGGCGCTCGAGTGGGTCAAGGGAGTAGGGTTTGCCGGTTGGAGCCAGGCGCTCGAAGACGGGGGGCGGGCGATGAAGCTGCCGGCCGCACTGCAAGCCGACCGAAGCGGCGGGCGCCTCTCCTGGAGCGAGCCGCGGGTCGTGGCCTTCAAATCCGACGAGCCCGGTACCGACGTTGATTATCCGGAATCTTCTATCCCTTTCGCTCGGGAGGTCGTCATGACATTCGTGAGGGCCCCCGGCAGCGAGGTCCAGGCGCTTCATGCGGTGGCGACGGTTCGATGGAAGCTCAACGTGCGAGGCAATCCGGAGCGGCGAGTGGCCATGGAGCTGATGCTGCACGGGGTGAGGCCGTGAGGCCCACCGGGCGCCGGGCCGCTCGCACGGCTTTCACGGTCGCCGAGATCGTCGTGGTCGTGGCGCTGGTCTCCGTCGTGGTCGCGCTGCTCTACCGGTTCCTGCTCTCCGGAAGCCGCTCGGTGAGCCTGGGCGCAGAAGAGCTGGAAGGCGTGCGACGGGCCAACCTGGCGCTCGAGCGTATCAAGCGCGACCTGCGCAGCCTCTGCGACGTGGTCGGCGTCACGGGCGGCACCTCCGAGATCGATTCCACGGGCCACACCCTGACCTTTCAGCGGTTTTCCAGCGAGCCTTCCGGGAACAAGCCCGCCGCCTTCAAGGTCGTCTACAAGGCGGAGAAGGTCCGGGTCACGCGGGCGGGAGAGCCCGCCGACGGCGTGCGGCTGCGGGGGTACTACGGCGACGCAACCACGCCTGTGCTGGACGAAGATTGCTTCACCGAAGTGCGCTTCAAGAAGTACCGGTTGAACGGCCTTTCCTACTACCAGGTGCGAATGGGTGTTCCCGACGTGACCGGCAAGAGTGGAAAGACCCATTGGCTCCAGACGAGCGTGGGCAGCCGCTACTACCATACATTTACCCAAGACCCGAACTGGCTCGCTCTGGACGAGAGCCATTACGAGACCGCCCGCGGTGGCCGGGGCATACGGTGACCCGACCCGCTCGATTGACAGTCCCCCGAAGCCGCGTCTACACTGGGCGCGAGGTCCTTCCCTGGAGGTGCCGCTCGTGAAAAAAATCCTGACGATGGCCCTGGTGATCGCATTGCCCCTGGCAGGTGGTATTGCGCCGATAGCGGCTGGGGCTGCTCCGCCGAGCGACAAGACCCCGACCGACGACGAGCGGCTGCCGCTGAACACTGGCGGAGAGAAGAAGCCGGAGACACCCCCCTCCAGCACGGAGAAGAAGCCCGAAACGCCTCCTGCCGGCACCGAGAAGAAGCCCGAGACCGCGACAAAGCCACCCGAAGGGACCGAGGGCAAGCCCCAGACGCCCCCCGCCGATGGCAACAAGAAGCCCGAGGGCTCAAAACCGGACGGCTCCAAACCGGACGGTTCCAAGCCCGACGGGTCCAAGCCGGATGGCTCCAAGCCGGATGGGACGAAGCCCTCCGGGGACAGCAAGCCCGAGGACCCTCGCCAGGCAGAGCGGGACCGCCAGGCCATCCAGGGCTTCGGCAACTTTCTGGGGGATGCCGCGGGCGGCGTGGCCAGCTCGCTCATTCGCAACCAGCAGCGCGAGGCCGAGCGCGCCCCCCGCACCAACCTGGCGCAGTTCGACGGCCGCTCGCGGCGCGGGGCCAACCTCCGCAAGTTCGAGGACGTCGACGATGTCCGGAACAACACCGCCATCAACGCGGCCCAGCAGGTCTATCAGCCCTTCAGCGTGGCGGAGTTCAACGAACGCACCAACGAGCACGCGGAGCTGGCCGACAAGATCGCCGAGGAGAACCACCTGAACGCCGAGGCGATCGACGCCCAGTTGCAGGCCGACCGGGAGAAGGCCGGCGCGATCACCAACGCGATTGGCAGCCTGGCCGGCGGCAGTCTCGCGGGCTACATCGGCGGCGGAACGAAGGGCATCTTCACCGGCCTCTTCGGGACCATCGCCGGCAGCGGGAAGACCGGGACGGACGAAAGTGCCGACCGCCTGGAGGACCCGACCAAGGCGAAGAACGGCGGCAACGACGGCTCCGCGCTGACCGAGAAGGGCGCGTCGCCCGAGAAGCAACTCGAGAAGAACTCGGCCGGCAACAAGGACGCAGCCGCCACGCTCGGGGCCAAGCCCGAGCCCAAGCCCGAGCCCAAGCCCGAACCCAAGCCCGAGCCCAAGCCCGAACCCAAGCCCGAACCCAAACCCGCAGACAAGCCCTCCGGAACGGATTGACCCGGAGACTGTCGCACCGAGTGAGTTGCACGGAGTCCCGAACGACCCATTGAGCGGCGGCGAGGTGAGTCGATGACCTTCTTCCGATCGGCGCGCGGCGGATTCATGTTTCCGGTTGCGCTAACGGCGCTCATCATCTTCGCCATCGTGGGGATGACGATGATGTTCTCGGGCACGAGCGAGTACCAGCAGACTGCGGTCGTCACGCACGGGCTGGTGGCCAATCAGCTCGTGCTGGGGCTGGTCGACGAGATCCAGGCGATCGTCTACGACCGGGTCAACAACGTCGATCCGAACGCCGCACTCTGGCGCAAGGAAGTGCTGCAGACGGCGGCCGGCCTGGGCACGCTGGAGAAGCCGCTCAAGGACGAGCCGCTCGACATGAAGACGGCAATCACCCAGGTGAAGGGCGAGCTGATCGACGCCAAGGTCGTGTTCATGGGGTTCCGGCCGATGAAGTACGCCACCAAGGACACCTACGACGTCGACAAGGTCTACTACCACAAGAACGACCTCGACACGGAGCCCGTCACGGCGCCGGGCAGCCAGATGAAGCCGCGTGACTTCACTGGCTACTACCGCATCCAGGCCGCTGTCCGGTTCGGCAAGGCCGTGCGCTACTACAGTGTCGTTCACGACCTGAAGGTCGTCGACGTGTCGCCGCCGGCGCGCGAGTTCGCGACGTTCGCGTTCAACGTGTTCAAGGCCGACCAGGAGGATTACCTCAAGACCTGCCTGGTCAAGGGCGGCCCGATGAACATCTACGCCAACGACGTCGGCCGCATCTTCATCCGGGGGCCCTATTTCCTGACGATTGGCGACAACACCGAAGGCATCGGAGGAAGCAAGCCGCCGGGCGATCAGGCGAAGGCGACCATCCTGGATGCGGGCAACTGGTGGGACTGGTCGCTGTTGCCGGTCTACCACGAGGGGCTCGAGAACGGCAGCTGGAACCGTCGCGATCCGGGTCGTCCGAAGAAGAAGAGCGCAAGCTTCAAGCTGAGCCTCAACTTCCTGGGCTTCGAAGGAAGCAGCGACCCGGGGATGTCGATCGCCAACGGAGACGCCTGGTACATCGGCACGGTGCCCTGGGGGGCGACCAACTTCAGCATCTTCGGTGATCCGAACTCAGGCAGATGGCACGGCTTCCGCGGCCTCAAGGGCAAAGAAGATGAAAAGGGCCGCCCGCAAGGCATGCCCGTGGCCTACACCGAGGGCATCGGGCCACTGATGGGCGGGGCCGGGGCGGAAGGCGACGTGATCTATTGCGAACCGAAGGGCGAAGGGCTGATCGGGACCTACAATGTGGCCCGCTTCAGTTCCTGGGAGTTCAAGCTTTTCTTCGTGAAGATGAAGGGCTACAAGGTCGAGGTCGACGCCGGCAAGCCCATCTACGGCCCGTTCGGGATTCGATACGAAAAGAAGCGCCAGGGCTCGGGCGGCCTGCTGAGCACGATCATCGACGTGATCAGCATCGCCACGCTCGGCTTCGGGGCGGCCACCGGTGCCTTCGCCAACATGGGCGCGGGCGCGATCGCCATGGAGATCGGGAAGGTAGGCTTGCAGGCGATGGGTGCCCAGGCGCTGGCCAGCATGCTCAATCCTCCTACCGCACTTCCACCCGTTGGGATCAGCGCCGACGAGCTTCTGAAGATCTCCGAGGACGGCTACTGGCCGCCGAACTTCAAACCGTATCCCCGCTGTGCCTCCCGCATCTACCCCTCGCTCAAGGAGGCCATGCCCACCGATGACAAGCCGCTGACCCTGGACGGCGTGATGATGGTAGACAAGATGGAGCTGGACAAGACGCTGAAGTATCGCGGCAAAGGAATCGTCGCATGCTTCACCAGCGGCGCCAACGCAGCCAAGGCGACGCTTCCCAATGGCGTGATGCGGGACACCACCGATCAGTTCGGGCTCGACAGCTACCTGACGCTCGCCTTCATGTCGCAAGCGGAGCCGACGTCCGAAGAAGGCATGCTGGAGCTGGGGATGCCCGAGGCAGGCCACGCCAACGAGGCGACGTTCATGGTCTCCGGCGGGATCAAGCCGATGGGGCCGAAGACCGCGGTCGAGGGCAGCATGGTTTGTCTGGCGCTGAACAAGGACAAGATTCCGGACGGCAGCAGCTTGGAGATTCTCTACGACAAGCCGCGCCTCACCAACGAAACGCTCGGCGGGCAGTACAATCGGGAGAACTACCTGACCGTCTGCGTGACGCCGAAGATAGCGGTCATCTCCGACAAGTTCGTCGTCTCCAGCGGCGGCACGATCGGCGGCGGCGACACGGCGGACGGCGGCTTCGCTCCCTTCTAGACCGATGGGCTACCTCGAAAAAGTCTTCCTCGGCACGCTGATCCTGTTCGCGCTGCTGATCCTGTTCATGTTCGGGCTCTATTTCGACATCGGCTCGATGATGAAGGGTACCGTTCAGCGCACCAGCGACATGGGCGGGCCCGGCAGCTACAGCCGCGCCACGGCCCAGATCGAGCGCTCTTCCGTAAAGCCCGAGGTCACCGTGCGCGACATCCACACGCGCCGCATGCCGTCGTCTTCCTCGTCCTCGAGCTCCGCGCAAGACCGGTCGGTCGCCGAGGCGAACTTCGATTCTATTTACGCGCGCCTTTCGAAGGTCCAGGGTCCGCCGACCATGGAAGAGAAAATGGACATCAAGCGCAAGCGGCTCGCCGCGCAGGGGTATGGTCAGGAATTCATCGAGATGGAGGTGCGCTCGATGGACGACCGGGCCGTGGACGATACCTGCGGCCAGGTCGACGGGCTGATGTCCAAGGGAGCCTACGACGATGCCGAGAAGCTGCTGCTCGAGCTGATGGCGGCCGCGGATCCGCGCGACCTCATCAACATGCAGCGGCTGCGGATGAAGCTGCAGCAGCTTTACTTCGATTCGGGGCAGCTCGAGAAGTATCGTGAAACGATGAAGCAGCTCTTCGACGGCGAGGAGAAGATCTTGTCGATCCAGGCGGCCTCGAAGATGATGGAGGACAAGCGCGATGCGGAGGCCATCCAGTGTCGCCAGACGGAGCTGTCGAAGAAGCGCGGCGAGTTCGACCAGTACTACGACCAGATCCAGCAGCAGGTGGCGGAGACCGGATCGGTGAAGAAACTCTCGGAACGGCAGAAAAGCGAGATCAAGGCCGGGCTACTGCGCGAGCAGGAGGCTGGTCGCATCTCGGCGGACGCTTTGCAGGAAGCGCTGACGCAGCTCGAGGACGTCGGGATGGGGGGCTCCAAGTGAGGCGGCGGCGCGGCGCGTTCTCGCTGGTGGAGGTCGTCATCACGACGCTGATCCTGGCCGGCGCGCTCGTGCCGATGTACTTCCTCTTCACCGGCAGCTCCAAGTCGATCTTCCGGAGCCGCATCTCGTACATGGCCCTGCACGCGGCTCGCGAAGAGCTGGAGGCCTTGCGCCAGCTGCCGCCGTCAAAGCTGATCCAGATGCGCCACGACTGGGAGGCCGTGACGGGCTCCGTGCTGCGGCGCGTCACCGCTCCGGGCGACCCCGAGGCGAAGGGGCCCACGCTCAACTACCCGGAGGAGTACGCGCGCATCGAGACGAAGCTGAGCGTGTCGTCGGCCGCGGATGTCGACCCTGACGTGGCGGCCCCCGCCAATCCGCGGCTCTACGCGGTGCTGCTGCAGGTCCGGTGGCAGGAGATGGGCAAGAGCGAGGAAGAGGGGGGCGCAGGACATCGGACCGCGCTCTCGCGCTTCCACACGCTGATAGGAGACCATCGCGTGCGATGAGAGCGCGAAAGACGAGGGACCGCAAGGGCCTGAACCTGATCGAGACGCTGCTGGTCTCGGCCATCGCCATCGTCCTGCTGGGCGTCGTGTATTACATGCTGACGCGTTCGATGGAGCTGGCTGATTCGTCGAGCAAGAGCATCCAGATCCAGCAAGGCGCGCGCAACCTCGTGGAGAACATGGTGCGCGACGTCAACACGTGCCACATGTTCGCCTTCGTGGCGGCCGACAACTTCACCATCTTGAAGTATCAAACCGACAAGCCGGATGTCGTCGCCGGGATGAACGTGGAGAAGGGGCTGCTCACCTACCCCTTCTTCACCGACGGCAAGGTGACGGAGCATGTGCTCCCGGTCTTCCGGTGCTCCTACAAGTGGGACAAGAACACGGAGCGGGTGTTGAGGAAGGTCACGCGCGGCACGCTGGTCAGCAAGACCCCGCTCACCGGAGCGCTTGGCGACAATCTTTTGCGGATGGCGGAGTTCAGCCTGGCCGACGAGAGGAGCGAGCCCGGGGAGCCCGCCGAGGGACGCGTGATGGCCACGAAGGTGAAGGCGTTCAATCTGAGCTACTTCGCCTATGACGACGACGCGGACGGGGGGCTGAAGGAGTTCTCGACAATCACGGCGCGGACCATTGCGCTCAAGAGGGCGCGGGTAGCGATGGTGGTCCTCAACTTCAAGGCGCTCTTCGACGAGGGGCTCTACAAGGACCGATTGAAGCAGCCCGAGATCGAAGTGATGACGAAGATCTGGTCCTACAAGCGGATCAACGATCACGTCTACAAGGAGTACTTCAGCTCCCAGGACGAAGACACGCGTTTCTGACCCCCCGGAAAGGCCAGGGAAATCCCGTGGGGGAAATCCGTGGCGTCTACCTGCGCCGAGTTTTTGCGGCGGGTCCTTCGACAAGCCTGTCCTGAGCCTGCCGAAGGGCTCAGGATGATCCTTCGACAGGCTCAGGATGGGCAGGAGAGGTAGGGGATGGGCTCGCCACAGCGCGACTTCTGTGTCCTCGCTTCTCGCTTCTCGCTTCTCGATTCTCGATTCCCTCTGGAGTATCCTCCGCTCACGACATTGGAGTGTGCCGATGCGCCGCCCGTTTCTAGCCCTCTTGGTCCCGATGAATCTGCTTGCCATGGTTTCTTCCATCAGCGCTGCCCCACCGACCACCGCCGGCCCGGCGGCTGCTTCTAGCAGCCTGGGCATCCGGGAGGCGACGCTCTCGAACGGGCTCCGTGTGTTGATCAAGGAGCGCCACGAGGTCCCGGTCGTGAGCGCGATGGTCTGGTACCGAGTGGGCAGCTCTCACGAGGCGTCGGGGGACGAAGGGCTGGCGCATTATCTGGAGCACATGCTGTTCAAGGGGACGGATCGCTACAAGAAGGGCGAGATCGACCTGATCACGATGAAGAACGGCGGGGCGAACAACGCGTTCACCACCGAGGACTTCACGGCCTACTTCTTCAACTTCGCCTCCGATCGGTGGGAGCAGGCGCTGGAGATCGAAGCCAACCGGATGAGGAAGTGCCTGTTTCTTTCGAAGGAAGTGGAGTCTGAGCGCAAGGTCGTCATCGAGGAGCTCAAGCGCGCCAAGGACAGCCCGTGGGGGATGCTCGCCGACGAGGTGACGGGGCTGGCCTACGTGGTGCATCCCTACCACCATCCCATCATCGGCTATCAGCAGGCCCTGGAGACGGTCCCTCGTGATCACATCTTCGCTTTCTACAAGCGTCACTACAGCCCGGTGAACGCCACCGTGGTGATCGTCGGAGACGTCGAGCCCGATCGGACGCTGGCGCGCGTGAAGCAGCTCTTCGGCCGCATCCCGCGAGGTCAGAAGACGCCGCCGCCGTACCTCGACGAGCCGCCTCAGGCCGGTGAGAAGCGGGTCACGATCCGGGATCTGGGGGAGGTGCCGCGCTTGATGATCGCGTACCGCTCGACGCGATTCCATACTCGGGAAGCCGTCGTGCTCGACGTCGCCGGCCACGTGCTCTCCAGCGGCAAGAGCTCCCGGCTGTACAGGCGTCTCGTGGAGGATCTCAAACTGGCCACCTCCGTTGAGACCAGCAACGACGCGCGACGGGACCCCGGGCTCTTCCAGGTTCAGGTGGAGCTTCTGGCGGGCGCGGACATCCAGAAGGCCGAGCAGGCCGTCGAAGAGGAGATCCGCAAGCTGGCGAGCGTCGAGGTTGCTCCCGCCGAGCTCGAGCGGGCGCGCAACATCGCTTCGGCGGAGTTCGTGTTCGAGCAGGACACGGCGTCGGGCCTGGCGACGAAGATCGGCTACTTCGACACGCTGGCCGACACGAGGTTCCTGGACGGCTATCTGGATCTCGTGCGGTCCGTGACGGCGACGGAGCTGAAGACGACGGCAGCGAAGGTCTTCGTCGCGTCCGGCAAGACGGTCGGGATGTCCCTGCCCAAGGTGACTGCCGGTGGGGGCGGTGGAGTCAAAGAAGCCTCCGACACCAAGGGCCGCAAGGCCTTCCGGGGGCCGGCCCCAGCGCCACCGGCCGGGCTGAGGGTGGCGGTGGGCGCTAAGGCGTCCGGGAAGTCGAAGAAGCTCGACGTCAAGCGGCAGGCGCTCGACAACGGGCTGACGGTGCTGATGCTGGAGAACCACTCACTGCCGATCGTCGCGCTGCAGGCCTGGGTTCGCGCCGACGCGCGCTACGCCCCGAAGGGCAAGGAGGGGCTGGCGGAGTTCACGGGCCGGATGCTCGACGAGGGGACGGCGGGCCGCACGGCCGAGCAGATCGCCGAGGCGATCGAGAATGTCGGAGGCAAGCTCGACACGGATTCGTCGGGAGTCCATGTGCTGGCGTTGGCGAAGGATCTGGACCTGGCGCTGGACCTGGCCAGCGACTGTCTGACGCAGCCGGCCTTTGCCGAGGACCGGGTGGAGCGCGAGAAGGCTCGCATCCTGAGCGAGATCCGGGCAGAGCAGGACGAGCCGAATCGCGTCGCGGGAAACGCCTTCCGGGAGCTGGTTTACGGCGCGCACCCGCTGCACGCCCCGAGAAAGGGATACGAAAGCTCCGTTCAGTCGATTACCTCCAAGGACCTGAAGGCATTCCACGCGTCCTACTATCGCCCCGGCAACGCCGTTCTGGCCGTGGTGGGGGACTTCGACTCTGCGTCGCTCGTGCCGAAGCTGGCTCAGCACTTCGGGAAGTGGGAGTCGAAGCCCGTGCATCTGCCGGCGATGCCGCCGATGGAGAGGCAGAAGCAGAAGCTCGAAAAGTTCGTGCAGATGGACAAGGAGCAGCTCAACATCTGCCTGGGGCACCTGGGGGTTCCCAGATCCAATCCGGACTGGTATGCCCTGCTCGTGATGGACTACGTGCTCGGCACGGGGCCCGGGTTCACCGACCGCATCTCCAAGAAGCTGCGCGACGAGAAGGGACTGGCGTACACCGTGTACGCCAACATCAGCGACTCCGCCGGAGAGGAGCCCGGGACGTTCATGGCCTACATCGGCACCTCGCCCGAGAATCGCGTGACGGCGGTCGAAGGCCTGCAACAGGAGATTCGTCTGCTGCGCGAGAAAGGCTGCACCGCCGACGAGCTCGCCAACGCCAAGGCGTACCTGACTGGCAACTTCGTCTTCAACGTGGAGACGCCTGCGCAGCTGGCCGACTTCCTCATCGATGTCGAGCGATTCAAGCTCGGTTTCGACTACATGGAGAAGTATCCGTCCCTGATCGAGGGTGTCACAGTGGACGACGTGAACCGAGTGGCCAGGACCTATCTCGACCCCGATGCCGCCACGATCGTGGTGGTCGGTCCGGCGCCCGCCGCGACGCCGGCGACCGCTGCCGGGGCGAGTGAGCCCAAGCCGCAGAAGTGAACGGATCGCCCGGGCAACCGGTCCCGAGAAGGAGAGCACGATGCGAAGATCATTCGAGTACGCCCTGGTCGTCGCGGTAGGATTCGAACTGATCGGGTTGGGCGGGGCACAGGCTCAGGAAGTGGGCGGCTCGGAGCCGCCTGCGACCGCCGAGACGGGCGTCGCGGGAGCGGGCCAGGAGGTGCCGGCCGCGCTCGAGGTGAAGGCGGCCGACCTCGCGGCTTACCTCGCGGCCTACCCGAAGATGACGGCATTCATGGGCCAGAAGGGCCGCGCCATGGAGGCGACAGGCGGCGATCCGCTGGCCGGGGTAGCGGCCGCTGCGGGTATGCAGGCGGAGTTCGAGAAGGCGGTCGGGATGCCGTTCGCCCGGTTCTTCGAGCTGCACTCGACCGTGAGCGCCGCCTTCGGCGAGGCGATGGCCGAGCGCTCCCGCAAGCAGCAGCAGCAGGCCCTTGCGGCCAGCGTCAAAGACCTGGAGAAGCAGCTTGAAAACAAGGACGTGAAGGGCGAGCTCCGCGCGGAGCTGACGCGCCAGCTCGAGGAGATGAAGGCTGCCCTTCCCTCCCTGGAGCAGCCCATGCCGCCCGATCCTGGCTTGTCTGCCGCCACACGCGCTACCGTCTCCGCACAGCTCGAGGAAGTCGAAAAGGTCTTCTCTCAGCAGGTGTACACAGGGGAGTAGGGCCGGGTGCTCAGGCATTCATCGATCTCTCGAAAGACCTTTTTGAGTCCGGAACTCTCTGGCAAGCGCCGCCAACAGGAAAACCCGCATCAGATGGGGGTCCAGGGGGACAGGTCCCCCTGGTGGGGGTTCGGGGGCGAGGCCCCTGAGAGAAATGAAGTACATCCAGTATCTGTGCGGGGTCTCAGCGATCCAAGAGTGAGTGAGGGCCGGGTGGAAACCCGGCACAGGTAGACGCCACGGGCTTTCGCTGTGTCTATTGCCCGGGGTTGGCGCCGGGTGAGTAGCCTTCGTGGGCGCGCAGGGCGGCTGCGGAGTCGAGCTTTCCGTCTTCCACGAAGCGGGCCAGGAGCGCGCGGCACGTGCGGGCGCGCGGCGATTCACCCTGGCGGGCAGCGTGGGCGACGCCCGCTGCGACCTCCTGGGTAGGGCGCTCGTAGAGTGCCAGCGCCAGCGGCTCGAGAAGAGTGGGTTCCTCTTCCCGCTCCAGACGTGACAGCAAGATCTGCGAGCCGGCAGCCGGGGAGAACGTCCGGACCAGGTGCAGCGCGGCGGCGCGAATTGCGGGCTCGGGGTCGGCGGCCAGCGACGCGAGTGGGGCCGAGCCGCGCTCCGGGTCGAGGATGAGCAGGGCGCGAACCAGGTCGGCCTGGATGGCTCCGCGGCGCTCCTGAAGGAGCTTCCCGAGCAAGCCCACTCCCATTGGCGAACCGATGGCGACGACCGCGCCGATCGCGGTCCTGGCGGTGAGGAGCTCCTCGGAGCGCAGCATCGCCGGCAGGGCCGAAAGCGTGTGCTCGTTTCCGACGACGGCCAGCGTCCGCAGGAAGCTTCGCCTCAACCAGCCTGGCTGACCCTCGGCCGCCAGTCGCGCGCGCAGCGGCCCCTCGAGGCCAGTGCGGTTCCTGGCACGGGCCCAGCACGAAACGGCGGCGCGATGCGTGTCCGGCCCTGCATCGAGCAGGGCAGCTGCGCTCGAATCCGCCGCGTCCGGCCAGCTCAGGACCTCGGAGACCCAAGTCTGGCCCATCGAGTCTGCTTCCCGGCCAGCTTCGACAGACGCAAGCTCCTCCAGCGCCCGCAGCCGCACGTCGGGTTCGGACGTCTCCTTGGCAAGGCGCTCGAGCAGGGGGAGAGCTTCTTCGTCGCCCAGGAGCGTTCGCAGCGCGCCCACGAATTGCTGCGGCCGGGCGAGCTCTCCCGCGGCGACCTCCTGGGTGAGGTCGAGCGTCAGGAAGGCGCGCGCCGAGCGGTCCATCGGGCCGGCGCTGGCCGGCTCCCGTGCGGCCTCGACTGCGGGTACCGACGTCATCTCAAGGGCCTTGTCCGGATGCCCTCGGCGATGCCGGAGCGTCTCGCGGGCTCGGGTCGCTCTGTGGTGCCGGACGCGGCCTGACCCTTTCCCGGCGCCTTCGCATCCCAGCCCCATCCGGCGGGCTTCGTGTCGACGGCCACGGTCTCGGCCCCGACGACGGCGTCACCAAAGGCGCCCAGCCCCTCCAGCGTTCCGTCGACGCGCACGCGAGTGCCGTCGACCACGGCCGCCTGCAGCTCGGTCTTGAGCCGCACTTCCATGATGGAGCGGGATGCATCGTCCTGGAGCTTCAGTTCCCGGCGGCCCGGCAGGACCTTGACTACGACCCCCGACAACTGCACGGGCCGACGTTCCATTGCGCGGAACAATTTGTCTCCGGGCCGGGCAACCGCGACAGCTGGCGCAGGGGTCGCCGCCGAGGGCGTTTCGGGCGCAGTCGCCAAACCCAGCGTGAGGAGTGCGGTCACCGCAGCCACGCCCGCGAAAGCCGGCGTCCTGACCCAGGCCGCGGCCGTCGCAAGCGGGGAAGGGCCCGCCTTGGCGGCAGGCTGAGTCGCCGACTTGAGCTCGGTGGCGCTGGGCCGCCTGGCGGTGCGAATGGGCTGGGAGCGCAGCGCGGGAGGCGTGAACTCGGCCGACCTTTCGAGCCGGGACTTCTCGAGGCTGGCGGCCAGCGCGGTCGCCAGCGTCGCCGGGACCGCGGACCCTGGCGTTGTTAGCTCCCAGAGGAGCGTGCCCAGATGGCGGTGGGCCTGGTCCGGAGCTGTCTCGCGAAGCAGCTCGGACGCCTCGTGCACGGCGCTGGCGGCCAGCTCCGGCGTGTCACAGATGGCCGCAAGGGCGGCCTCGCGGTAGAGCGGCTCGGCGCTCACGAGCAGCCGTGCGACAAGCCGCCCGGGCTCGGCAGGCAACCCTCGAGCGGGCTCGGCCAGCGCGGACTGGGCTAGTGCCCGCAGGCTGGGGTCGGGCTCGCCTTCGGACAGCGCCGAGAGGGCCGAGCGAGCTTCCGGCACGGCCTGAAAGGGCGTCAGGTCCGTCAGCGCTCGCCCCCGTCGCCACGCGTGGGGGACAGCAAGACCCTCGCAGAGTTTGCGAAGAGCGGGGCCGGCGGCGTCGAAAGGCTGGGGCATCAGGGGATTTGCCGAAAGCTCCAATCGGAGTCATACTGGAGTATGACCGAGGGAGGTCGCGATGTTCAACGGCGCCGCACGGCAACTCCAAGGGTTGTTCTCCAGGCGTGTCCGGACCGGCCTCTGGCTGCTCCTGGTGCTTGCCCTGGCACCGCTAGCCGTTCCCGCGGCGCCCCCGGAGGGCGCTGGTAAGGGGGCCGCGGAGGTAGCGGCACAACTTCAAAAGTTGCGCGCCGAGTACCGCGAAGAGGTCACCAAGAACGGCTTCGACACAGACCGCGCCAAGGAGCTCCGGGACGAGATCGCCCGCCTGGAGAAGCTGGTGCCGACGGAGCTGGGCGGCGGAGGGACCGGTACATCTTCGGGCTCGGGAAGCACCTCCGGAGCCGACAAGCCCGATCCGTCCAAGGGCGTGTTCGTGGACGGGATCACCACCGTCGCCGGGCGAGACAAGCTCGGGGACGCGGGCAACCCGTGCGGTGCCTACGCCGTTGCGACCATCCTCCAGAGCTTCGGGCACGACGTCAACCTGAAGGAGATCTTCGACGAGATCGTGCCCATCAAGTTCGGCACCAGTCCCCACGACATCAAGCGCTACCTTCAGCGAGCCGGCCACAGCGTCACCGATCGAAACAACGGTTCGCTCGACGACATCGCCCGGGCGGTGGATCGCGACGAGCGCATCATGATGCTGGTGAACGTCGGCGGCGGCGGCGACCTCGAGAAGCTCCACTGGGCGTCCGTGAAGGGCTACCGCATCAATGACAAGGGCGAGCGCGAGTGGCAGTTCGAGGATACCTACTGGGGCGGCTCCAAGTGGCTTTCCGAAGCCGAGGTCGCCAAGTGCTGGGACAAGCCGGCGCTTGGCGAGATCGCGGGCTTCAACAACTATTACATGTCCGTCTCGAAGGACCCGCCGGGCGCCTGGGAACGCATCAACACCGCCCTGTATGGGCTCAACGGCCGCACGTCGGTGGAGGTTCTGACCAGCGGGCTGCGCGATGTGACGCGCGGCTGGGAGGACTTGACCGGCGGCGGTCGCACGGTAGGGGAGCGAATCGGCGGTTTCTTCACGATGGTTGGCGGCGGGTTCACGAAGGTGATCGGCGGCGTGGTCGGGGCGATCCCGACGCTCGCGGGCAACGCTCTCCAGAGCGCGGGCGACAGCATGATGGGTTGGGGCGCCAAAAAGTGGAATGAGGGCGGCTTCTTCAACAAGGTCGCCGGCGCGGGCGCGACGGTGCTCGGGGCCATCACGAAGGGCGTCGGCTGGGTCCTGACGGGCGTGGGCGCCGTCATCAGCGGCATCGCCGGCGCAATCGGTGACGCGGCCAGCGCCATCGGTGACGCACTGGGCGACGCCTGGGACACGGTCAGCGGCTGGTTCTGACGCGCTCACGGGCCACGACGGCCACGCGCCCGATGTCCAGCTACCAGGCGAGCGGCTGAGCCTGTCACGGTCACTCCGGGTCCGCCGAACAGCGATGCGCTCCAGACGATTCGACGGCCGCGGCAGCGCGATGCTCATCGCGCTGTTCGTGATCATCAGCGCCTTGGGGCTCGTGCTCATCCTGTACCAGAGGAGTGAAACGCTCCGCACACTCTCGCGGCGCAGCCGGTTCGGGCAGCAAGCCGAGGTGCTGGCGCTCTCCGCGATCGAGGAGGCCCGGCTCAGGTTCCTCGGAACCGTGAACCAGAGGGGCACACCGGCCTTCGACTTCGTTCGCACGGCCGACCCGACCGCTGGCTCGCTGCCGATCGTGGCGGAAGGCGCGAAGGCCGAGGCCGCCGCCGGGCCGGCATGGCCCACCCAGACCGTGGAGCCGGTGGCCGTGCGGATCGTCGACACCCGCCGCAAGGTGCGCCGTGGCGCCGACGAGATCTCGCTCGACTGGCCTTACGACCGCGCCTACCTGGGGCAGGTGCGGTTCCAGGCCCGAGCCAAGGTGGACCTGGCCGAGCGGCTGATCGTCCAGTACTTCGACTGCCGGCTCTCCAACCTGCGGCCGCCCGTGCCGAGCGACCGCGTGAAGTACTTCATCGGGGGCCTGGGTGGGATGGAGGCCCGCCAGCTGGGCGACGTGCTCTCGCACGTGAACATCGACGAAGGTCCCGAGGACCCGCTCGAGGCCAAGGTGACCAGCTTCGTCCTGATGGACGAGCCCGCCATGGCCGACTCCTTCCAGCCGCTGGTGCAGGCGAGCGCCTTCGACCTGCCCGTGGCCGCCGCCAGCTACGTCTTGCCGACCGCGGCGGCGGCCCTTCGGTTTCTCTACCCCGTCGAGGCCGATCCGACGCTGCTGGCGCTCCCGGAAGCGATCGTGATGTGCGGCGAGGGGCTCGAGCTTCCCGAGTGGAGCCGCTTCCGAGCGCACGGCAAGCTCGCCTTCGCGGGAGACGTGCGGCTAGGCGGCATCGTCCGCGAGGTCCCCGAGGGGACCGACGAGCTCCTGGTGCTGCAGGCACTGGGCAAGAACCGCGTCATCCGCGCCGACGATAGGCCCGTGGAGGCGTCGCTGGTGGCAATGGGCGAGCGCGCGCTCGTGGAGCCGACGGGCGGGACCGTCAAGATGCAGGTGCACGGGTGCATCGCCTCCGCGATACCCAGCAGCATCTTCCAGGCGGTGCTGGTGTACGATCCGCTCTGCTTCAACGGGCGCGCGGCAGGCAGCTACCGGGCCCCCTCGAACCCGGGTGACAGGGCCATCGTCCCGGGCTCAGGCGATGCCGAGCCGGCGGCGTATGGGTTCTCGATGGCGCAGTACCCGGTTGCGACCGTTTCGGAGGCGCCTTGAAGAGTATCGAGAATCGAAAGGCGAGAAGCGGGGAAGTGGGCCCGAGGGGGGGAGGGCGTGCCGCGCGCGGGCTCAGCCTGGTCGAGGCGGTGCTGGTCGGGGCGATCGTGGTCGTCATGGCGGTGCCGGCCATCGGACTGCTGGTCTCCAGCCGCCAGGGAATCGCCGCCAGCTGGAACGAGATGGTGGCGCGGAACCTGGCAATCGAGGCGCTCGAATGGGGCGCGACGCTGCCGACCGACGGCCTGCGGGGGCCGATCGTGGTCGAGGAGATGCCGGTGGAGACGCTCAAGCAGGCCTACCTGGTCGAAGGCGCGTCGGTGCTGGCGCCGGCGTTTGCGCAGGACACGTACCGCTACCCGGCCGACATGGGTCGCTTCTTTCGCAGGCTCGAGGTGACCGACGCGTCGCCGGAGCCGCAGGTCCCGATGCTGAAGCTCACCGTGACAGTGGCGTGGTTGGAGCCGAGCCGCGGCCCGGAGGCGGTCCGATCGGTACGACTCTGGAGGATGATAGGCCCGTGAGACGGCGAGCCTTCACGCTGATCGAGCTGATGATCGTCATGGCGATCCTCTCGATCGTCCTCGCCGGGGTGTTCGACGTCCTGCGGTTGAGCTCGACGGGTGTGGCCCGAGGCGATGCCGAGGCATCGATGGCGCAGGAGCTGGAGCTGGTGGTGTCGCGGGTGCGCGCCGACCTGAGGGCGGCCTACATCGACGCGGAGTCCGGCCGGGCCATCGAGATTGGCGCCGGCGGGCTGGGAATGACGTTTCCGCGGGCTCTGGCGGGTGGCGGAGCTGGCAGGCCGGGCTTGGCGGAGTGCCGCTGGAGCTTCGATGCGGCCTCCAACCCGCCCAGGTTGCTGCGGCGGCTGGGACCTCTGCCGGGCGGCGGCTCTCCGCCCGGTACAGGCACCACCGAGCAGGTGGTTTCGGTGGCGCTGACGTCAGCGCGGTTCACGCTCTACACCTGCCGGCTGGAGGCTCCGATGCTCGACTACTCGACCCGGATGCACGCGGCCTACGCGCCGCTGCTCGTGCGGATCGAGCTGGGCGCTCGCGTGGGCGAGCTGACGCGGGAGCTGGTGACCAGCGCGGCGTTGCAGCCCTACTCGCGCCGGCAGCTCGATCCTTACTGGAACCCGGTTTCGGTGCCGTGACAGGATGGCTTCGATGAGCAGCCCGCTGATCACCTGTGTCGAGGCCTGGGCCGCGCACGAGCAGCCGCTGGCCCGGAGGCAGGCGCTGCGATGGCTGGAAGAGCGGCTCGACGTGGCTGCGGCCGACGAGGTTTCGCGGGTGCTGGACCGCTTCGAGCGAGACCGCGACGGCTGGACGCAGTCCCTGGCGCGACGAATCCGCCGGCGCGTCCGGGAGACGGCCGCAATGGAGCGGTCGGGAACGCTGCTGGAGACCAGCTCCGACCACGGGTGGCGGCCGGCCGACATGCTGGCCCTCACTGCCGACGAGATCCGGGAGGCAGCCGTCGAGCTCTTGCGGCCGTGCGTTCAGGAGCTCTTGACCCAGGCGCGTGCCGTGGCCGCGTCGAGTCCGGCCGGCGAGGAGCTGTGGCGCGTGCTTGCGGCGCTCGGCCACCCGGATGCCGTGGCGGAAGCGACGCGATTGCTGCGGGAAGGCTCGGCCACGGGAGATGTGCTGGAGGTGCTGGCGCGCGGGGGAGACCCCGGGGCTGCCCGGCTGGTCGCCGAGGTCGCGGCCGGAAAATCGGCGGCGCTGCGCCCGCGAGCGCTGGCATTGAGCGCCGGGCTGCGGGGCGCCGATGCGATGTCCGGGCTGCAGAGTGCTGCCGTGGACGCGAGCGCGACGGTCCGGTTCGCGGCGGCGGCCGCGCTCTCGCGGCAGGCGGGCGCCAGGCCGGTCGACCTGCTGGTCTCCCTGACGGGGGACGGTTCGCCGAGGGTGGCGCTGGCCGCTCTGCGCGGGCTGGCCGGCAAGAGGGACCCGAGAATCGCGCGCCGCCTGGAGCAGATGGCCTTCGGAAAGGGCGACTTCAGGGTCCGGGCCGAAGCGTTGCGGGCGCTGGTTGCGCAGCCAGCGGAGCCGCCGCTGGCTGGGGTGCAATCCCTGCTCGACGAGCCGGTAGGCGAAGAGCTCCTGGCCGCGGCCATCGAGGCGGCTGCGATCCTCGTTCCGGACGCCACCAGGAGTGAGTTCATCCTCAAACGCTTTTACGATCACTTCTCGCCGCTGGCTCGGGCCGCTGCGCTGGCGGCCTCGGCGCCGAGCCGGGGTGCGCAGGCGGTGAGCGCGATCGAAGAGATGCTGGGCGCGGCTCTGCCGGGCGTCAGGCGCGCGGGCGCGGCGGCGGCGACGCGGATGCTGGACGCAGGGCTCTGCCGCAAGCTGGTGGAGCGGTTCTGCCAGGAGGACGTGCCGTCGGTCCAGGCAGCTCTGATGGCGGCGCTGACGAAGCTGGCGCCCGGGTGTCCTCCGGATGCCCTGCAGCCGCTGCCGGCCCACCCGGCGCCCCACCTGGCGCCCTGGTGTGTGGACCTCGTGGCGAACCTGCCGGAACCTGCCTGGACGGCGCAGCTGGAGCGGCTGGCGGCCGACGCCCCGGACCAGGAGACCCGGGAGCGCGCGCTGCTGGCGATGGTGGGGCGGCGCGGGCAGAGCGAATTGAAACAGTGTCTGAACGCGGGGCGGCCCTCCCTGGCTTGCAGGGCTGTGGAGCGAGTGGATGCTTTCAGTGCCTTCGAGGTGGCCTCGCTGGTAGAGCCGCTCCTGGCGTCGGCGGACCCGTGGGTGCAAGCCGGGGCTGCGGTGGCGCTCTGGAAGTTCGGCCAGCTCGACAAGCTTCGCGTGGTCGAGAAACTGCTTTCGGGCGCGCGGCGCTCCGATCAGCAGCGGGCCGGGTTGAGGGCGCTGGAGTCGATAGCACGCACGCTGGACGTCGCCGCGCTGGAGCGCCACCCCGACCTGCTGCAGGCCATCTGCGCCAGGACCGAACGACGGCCTCAGACCCCCGACACGACCTCGGGAGTGTTCGCGGCTGCGGGGCTGGTCAGCGGTCCGCAGCCCATCGCGGTGAGGCCGGACTCGGGCGCGCAGCTTGCCGCGGCACCCGCCCAGGAGCCCTCGCTTCCTGCGCCGGCGGCCGGGTGGGACGTGAGGATCGAGGAGCTGTTGCGGGCGGCGGCGAGCGACGCGATGGCGCTGCGGGAGGCCGCGCGTTCACCCGAGTCGGGACTCGACGGGACGGCCGAGGGCGTCTATCTGAAGCTCCACGAACTGATGGGGGCCGAGGCTCCGGAGGGCTGGGCGCTGGCGAGGAGTCTGCTGGAGAGCGCGCCCGGGCCGATGGTGACTCCGTACCTGGAGCTGGGGCAGGTGTTTGCCCGGCGCTGGGATCAGCCGGCCTCCGTGCGGGCGTATCTGCAGGCGTTCCAGGCGCAACTTGGAGTGATCCAGGAGCTGGCGGCGGCGCTGGCTGCGAAGCTCGACTCGGGCAAGTGGCAGGCGGCCCAGGCGGGGCTGGATCTCTTGACGCGCGTCATGCCGCTGAACGCCGAGCTGCATCGGGTCGCCGGCGAGTTCTACCTTCGGAACCGAGGCCTGGAAGCCGCTTGCCGGCAGCTTTTCATGGCACACGTGGTGGCACCCGGAGATCTGCGCGTCACCATCGAGCTGGCGGTGGCGTGCATCCAGACGGGGCGGCGCGACCTGGCCCGGGCGCTGGCGACGAGCGTGCTGGAGCGGGAGCCTGCGGGTAGCCCCTGGGCGGACAAGGCGAGCGGCGTGTTGAAGTCGCTGGAGCGCAAGAAATGAAAGTAGCCCTGCGTGGTGCCCTGAGGAGATCGAGGGTCCTGGAGGCCCTGGCCCTGGCCGTGTTTTGGCTGGCCGGAGCCCTGCCGTGCGGCGCGTCGGACGGGTTCGATGCGCTGATCGCCCGCTACGGAGGCGGCTTCACGACCTTCGTCGAAGGGGAGCAGGCAGAGGGCGTCGCGCCCGGGATTGCGCTCAGGGACGCCCAGTTCGGGCTGCAGCCCGGCCGTGGACTGAAGTTGGAGGGGCGGCTGCTGGTTCGCGGCCGGGACACGGGGCGAATCACCGCGGTGATCCGCGAACGGATGCTCTGGCTGACGCTCATGAACGAGAGGCTGGCCTACGTGGTGCCGATCGAGGGTGGCCGGCTGCCGCCAGAGACCTACAAGGGACTCGAGCTGCTGGCGGACGGCGAAGCCGCCTCGCGCGTACGCGCGGCGGTCGACACGATGGTTGCCTCCTCGGAGCGGCCCGGAGAGCTCGTGTTCGATCGCGCGCAGCCGCCCGGGCAGATCGTTCTGACGCTGGACCCATCGGGCGTCCCTGCAGGCGTGCGTCTCTACAAGCACGGGGCTCCGCAGGCCGTGTTGCGGCTTCGTGACTTCCGCGCCGACACCGGAATCGACCTTGGCAAGCCGATCCCCGACACCAGTTACTCGCCTCGCTCGGTGGAGCAGCTCTCGGAAGTCCCTCGGCAGCTTGGGGCCGTCGCCGAATCGGCCAAGAAGGCCGTGGATGCCGTCAAGCAAGGCGCGCGCTCGTTCATGAGGCGGCTGTTCGGTGGGGGGCAGTAGGCAGGGTTCCCCTGCGCCCGCGGCGATAGACCGAAACTGGGGAAAGTCGAGTTGACCCTATTTCGCGCGAGGCGAAGACGGGGGTCCCCCCGCGCCCGCGGAATAGCCCAAAAATAGGGGAAAGTCGAGTTGACCCTATTTGGCAGCCGCTGATGTGCGGGGCACGCCCTCGCGCCGGCGAGGCTACCTGGAGCGCTGGCGACGGCGGCCGGGGCGGTCGGGGGTCTCGGGGTCGACGTCGATGAAGGCGATGTCGGCGGGGATGGGGTTGGCGGGGGCGACGGGCTCCGGCGGGACGCGGACGCCGCGGCTCTCGGCCAGGTCGCGCTCCTCTAGCCGGAGCTGTTCCACCTGGTCCGCGGGGACGGAGAGCTTGCGGGAGACGAGCGTCACGAAGGCCTGCTCCCGGCCGAAGAAGCGGCCGTCCGAGTAAGCGACTCGAAGGAGGAAACGAATCAGAAGGCGCGCCTTCTCCGGGTCGTCGAAGCGGACCAGGTGGGGCTCCAGCGCCGCGGGCGTCGCGCGAGCGGCCTCCTGTTCGATCCGCTTTCTCACCGTGTCGAGCGCCTCGCCGGCCAGTCCGAGCTCCGTCTCGAAAAGCGCGCGCACCGAGCCCAGCTCCTCGGGGGCGACATGGTCGTCCTTGCGCGTCATCTCCACCAGGACCGTGGCCAGGGCGCAGTAGTACTCGACGTCGTCGCGCGTCTGCAGAGCGAAGGAATCGACGGACGGCTGCCGGAACTCCTTGAGAAGGATGCCGACGTTGTCGAGCTCCTCGAGCAGCTTCTCCCGATAGCTGTCGTGACGGATGCGGATGCGGCGCCAGAGGGTCTCTTCGTGGTCGAGGATGCGCTCAGGGTTCACGCGCCGGGCGTTGTAGGCGAACAGCCCGGCACCGGCCGCGGCGACGCCCATGAACGCCCAGAAGGCCTGCAGCGCCTGGGTCCCGTAGGCGACTGCCGCCATCGCGGCGCCCAGGCAGAACACGAAGGGGGCGATCACCGGAAGCAGCTGCTTTTCTCCGTAGACCTCCTTGAGCAGGAGCTCCTCGCGGTCGACCAGCTCGCGGTAGCGCTTCACCAGGTGCATCTGCTCCGCGGAGAGCCGGTTGATGTTGGCGATGACGTCCAGCCGCCGCTGTTTGAGCTGGTCCTCCTGGCTGGCGCCGCCCTGGAGAATCTCCTTGGTCGTGCGGACGACCTTGTTGATCAGCCCTTCGCGCTGCAATTCGGCCAGATCGGCTTCGACCTGTGCCAGGGCGCTCTCCTCCCGGCGGCGGCGAGCCGTGAGAGCCTCGGCCCCAGGGGCCAGCTCCCGCCGGAGGTTGGCGACCTGGCGGTAAAGCTGATCGTGGCGCGCCAGCTGGCGCGTGAGCTTCTGGGCGTCTTCGCGTACGAGGTCCATCGGACCGCCGCGGTCCCAGGAGCATGCGCGACGGACGCGCGCCTGACCGGAACCTGACCCGGCGGAGTCTCCAGCTTACAACGTGCTGACCGTTCGCTCAATTCGAGGGTATGCGGCCCTCAAGCGCTCTTGTCTTCCTTGAACACCTTGTCGAGGCGGTCGGCCAGGGTGCGCGCGTAGTCGAAGGCGTACTTGGCCACCTTCTGCGCCGACTCGGGGCAGCTCGCCATCTCGCCCTGGAGCTTACCGAGGGTCATCTGGAGGTTGGCAGCAACCTCCTTGATCTCCTCGCCGACGACCTCCATCCAGTACTTGTGCTTCTTCTGGAGCTTGTCGAGCTCAGCGTTGACGGCCTTCATTTCCTCGTAATTGGACTGCACCTGCCGGTTGAGCGCAGAGGCCTTGAGCAGGTTGCGGATCTTCAGCAGCAGCATCTGCTTGTTGAAGGGCTTGTTGATGAGGTCGTCGGCGCCGGCTTCGATGCCCGCCATCCGGTCGTCCATCGTGTTGAGCGTGGTGATCATGACGATGGGCAGCGGCCGCGTCGACTCGTTCTCGCGGAGCTTGCGGGTCAGGTCCAGGCCGGACATGCGGGGCATCTGCACGTCGGTGATGACGAGGTCGGGCTTGTCGGCGAGCACGCGCTCGTAGCCCTGCTGGCCGTCGTTGGCGACGAGGATATCGAAGCCTTCGGACTCCAGATGGTCCGCGAGCATCGTGACTACCAGTTCGCTGTCGTCGACGATGAGCAGGCGTTTTCCAATCGTGAGCGCCACGTCAGCCTCCTTGGCAGTTCTTCACTCGGGAGCCACGAGCGCGAGGATCTCGCGGGGCATGTCGGTGACGGGCAGCACGCGATCGATCTTTCCCGTGCCGATGGCGGCCTTCGGCATGCCAAAGACGACGCAGCTCTCCTCGCTTTCGGCCAGAGTCCGCCCGTGGTAAGTCTTGATCGCCCGGATTCCCTCGGCGCCGTCGCTGCCCATCCCGGTCAATACCACCCCGACGGCGCGAGGTCCGAAGTGGATGGCGACCGATTTGAAGAGCACGTCCACGGCGGGGCGGCAGTAGCAGACCGGCGGGCCGTCGTTGAGCGTGATGGTGTCGCCGCGGACCTCCATGTGACGGCCTTCCGGCGCCACGATGACGTGGCCAGCCTTCAGTTTCATGCCCTCGCTGCCAATCGCGACGGTCAGCTGGATCTCGCTGGTGAGCCAATCGATGAATCCACTCAGAAAGCCGACCGGGATGTGCTGCACAAGTACGAAGGCGAGCGGCACGGCCTTGGGGAAGCCCGAGAGAAGCTTGCACACAGCCGCGGGTCCGCCCACCGAGGCGCCGACCGCGACCACGCGGGAGATGTAGTTGGCGTCGAGCTTCGGCGTGACGGAGTCCGGCACTACCGACTTGGCGCGCGGGCGGCTGACGACCCGAATGCGCGACAGCGACCGGACCTTCTCGAGCAGGTGCTCGCCGAACTCGCGCATCGGCTCGTCTTCCGTGATGCCGAGCGGCTTCTCCATCACGTCGAGGGCGCCGATGGAGAGGGCCTTCACGGCGGAGACGCTGCCCTTGTTGGCAAAGCTGGATAGGACCAGGACCGGCATCGGCTGCTCGGCCATCAGGATCTCCAGCACGCGCAATCCACCCATTACGGGCATCGCCAGGTCGAGGATGACGATGTCGGGCTTCAAGCTGATCGCCATCTCGAGCGCGCGCCTGCCGTCCGTCGCCTCGCCCGCCAGCTGCACGTCCGGGGCATGGCCCAGGATGTCCTTGAGGACCTCCCGCACGATCGGGGAGTCGTCGGCCACCAGCACCCGGATGCGTCCGTTCAACGGATCAGCCTCCGGACCGTCCCGAGGAGGTTCTCCTGGTCGAAGGTCCCCTTGGTGATGTAGGCGTTGGCGCCGACGGCGATTCCTCGCCGCTTGTCTTCGTCCGTGGCCAAGGCGCTGACGATGATCACCGGGATCTCGCGCAAACGATCTTCTTTCTTCATCCGGGTGATCAGCTCGAATCCATTGAGACCCGGCATCTCGATGTCCGAGACGACGAGATTGTAGAGTCTGGCCGCCAGCTTGTCCAGCGCGTCATGGCCGTTGACTGCGACGTCGACCTCGTAGCCGGCCGTCTCGAGCACGTTCTTCTCCATCGTGCGAGTGGTGATCGAGTCGTCCACGACCAGGATGCTCCGGGAGTGCTCGGAACCCTCGGCCTTCGAGGCGGCGCCCGTGTCGCGCTCGCTGGAGGCCAGGCTCACGAGGTCGGCACAGTTGAGGATCAGGGCCGGCTCGCCGCTGCCGAGAATGGTTGCGCCGGCCACGTTCTCGATATGGCGCAGGTGATCGCCCAGCGTCTTCACGACGATCTCCTGGTTGCCGAGGAATCGGTCCACGACGAAGCCCATCACCTGGCTGCGCGAGTGGACCAGCACGATCTGCAGCTCGGGCGAGGGCGGGGTCCGGCGCGGCAGCTCCAGAAGCGTGTCGAGCCGGCAGACCGCAATCGTTCGCCCACGCAGGGTGAGCACCGAGCGGCCGCCCTCGGTGATCAGGTCCTTCTCGTTGACGATGCAGGTCTCCTCGAGGAAGTTGAGCGGGAAAGCGAAGATCTCGCCCGCGCTCTCGGCCAGCAAGACGTTCATCGTCGAGAGCGTCATCGGAAGCGTGATGGCGATCCGGGTGAACTTGCCGACCTCGCTGGCGAGCGTGACGTCGCCCTTCAGGTTCTGGACATTGGTCTTGACGACGTCCATGCCGACGCCGCGGCCGCTGATGTCGGTGATGATCTCGGCGGTCGAGAAGCCGGGCACCATGATGAGGTAGAGGGCCTCGTTGTCGGACATCGACTGGGCGCGTTTGGCGTCGATGAGGCCTCGCTCGAGTGCCTTCTTCTTGACGCGCTCCGGGTCGATGCCGCCGCCGTCGTCTTCGACCTGGATGGTGACGGTGTCGCCCTTGTGGCCGGCGGAGAGATGGATCGTGCCCATCCTGGGCTTGCCGCGGGCTTCGCGGACCTCGGGTCGTTCGATCCCGTGATCCATGGAGTTGCGGATGATATGGATGAGCGAGGGTTTGATCTCCTCCAGGACCCGCTTGTCGAGCTCGGTCTTGCGGCCGCTCAGCTTGAGCGTGACTTCCTTGTTCAGCTCACGCGAGAGATCGCGCACCGTCCGCTGGAAGGTGTCGAAGATCGTCTCGGCGGGGAGCATCCGGATCTTCATCGCGCGATTCTGGATCTCCTGCGTGAGGTAGTTCATCTCGACCATGTCCACGGTCAGGTCCTCGGCGAACTTGGAGATCCGATCGCGGAGGCGCCGGCCTTCCTCGAGGCCCAGGGACTCGCAGAAATCGATGAGCTCCTTGCTGCGGGCCAGCTTGTCCTCCATCTTGATCTTCGAGATCAGGAGCTCGCCGACCATGTCGAGCAGGAGGTCGACCTTCGAGATTTCGACGCGGATGGTCTCCTCGGCGGCGACGGGTTTGGAAGGTGCGGATGGGGGCTCCGCGGGTGCGGCCGGGGCCGGCGCTGGGGGTTTCGGGGGCGGCGCGGCGGGGGCGGCT